>DAIDGW010000001.1 GCA_027452245.1 Acidobacteriaceae bacterium
TAAGAAGACAATATTTTTCACGACCAGGCCCCTCGCATGACTTCGGTGGTATTGCTTAAGGATTTCAGATTGCGTTCAGCGCCTGGTCCAGATCTTCGAGGAGATCATCCACGTCCTCAATGCCCACAGAAATACGGACCAAACCATCGGTGATGCCAATTTCTTTGCGTCCTTTTTCGCCGAGCGCGGCGTGGGTCATGGTGGCGGGATGGGAGATCAGAGTCTCGACGCCTCCCAACGACTCGCCGAGCGAGCAGATGCGGACCGCTTTCAACATCTTATTGGCATTCTTCAACGACCCGGTTTCAAAGGTGATCATCGAACCGAATCCGCTCATCTGGCGCTGGGCCAGTTCGTGTTGCGGATGATCCTTAAGTCCAGGATAAAAAACCTTCTTCACCCTCTTATGAGAGGCGAGGAAGTCGGCAACGATGCGGCCGTTTCGGTCGTGAATCTGCATGCGTGCGGCCAAGGTTTTAACTCCGCGTAAGATCAGCCAGCACTCGAAGGGTGAGAGGATCGCGCCTGCGGCTTTCTGCAGGAAGGCCAGTTTCTCAGCCTGCTCCGGCTTGGAGCAGACCACAACGCCGCCCAGGCCGTCGCTGTGTCCGTTCAGGAATTTCGTGGTGGAATGGATAACCATGTCCGCACCCAGCGCGATAGGCTGCTGAAAATACGGAGACATGAAGGTGTTGTCGACGACCAGTTCCAATTTCTTTTTGTGGCAAATGGCGGCGATGGCAGCGATGTCGCTGAGGGCCATGAGAGGATTGGTCGGCGTCTCGATGTAGACGAGGCGCGTGTTCCTGCGAATCGCGCGCTCGACATTGCGGGGATCGGTGGTATCGATGTAGGAAAATTCCAGCCCGAAATTTACCCAGACGTTGTTGAACAGGCGTGGGGTGCCCCCGTAGAGATCGTTGCCGCAGACCACATGATCTCCGGCCTTCAACATGGAAGCTATCGCATTGATCGCAGCCATGCCGCTGCCGAAAACTCGCGAAGTGACTCCGCCTTCGAGTGAGGCAAGATTTTCTTCGAGGCGCGTGCGGGTGGGGTTGGTAACGCGTGAATATTCGTAGCCTTTGTGCTCGCCGATGCCCTGCTGGACGTACGTAGAAGTGGGATAGATCGGGACCGAGACTGCGCCGGTCAAGGGATCGGGCTCTTGCCCGGCATGAATGGCTCGCGTTGCGAAGCCCGGCTTGCGTGCATGCTTCATAGAATTGGGACGATCCTCAGTTCTTGCAGGAGCTCAACAATGGCAGTAACTCAGATTCCGCCTTCGAAAATCTTCTTCGACAGATAGCGCTCGGCCGAATCGGGAATGATGGTGGCGACCCGCTTGCCCGGTCCGAGGCGCTGGGCGATTTTGAGCGCGGCGAAGACGGCAGCGCCCCCGCTCGAACCCGCCAGCACTCCCTCTTTGGCTGCGAGCTGCCTGACCATGCCGAAGGCCTGTTCGTCGGTAACCATCATGATTTCGTCGCAGACGGTCCGGTCGAATGTTTTGGGGATGAAGCTGGCGCCAATGCCCTCGACTTTATGCGGACCCGAAGGGCCGCCGCCGAGGACGGAACCTTGCGTCTCTACAGCAACGGCGAGCACACCTGGAACGTTCCCCTTCATAAAGCGGGCCACTCCAGTGAATGTGCCGCAAGTCCCGCAACCGACGACGACGGCATCTATTTTGCCTTCCATCTGCTGGAAAATTTCCGCAGCGGTGGTTTCGTAGTGATACTCGGGATTAGCAGGATTTTCAAATTGCGCGGCCATAAAGGCGGTGGGATCGCTGGCCAGCACGGCTTTGGCGCGGTTAATGGCTCCGGTCATTCCCTCGGCTTCCGGGGTGCGGGTGACCTCGGCGCCGAGGGCCCGCATGATCATGACTTTTTCCTGCGAGAAATTCTCAGGAACGAAAATTTTGACCCGGTACCCGCGATTGGCGCCGATCAGCGACAAGCCGATACCGGTATTGCCGGCGGTAGCTTCGACGATGGTGCCTCCCGGGGCAAGCTTGCCCTCGCGTTCGGCTCGCTGGATGATGCCAATGGCAGCGCGGTCTTTCAGGCTGCCGCCCGGATTCAGATATTCCAGCTTGGCGAATACGTCGGCCGATCCGGCAGGCACCAGACGCTTCATGTGAAGAAGAGGAGTTTCGCCGACGAGTTGCGTGATATCGTCCGCGACACGCAGATGGGACAGTTCCGAGGCTTTCGATCGCACCCTACAGGGTAAGAGGAGACGGGAGCGGCGTCAATCGGGTTGACGCATGAGCCTTGGGAAACACAAACAGTTATAATCCGGCCACCCAAACAGGGGAGGATCTCCATGCGACAGTTCGCCGCTGTGCTGCTATTGTTTGCCCTGAACGTCTCGTCGTCCGGTGTTGCGAGCGATAACTCCGATGTGCTTGCGGGGTATTCGACAAGTTCCAGCCAGACCGAGCGCGACTGGGAGACCAAGGCTCGCGCCGTCCCGGATCCGGCACGGCTGCGGGAGTATATGCAGCACCTGAGCGCGCGTCCGCACCACGTGGGCTCCGCATACGACAAAGAAAATGCGGAATGGATTCTCGCCCACTTCAAGCAATGGGGGCTGGACGCACATATCGAAAGATTCGATGTGCTGTTTCCCACTCCGAAGGTGCGCGTGCTGGAGATGGTCGAGCCGACGAAATTCACGGCCAAGCTGGAAGAGCCGGCGCTATCCGTGGACCCCACTTCGAATCAGAAATCGGAGCAACTGCCAACATATAACGCCTATTCGATTGACGGCGATGTGACCGCGCCGCTGGTATTCGTGAATTACGGTCTGCCGGAAGATTACGAAAAGCTGGATCGGCTGGGCATTTCGGTCAAGGGAGCGATCGTAATTGCGAAGTACTATCACTCGTGGCGCGGGGTGAAGCCGAAGGTCGCGGCCGAGCATGGAGCGATTGGCTGCCTGATCTACTCCGAACCGCATGACGATGGCTATACGCAAGACGATGTGTTCCCGCTCGGGCCGATGCGCAATGCGGATGGCGTGCAGCGCGGCAGTGTGATGGATTTCGCCTCGGCGAGCCCGGGTGATCCGCTGACGCCGGGGGTGGGTGCGACGCCGGATGCGAAGCGGTTGACACTGCAGGAAGCAAAGAGCCTCACGAAAATTCCGGTGCTGCCTATCTCGTATGGCGATGCCCAGCCTCTACTGGCCGCGCTGAAAGGGCCCATGGCTCCGGAAGATTGGCGAGGCACGCTGCCAATTTCTTATCACGTCGGTCCCGGCCCGGCGACGGTGCATTTGAAGGTGGCGTTCAACTGGGACATCAAACCGGTTTACGACGTTATCGCCAAAATCCCAGGGACCGAAGCTGCCGACGAGTGGATCATTCGCGGCAATCATCATGACGCATGGGTAAATGGGGCGGAAGATCCGATCTCGGGCCAGTCTCCCCTGCTGGAGGAAGCGCGCACGCTGGGCGAATTGCTAAAGCAGGGATGGAAGCCGCGCCGGACAATTATTTACGCCGCGTGGGACGGCGAAGAACCCATGCTGCTGGGCTCAACCGAATGGGTGGAGGCGCATGCCGACGAACTGCGGCAGCACGCGGCGGTTTACATCAACAGCGATGGAAACGATCGTGGCTTGCTGAGCATGGGCGGATCGCACACGCTTGAACATTTCATTAACCAGGTTGCGAAGGACATTCAAGACCCTGAAACCAAGATGACGGTGTGGCAACGGGACCACCTGTCACAGATCGCGACAGCGAAGTCTTCGGAAGAAAGAAAGGAGATCCGCGAGCGGCCTGACATGCGCATCAGCGCGCTGGGCTCTGGGACGGACTTCACGGCATTCCTCGACCATGTCGGAATCTCGACGCTCGATCTAGCTTACGGCGGTGAAGATGAACAGGGCATCTATCACTCGATTTACGACGACTTTTACTGGTACACACATTTTTCGGATACCAATTTCGTCTATGGCCGGGCACTGTCGCAGACGATGCTGACAACCGTCATGCGCCTGGCAGATGCGGAGGTGCTGCCCTACGAATTCACCGATTTTTCCGACACGATGCAAAAGTACACAAAAGATCTGCAGAAACTGCTGTCCGACAAGCAGGAGAAGGTCCGGGAACGAAATCAAGAAATTCAGGAAGGAGTCTTCCAGGCGACGTTTGATCCGAGGCATCCCACTGTTGCTCCAGCGATCGAAGCGGTTCCTCCACATCTCAACTTCGCTCCTCTGGAAAATGCGAATGATGCGCTCAAGCGGAGTGCCGAGCGTTATCGGGATGCATTCAATCAGGCGCGGGGCCACTTCGGCGATCCAGCGCTAACTACACAGTTGAGTGCTCTGAATCAGTTGCTCATGGAGAGCGAGAGGCGGCTTACCAACGAGGCCGGGCTGCCGCGGCGTCCATGGTACAAGCACCTGATTTATGCGCCGGGGATCTACAGCGGCTATGGCGTCAAGACGATGCCCGGTGTGCGGGAAGGCATCGAGCAAAAGCATTATGACGAAGCTGACCGAGAAATCGGAAGGGTGGCCGGCGCACTTGATGCCGAAGCTGGGCTCATTGATGCGGCGTCACAAAAGCTGGAGGCTCTCGGGAAATGAAGCAGCAGGCTCAGTTTCCGTTGATTGAGGCCGTCTGCGTTCCAGCGTAGTATCCGGTTTTTGTGCGGACGGTCAGCTTGCCGTGGCCCTTGGCCTTGGCTTCCACCTTGATCTGGCGGAATCCGCCATTGGCGCGGGGAGTGGTCGGCTTGTATCCGATGGTGTACTGATTCCGGATGTCGTTGGCGATGTTGCGGCTGATCTGGTCCACTTCGTCGAGAGTCTTGGGGAAAAAAGCCATTCCGCCTGTACGCTCCGCAATGATCTCGAGGGCACGCTTGGCGCGGCGAGGATGCTCCTCGTCCCCGAGAATTCCGATGGCATACACCTGAGGCCCGTTCTCTTCCTGCAATTGCTTGACGGCTTGCTCCAGCGATTCACGGCTGGCATTATCTTCGCCATCAGTGACGACAAACAGAACTTTCTTGTCGAGCCTTCCCTCTTTCGCCTCGTGATCGGCAGATGCGACTACAGCCTCGTAGAGGGCGGTGCCGCCGCGAGAATCAATCTTCTCGAGCGCGTCCTTTAGCTTGAGCAAGTTGTTGGTGAAATCCTGGTCGAGGTAGTACTCGTCATTGAAATTGACGATGAAGACCTGATCCTTGGGATTGCTTGAGCGAACAAGGTTCAACGCTGCCTGATTCACCTTGGCGCGCTTCTCGCGCATCGATCCGGAGTTGTCAATCAGAATGCCCATATCCACAGGAACATCTTCGTGATGGAAGGAGATGATGTTCTGCGGCTTGCCGTCTTCGTAGACCACGAAATTGTTCTTGTCGAGATTGGTCACCAGGTGATTTTTGTCATCCACAACGGTCGCATGGAGCACGACTTCGTCGACATTCTTGTGAAAAACAAAGACGCCATTGTCGCCGGAAGAGCTTTTCTGGCTTTGTTTAGCGGCATCGGGGGCGGGTGGCTGCGTTCCCGAGCCTGGCTGGCTCGCTGAGCCAGTTTGGGCTGCGGGCGCCTGCGGCCGAGCCGCAAACGCTCCCTGCGTCCCGATCCAAGCGATGACCGCAATTATCGAGACAAATTTGGTCCACTTATTCAACGGGTGCGTAATATCCCATCCGCGCATAAACTCGAAGAGGAGGAAGTCCTTTCGGAGGCAGTAGCTTTATTTTTATCTTACGCCATTTTCCGTCGTGGATGATCTTGTTGGGCCGGTAACCGAGGACATATTGATTTCTCAGCTCGATACCGATCTTGGTGGCCACGTCGGCTAAATCATTTGGATTATCGATAGTGAAGGCACGGCCGCCGGTAAGCTCCGTGATCTCACTCAGCAGGGCCGGGCCCAGGCGCTCTTCTTCCGTTTGGAAGTAGTGATCGTAAATGCCGATGGCATAGATCATCACGTCGGCTTCTTTGACCAGCGATTTGATCTCGTTTTCGGTATAGCGGCTATGGTTGTCGCCGCCATCAGAGATGATCAGCAGAGCTTTTTTCGGGTACTTGGCTTCACGCATCTTGTGGATGCCCATATAGATGGCATCCAGCAAAGCGGTCCGTCTTCGAGGAACGGCATAGAGAAGCCGATTTTGCAGATCGTCGATCGAACTGGTGAAATCGCTGACCTCCTCAGGTTCATCCGAGAAGGTGATCATAAAGAATTCGTCCTGGGGGTTAGCGGTCTTGAAGAATTCGATAACCGCGTCCTTGGCGCGATCCATCTTGCTGCTCATGCTCCCACTGGAATCGAAAATGACCCCCACGGATATTGGAGCATCATCGCTGGAGAAGGTCTTGATCTGTTGCAGGGCGTTTCCTTCGTAAAGCTGGAAATTCTCCTTGTCGAGGCCGGTAACCAGACGGTTCATGGGGTCGGTGACGGTGACGGGAACCAGGACTAGATCCACATCCACTTTCAGAGCACGCACGTGGGCCTGGAGCCCAGAACTGGTGTTGGGTTTTGGCAAATCCTTGGGTTTTTCGATCGTCCGCGGAGTGACATGGACGTCGTCAACGTCGGTTTGACCATAAGCGCCAGGGGAAAACAGGCAGCACGATGCGATGATCAGCAGACTCGCAAAAACCGCGGCAATGAAGGACTTACACAGACCGGCCGAACTCGTTCCCCAAGACAGGATCGAAACGCAAAATTGAACTAGGGCCCTTGGGCGAGATGACCAGCGCTGATCGTTCAGGCGGGCCATAAATACCTCTTTGTCGCGGATGTTACCACAGCTTTCCGTGTCGTGAGCAGGGTTTTTTGTCATTCATTGGAGACATTTCGGGGTTGAAATGTTGCGCGAAAATGCCTGCCTGCGGCGGAATCTCGGTGGGCAGCAGCCTGCATTAACGAGAAAGTTACGTTGCTAAACCGAACTGCGGGTGCGAGAACGGGAATCGATCTTGTTACAATTTCTGTTTCCATGGCAGACATCGTTTCGTTTCGTGCGCTTCGCTACGATCCGCCTCACGTGGACGTGTCACGGGCGGTCACCCAGCCTTACGACAAGATCACTCCGGCGATGCAAGAGGGCTATTACGCAGCCAGCCCGTACAACCTAGTTCGTATCATCCTGGGACGGCGGGGTGAGGGTGACGGCCCGGGAAATAACGTCTACACACGGGCCGCGAGCGATTTCGCAAAATGGCGGCGAGAAGGCATTTTGCGGCAGGATGAGAGTCCTTCGATCTACTCGTATTCTCAGCGATTTACCGCACCGGGGAGCACGGCCGAACTGGAACGTCGCGGGTTCATCGCCGCCGGCCGGATCGAAGACTACGCCGCCAGGATCGTGCATCGGCACGAGCAAACCCTAGCCAAACCCAAAGCTGACCGGCTCGATTTACTGCGCGCGACTCGGGCCCACTTTGGCCAGATCTTCATGCTCTATGAAGACGCAGGTGGAATTGACCGAACCATGGTTGCAGCGCAATACAAGCCGGAGGTCGAGGTCCAAGATGAATATGGGGTTGTCCACCGGGTATGGCAGATTGCAGATCCGAAGATCATCGGCTCGGTTCGCGAGCAGATGCGGGACAAAAAGCTGATCATTGCCGACGGACATCATCGGTACGAGACGGCGCTGAATTATAGAAATGAGCAGCGCGCGGAAAGCGGCAGGGAGGGGGGAAATGCTCCGTACGAGTACGTGATGATGACGTTTGTCAATATGAACAGTCCCGGGCTAGTCGTGCTTCCGACCCATCGCGTTGTGCATGGGCTGGAAAATTTTGCTGTAGAGTCATTCCAGCAGTCGGCCCGCGCTCACTTCGACGTGGAAGAGATGGACAGCGACATCGATGGTTTGCGCGCGGCGGAATTGTTGCGCGAACGAGGATCATCCGGGACCGCGCTGCTTGCCGTCAGCCGAGATCGGGCGCTTCTGCTGCATCGTCCGAAATCTGCCTCGCCGCTGCTGAACACACTTTCCCCACGCCAACAGGCACTGGATGTAGTGCAATTGCACAAATGCTTATTGGAAGACGTACTGCAACTCAGTGAGGAATCGATTCGCAACCAGCAGAACCTTGCCTATTTGCGCGATGCAAACGAAGCCTTGGAACGGGTACGGGCCAACAAAGCCAACATTGCGTTCCTGATGAATCCCTGCAAAATGCAGCAAGTTCGGGATATCGCTTTCGCGGGTGAGGTCATGCCGCAGAAATCCACGGATTTCTACCCCAAACTCTTGAGCGGCCTGACGGTCTATGCGCTTGAGTAGATTTCGAGCAGCGAAGGACGGCGAGTCGGCGAATAACTGCGCCAGTCCAGGAACCGCTCTTGCGAAGACGAGAAGAAGGTTTCGACGAGATCTGATGTCGGCGATCCTTATTATTCTCTTCTTCACTCTGCTGCTTCCCGCAGCAACTCCTGAAAAACATCTCTCCGTATACTCCACCGCAGCAAATTACACGCTGCCGCTCACGCTGGTGGACAACCGTGATTATGTGGGACTGCTCGAGTTGCTGGAACCGCTAGGCGCAGTGACGGCGAAGGCGGATGGATCGCGCTGGCGCATTCGGTACAACAACGTCCTGGGCGACTTTCAGAACAGCAGGATTCGCGGGCGCATTCAGGGGCGGGATGTGGAATTGACCGGAAGGTTTGTCCTCGAAAATGGACGCGGTCTGGTTCCGGTTTCGTCAATCCCATCGTTGCTGCCACGGTTTCTTGGTGGACCAGTCACGCTGCACGAGGATTCTCACCGCCTATTCATTGGGAGCGTGGCCACACATTTCACGGCATTACTGACATCGCACAATCCTGCGCGGCTGGTGTTTCATTTCACTTCGCCGGTGAATCCGGCGATCACAAACAGCCCGGGATCAGTGCGCATGACATTCACGCGGGAGCCGGTTGTGGCTCCGGCATCGCCGACGCTGACGTTCGGAAACAAGACGATTCCGTCAGCGAATTACAGCGAGAACAACGGGGCAGCCGTCATTACCGTGACTGCGACAACCCCGGTCTCGACAGCAATCTCTGGCGACGGACGCACGATCACGATTGCACCCGCTGCAGTGGCGTCGCAACCCACGGCTCCCGAAACCCCTACATCCAAAGCAACTGCTCCACAGCCCGGTGCAGCAGCCACTCAGTCTTTGCCGGAAATCGGTCGCCGGTACTTCGTCGTGATTGATGCCTCGCACGGCGGAGACGATCGGGGAGAAGCCCTGGGTCCAAACCTCGCTGAAAAAGATGTGACGCTGGGTCTGGCGCGAAGTCTGAAGCAGGAAATCGAAAGCCGCGGCATGACGACGTTGATGCTGCGCGACTCGGATGCGAGCATTCCGTTGGATCAACGGGCAACGATTACCGACGCGAGCCATGCCGCCATTTACGTTGTGCTTCACGCAGCATCGTCGGGGCACGGCGTTCGAGTTTATACCGCACTGCTTCCTTACGACGGAGATGATGTCGGGCCGTTTCGCGCGTGGTCCACTGCGCAGCATGGAGCTTTGAGCCTGAGCCAGTCGGCGGGCGCAGCCGTGCTGGCGGAACTGCAGAAGCGGCAGATTCCAGATCGATTGCTGGCAGCGCCGTTGCGGCCATTGAACAATATCACTTTGCCTGCAATCGCAGTGGAAGTGGCTCCGCAAGGATCGGACGTGCAACAACTGACCGCGCCTGACTATCAGCAACTCGTGACCAGTGCCGTGGCGACTGCGATTGCAGCCATCCACGACCAACTAGGAGTGACGCGATGATTTCCCGTCAATTGCTGATAGCCTCTGCCGTACTTCTGATCGCCGTTCTGGGAATGAGCGTGTATGTCTGGCACATGCGGCGAACGGCGGCGAGGATTCCGGCTGTGGCAAAAGATACGCGACCGCTGGCGCCACCGGTGGCTGGCCCAACGGAGCAGGTCACGTTATTCGTCGCCTACGACGACGACGGCACGTTACGGGCTGAGGGTGCACAGATTCCTTTGCCGTCGGGAAGACAGCAGCGTGCGGAAGAGCTTCTTCGGGCGCTCTTGACAATCTATCTGGACAAGAATTCTCCGCATGTGATTCCGCCGGGATCCGACGTTCGCAGCGTGTATCTGGTTGATCCCGGAGTCGCCGTAATCGATCTAAATTCGGCGTTCGCCGATGCGCATCGGTCGGGGGTGCTCGTCGAGGAACTCACCGTGGCCTCGTTGATCCATACTGTTTCGGCGAATATTCCCGGAGTGGTGAAGGTCAAGATCCTGGTGGATGGGCAGCAGCGGGACACGCTGGCCGGCCATGCCTCACTGACCAACTTTTATGACGTCAGCGCCATGAACGCTCTGGTGGCAACGTTGGGAACGCCTAGTAGCGTCGGACCATAGACGCGGGCGATCAGGATTGCTCGACATCGGGCCTGTAGCTGGGGACTCGGAGAAAGCATGCCGGGTCATAACGTGGGTTAATTTACAATCCCGGTATGTTCTATCGCTCCGACAATCGTGCCCCGGACGAACTGCGGCCGGTAAAGATCAGCCCTGATTTCATTCCCGCCGCGGAAGGATCGGCCCTGATTGAGGTGGGCAACACACGGGTGATCTGCACGGCGTCGATTGAAGAGACGGTGCCGCAGTTCCTGCGAAATAGCGGGAAGGGATGGATTACCAGCGAATATGCGATGATTCCCCGCTCGACGCTGACGCGGACGGCACGCGAAGTTTCCAAAGGACGCCCCAGCGGCCGGACACACGAGATTCAGCGGCTGATCGGGCGGTCACTGCGGGCGGTGGTTGACTTGTCCCGAGTGGGAGAACGCACGATCGTGATCGATTGCGACGTGATCCAGGCCGATGGAGGCACACGAACGGCGTCCATTACAGGGGCCTTCGTGGCGCTGAGCTTGGGCTTGCAAAAGCTGGTTGAGGCAGGGACTCTCAAAACGTTGCCGCTGAAGGATTTCATCGCCGCTATTAGCGTAGGGATCGTGGATGGCGAGGTCTTGCTGGACCTTTGCTACGAAGAAGATTCGCGCGCCGATGTGGATATGAATTTTGTCATGACTGCGGCGGGAAAGATGGTCGAGGTGCAGGCCACGGCTGAACATCAGGCATTTGATGACGATCAATTTCAGAAAATGCTAGGGTTGGCTCGCGAGGGCGCGCAAACGCTTATCAAGAAGCAGCGGGAGATCCTCAAAAGCATTTAAGGGCCATCCTGTTCTAAGCATTCCCCTTCCGGCACATTCCCATTTTGGAACTGCGGACACGTACTTTTGAACGTCTACCGCTGCACCTCTGCTTTGCACACGCAAGCTTCCCGCTCATACTGGCCTGAGGCCGAAAATGGGGCTACACGAGGACGGTATGTCACTGGAACTGGTTCGACTAGGCGAGCGCAGGGGCGAACCACGAACGGGCGCTGACTTTTCGGTACAAGTCTGGGGCGTCGATATTCGCGGCGAACACTTTTTGCAAGAGGCGCGGGTGCGCGAGATCAGTTTGAGTGGCGGACTGCTTTCCCAACTGGAAACGGACCTCCGTTCCGGCGACGTTATCGGAGTTCTGTATGGGGGCAAGAAAGCCCGCTATAAGGTCATCTGGGTGCGCTATAGCGGAAGCGCGCGAAAGATCCAGGCGGCCATTCAATTGATGGAATCGGATGAATGTCCGTGGACGGAATTGCTGGCAAATGGGGCAAGAGCTACTTCCGCCGGCAGTCCGTAATAGAGAGCGCCGAAACCGGTTCCATGGTCCGTTTCTAATGCCGGCGAATCGCTCCCTGCCTTAGTCGATCCAGACGGTTTTGATATTGACGAACTCGCGGATACCGAACGGGCCGAGTTCGCGGCCGTGTCCAGATTGCTTGACTCCACCGAAGGGAATGCGCGGGTCGGACGCGACCATTTTGTTGAAGAAGGTCATGCCGGCTTCCAGTTCGTTGATAAAGCGTTCCTGCTCCTGCTGGTCGTTGGTCCAAACGCTGGAGCCCAGACCGAAGCGGCTGTCGTTCGCAAGGCAGATGGCTTCGTCAATGTTGTTCACGCGGAAAAGCGAGGCGACAGGGCCAAAGAATTCTTCCTTATAGGCCGGTGAATCCTTGGGAACATTGGTAAGCACCGTCGCGGCGTAGAAATTTCCGGGGCGATCAAGCGGATGGCCCCCGGTAAGCACCTTGCCGCCGGCGGCGACGGTTGCCTTTACGTCCCGGTCGAGATCGAGGACTGCGGATGGAGTCGCGAGGGGCCCAAGCTCGGTCGTATCGTCAAAGGGATCGCCGACGCGAAGGTTCTTCATTTTGCTGACGAATTTCTTCTCGAATTCATCGGCGATGGGCTCGGCAACGATGAAACGCTTGGCTGCGATGCAGGATTGTCCATTGTTCTGCACGCGAGCCTGGACGGCGGTATTGACGGCAGCCTCGAGGTTGGCACTGGGCATAACAATGAAGGGATCGCTCCCGCCGAGTTCAAGAACGACCTTCTTGATGCGTTTGGCAGCCGAAACGCCGACCTGGATACCGGCCTGTTCGCTTCCGGTCAAAGTGGCTGCAACCACGCGAGAATCATTCAGAATGGCATCAACCTGGCCAGCTCCGATAAGCAAGGTTTGAAAGACGCCTTGGGGAAAACCAGCTTCCAGAAAGATCTGCTCAATGGCCAGAGCACACTGCGGCACATTCGAGGCATGCTTCAGCAGTCCTACATTGCCCGCCATGAGAGCCGGAGCGGCAAAGCGGATGACCTGCCAGAATGGGAAATTCCATGGCATCACGGCGAGAATGGGACCAATCGGAAGATAGCGGACAAAGGACTTTTTTGCGGCTGTTTGGACAACCTCGTCCGCCAGGATCTTCTCCGTGTTCTCGGCGTAGTAAGTGCAAGCGGTCGTGCATTTGGCCGCCTCGGCAACCGCGGCCTTGTACGGCTTACCCATCTCCAATGTCATGAGCTCGGCAAATTTCTCTTTGTCCCGATCAAGAATTTCGGCCGCTTTACGCATACGACGGGCGCGCTCGGCGAACGGGGTATTGCGCTCAGCGCGGAATGCGTTCACCGCGAGCTGCAGTTTGCACTCAATTTCAGCATCCGAGAGCGGCTGAAAGGTCTTGATCACTTCTCCGGTCGCGGGATTGATGGTGGCAATCGACATTTCGGGGTCTCCAAGATGAATGCGAGCCGCAGCGCGGACTGTGAACGGCTAGCGGTCATACCACTATACCAGCGGCTGACAAGACGAATCCAATCTGCCGGGACCTGCTTCCGTGTACGTTTCGAGCATAGGCCGCCTTCTTGAGTTAGATTACGCCGATGATTTTGTCGGAAATAGAAGCGGTTTCAAAGTTGAACTGGCCGGCCAGAACGAGCCCTGAAATCACCGCGTCGGCGCGTTTGAGTGATTTACAATTATCGGTATTTCAAAGCGCAATCATTCTTGTCTGCATAGAGGAGGAATTTCTCATGAAGCTTACCCCTGGTAAGTTAGCCGGACTCAAAAAGGTTTCTACAGAACGTGGCGTTATCGCCGCCGCGGCCATGGATCAGCGGGGTTCGCTGCAGAAATCGCTGGCCAAGGAAAAAGGCAGCGAAGTAACCGATCAGATGATGGAAGAATTCAAGTCGTTGGTGACAGAAGTGCTTACGCCGCATGCCTCGGCGATCTTGCTGGATCCGGAGTGGGGATTACCGGCTTCCAAGCGACGGGCAAAAAATGCGGGCCTTTTGCTGGCCTATGAAAAGACGGGGTACGACAAGACCGGCCCGGGCCGGCTGCCCGATCTTCTCGACCTTTGGTCGGCGAAACGGCTGAAAGAAGCGGGCGCAGATTGCGTAAAGATTCTGCTTTATTACACGCCATACGATCCAAAAGATGTGAACGACAAAAAGCATGCCTGGGTGGAACGCATTGGCGACGAGTGCCGGGCCAACGATATCCCGTTCTTCCTGGAGTTTGTGGGCTATGAAGAGGGAGCGGACGAAAAGGGGCTGGAATATGCCAGGAAAAAGCCACATATCGTGACCGAAAGCATGCGGGAGTTCTCCAAGGACCGCTATGGGGTGGATGTGCTCAAGGTTGAAGTTCCGGTAAATATGAAGTTCGTGGAGGGCACAAAATCATTCGGAGGCCAGAAGGCATACACGAAGAAAGAAGCCATCGAACAGTTCCACAAAGCGGCGAGCGTAGCGACCAAACCGTTCATCTACCTTTCGGCTGGGGTCAGCAATGCCGAATTCAGCGAGACGCTGGAATTGGCAGGCGAATCGGGTGTGAAGTTCAATGGCGTGCTCTGCGGACGGGCAACGTGGAAAGACGGCATTCCGGTCTATGCGAAGCAGGGTGCGGCGGCATTCCGCAAATGGCTGGAATCCGAAGGCGTCAAGAACATCAACAATGTCAATGACAAGCTGAAGGCCGCCACTTCATGGCATTCCATCTATGGAGTGGAACTGGTTCACGCTTAGATCTGCGAATGGCTGGAATCGAGCGCGGGCAAATCGCCCGCGCTTTCTTTTTGGGCAGAATCTATTCCCATTCGATGGTGCCGGGAGGCTTCGATGTGATGTCGTAAACCACGCGGTTCACGCCCTTAACCTCGTTCACAATGCGGGTGGAAATGGTTTTCAAAACGTGAACTGGAAGGGCAACCCAGTCGGCGGTCATTCCGTCTTCGGAACTGACAGCCCGAATGGCACAGGTATAGGCGTAGGTCCTCGCATCCCCCATCACTCCAACAGACATGACCGGCAAAAGCACCGCGAAAGATTGCCAGATCTGGGTGTAGAGCCCGGCTTCTTTGATCTCGTTCACAACGATATCGTCGCATTCGCGCAGCAACGCCAGACGTTCCGGAGTGACTTCGCCGAGGACGCGTACGGCCAGACCGGGTCCGGGAAAGGGCTGGCGCTGCAAAATCTCCTCGGGCATCCCGAGATCGCGGCCGATCTTGCGGACTTCGTCCTTGAACAGATCCTTCAGAGGCTCGATCAGCTGGAGCTTCATCTTCTCGGGAAGTCCACCCACATTGTGATGAGACTTGATGACCTGCGATGGTCCGCGTACGGAGCGCGATTCGATCACATCCGGATAGAGGGTTCCTTGCACGAGGAAATCGACCTTGCCTTGGACCTGCTCGATGCGATGGGCCTCGTCTTCGAAGACGGCGATGAATTCATTGCCGATGATCTTGCGTTTCTTTTCAGGATCGGTAACGCCTTTGAGCTTGCCCAGAAAACGGTCGGTGGCGTCGACAGCATCGACGTAAAGTCCGAGTTTGTCGCGCAGGTTGGCCTGAACTTTTTCGAATTCGTTCTTACGCAGCACACCGTTGTTCACGAAGATGCACGTCAGGCGCGACTTGCCATCCGTTCCGCGCAAGGCGCGGTCCACCAAAACGGCTGCCACCGAAGAATCGACGCCGCCAGACAGCGCGCAGATGGCGCGGCCATTTCCGACCTGCTCTCTGACCTGAGCCACTGTCGACTCGATGAAGTGTTGAGCAGTCCAGGAAGGCTTGGCGCCGCAGATGTTGAAGACGAAGTTGCGGAGAATCTCCGTTCCTTGCCGCGTGTGGTGCACTTCAGGATGAAACTGGACGGCGTACCACTTCTTTTCGCGATTCTGAATTCCGGCAACCGCATAGTGCGTCTTGGCTGTGAGTTCAAAGCCGGGAGGCAGTTCGAGCGCCTCATCGCCGTGCGACATCCATACGGCCAGTTTCTTGGCTAGACCCTGGAACAGGGCCGAGTCGGAAACCACTTCGATTTCGGCATGACCGTACTCGCGCTTGTCGGCGGGACGAACTTTACCGCCCAAAGTGTGCACCATGAACTGCAGTCCATAGCAGATGCCAAGCACGGGAAGCCCCATTTCGAAGAGGCGGGCATCGGCCGGGGGAGCATCTTTGTCGTAGACCGACCACGGCGCTCCGGAAAGGATGATTCCGACTGGCATGTAGGCTTTGACGTTTTCCAGAGTGGCTGTGCAGGGCAGCACGACCGAGAAGACATTCTGTTCGCGAATCCGGCGCGCGATGAGTTGTGTGTACTGCGCACCAAAATCGAGGATGACGATGCTTTGAGTTTGCAAAATGGGGGTGATCGGGGTCTGGGATTCCACGGATGAGTTTCTCAGATTTCCGATTTCACTGTAAAGGAAATGAAGGTGACGATAGTTCCTGAGCTACTTACTAGGGAGTAACCGGAAAAGGAATGTCGCTCAAGATCGGCTCGTCACGATCGATCGTGGTTTGAATGGGAGGCGTCGATGATGGCGGAGAATGAACGGGGTGCGCCAGCAGTTCCTGCGGCAGCTCGGCGATACAGACGTATCCTGCCAGTCGTGAGATGTAGAGGAAATCGACGAGGGCAAAATAAATAAGGGTCAAGAACAAAACCAGGGTGACCACAATACGCACGTTAACCAAGCCGGCCAATGCGATAGGGAACGAGACCACGGTCGTGCCTCCGAGAAAAATGGCAGTATGTGCCAATCCCGACCACGTCGACACCGCAAGAACCGCGCCGAAGCGGTCGCGGCACATCGCAACCGCAGCACAAATCGACTCAAGAGTAGAGAGTTCATCGCGGACGGCAAAAAGACACACTAGCGAAAGAAACCAATTCAAAACCGTCACCGCGAGAAGAACAAAAAGTGCCAGGGGGACAAAAACGAAGAACGCCAACCCGTTCCCGGGTCCCCTCGAAGAAGAGACGAAGCTGGCAAAGAACCCGGCAGCAACCAATCCGAAGAGGCCCGCGAGAAAAACAGCGGCGCGCAGGAAACTCAGCCCGAGAACTACCCTAAACCTCCCAGCACTTCTTATGGCTGAGGCGCCTTGCACGTGGTACTCAGCGGCAAAGTCCCAAAAATATTCGAGCAGTGCGCGAGTTGTGAAGTAGCGGCCAATGCTTGCTGCCATGATCCAGAGCAGCAGTAGAGTGAAGAATGCAACGACGACGGCGAATGAGGCCCGCTGCAAACTACCGCGGAAAATGTGAGCGAGCGCCTGGCCGACCAGGAAGGCATTCCTTGTGCGAAGAAGCAAGATATCCGCATCGGTGAGCGGAAGAGTCTTCAGGTATTCCACCAACCCAAAGACAAGAACTGCACAGGTGGTGATTCCGACAGTCCACCGCCAGATGATCTCCGCGGCGGTCAGCAGCGGGCGCCGCGCCGCGGCGCGAAATCCTTCCAGCGTTGGAGATATGCGTTTCACATTAATGTCTTCCCGTTAGGATAACCCATTCAATGGAGCACGGAATTCCCCTGAATTTCACACAGGAGATTCCGATTGCCGGAATATGCATCCGTCATTTACCTCTTTGCATCTGCTCTATTAGAGTGCGAAGTAATTCCTAGTTGGAGAATGACAAATTATGAAGGCTATAAATTATTTGGCGATCTGTGCACTGCTGGCGCTGACATTTTCAGTCACGGCTTTTGCGAGAGATAAGGAGTCTGGCAGTTTCTCCCTAACAGATCACGCGAATGTTGGCTCAACGGTATTGGCTCCGGGGCAGTACAAGGCGGAATGGAGCGGACCGACAAACCATTTGAACATACAGATTTTGAAGCGCGGCAAAGTAGTCGCAACAACCACGGGAAAGATGGAGGATCTGCAGCATCCTTCCCCTTACACGGCAACAACGGAAAAAACGCTCAGCAACAACACCAAGCGGCTGGATGCAATCCAGTTCAACAATCGCACGCAAGAACTCGTGCTGGGCGGGATGTAATTTCGCCCGAGAATGCCGCCTCACTTCACGACGAGGTTCACTAACTTGCCGGGAACGTAGATCTTCTTCACGATCTGCTTTCCGGCAACTGCTGTTGTTACCTTCTCATCGGCAATTGCCGTTTCGACAATGGCGCTCTCGCCGGCATCGGCAGGAACAACAACAATGCTTCGAAGCTTGCCGTTGACCTGCACGGGGATTTCGAGCTCCTCTTCCTTGGCCAATTCGGGATCGTACTTGGGCCAAGGTGCCTTCAGCAGATTGCCGGATTCGCCGAGCATCTCCCAAAGTTCATGCGCGAGATAGGGCGCAAACGGCGCGAGCAACAAGACCAACTTGCGCTGGACATCAGCCAAGAGCGATTGCGGAATCTGATTCTGGCTGATGGCATCTTCCGCCGAGTAGAGTGAATTCACCAACTCCATAATGGCGGAAACGCATGTGTTGAAGTGCCAGCGTCCCTGAAAATCGTCGGTGACACGCCTGATGGTCTGGTGCAACTTGCGCTGCACGGCTCGCGCCGCCGGAGAAAGATTGGCGGGCACGGGAGCATTCCAGCCAGCGTCGTTCGGTTTGGCATTGCGCACCATGAAACGATAGACGCGCCCCAAGAATCGCTGAATACCCTCGATGCCGGAATCCTGCCAGTCAAGATCGCGATCCGGCGGGGCGGCAAAGAGACTGTAGAGACGGGCTGCATCCGCTCCATAGCGCGCGACCATTTCATCGGGGGAGACGACATTGCCGAGACTCTTCGACATCTTGGCGCCGTCTTTGATGACCATACCCTGCGTGAAAAGACGTTCGGCGGGCTCATCGTTTGTAATCAGTCCCATGTCGCGCATGAACTTCGTCCAGAAGCGCGAGTAAATGAGATGCAAAATGGCGTGCTCAACTCCGCCAATGTATTGGTCGATGGGAAACCAATACTGCGCGATCCTGGAATCAAACGGGGCATGATCGTTGCGCGCATCCGTATAGCGGTAGAAATACCAGGACGAGTCGACGAAGGTGTCCATCGTGTCGGTCTCGCGACGCGCGGGACCGCAGCACTTCGGGCAAGTCGTATGGACGAACTCGGTCACGCGGCCGAGCGGAGATCCGCCGGCCAGGGTGATCTCGATATCTTCGGGCAGGATCACGGGCAAATCTCTTTCGGGTACAGGAACGATGCCGTCTTTTTCGCAATAGAGCATCGGAATAGGCGTTCCCCAATAGCGCTGCCGCGAGATGCCCCAATCTTTCAATCGGTAGGTGACGGTCGGTTTGCCGAACCCGTTGTTTTCCGCATGGGCCGACATCTTGATGATGGCATCGGAATACTCAAGTCCGCTGAAAGGACCAGAATTGATCAGCACACCTTCATGACCGACGTAGGGCAAAGCCGGCTCGGCCACCGTTTCTTCGGGATCGTTGGAAATAGGAATGACAACCAGGCGGATTTCAAGGTTGTATTTCTTGGCGAACTCGTAGTCGCGCTCATCGTGCGCGGGCACGCTCATAATCGCGCCCGTACCGTAGTCCATGAGTATGTAATTCGCTATCCAGATCGGAACATTCTTACCCGTGAACGGATTGAGAGCGTAGCGTCCGGTGAACACGCCGTGCTTTTCGATCTCGCCTATATCACCGCGTTCTTTGGCCTTGCGCTGCTCGGAGATAAGTTGTTCCACCTTGGCGCGAAGGTCAGGATTGGAGGCGGTCAAATCGGAGACAAGAGGATGCTCGGGCGCAAGCTGAACCGACGTTGCGCCATAGATCGTATCAACACGGGTGGTGAAGACGGTGATTTTCGACCCAGCCGGGCCGACCGGGCCATCGAGTTTGAAGTCGACGAGCGTTCCCTCGCTGCGGCCAATCCAGTTGCGCTGCATGACGCGCACTTTTTCCGGCCATCCGCCGAGTTTGTCGAGATCGCGCAAAAGTTCGTCGGCATATTTGGTAATGCGAAGAAACCATTGTTCGAGTTCACGCTGCTCGACGATGGTGTCTTCGTGGCGCCAGCAGCAGCCATTCACCACCTGCTCATTGGCGAGGACGGTTGCGCACTTGGGGCACCAATTCACCTTGCTGTTCTTGCGATAGGCGAGTCCCTGCTCGTAGAGCTTTAAAAAGAACCACTGGTTCCAGCGGTAATACTCCGGGAAGCAGGTCGTGACTTCGCGCGACCAGTCGTAAGCGAAGCCAAGGCGCTTCATCTGCGCCTTCATATTGGCAATGTTGCTGAGGGTCCACTGGCGCGGCGGCGTATGGTTGGCGATGGCCGCGTTCTCAGCAGGCAAACCAAATGAATCCCATCCCATGGGATGGAGCACGTTATAGCCATTCATCCACATGTAGCGAGCGAGGGCGTCGCCAATGGAGTAGTTGCGGACGTGTCCCATGTGAAGCGCACCGGAGGGATACGGCAACATTTCGAGAACGTAATATTTTTTCTGGGTGGACGTAGGCTCGGCGGCATAGAGCGACGGATCGTTCTGCCAGCGCTCGAACCACTTCGATTCCACACGCTGCGCATCATAGCGCTCGTCGTTAGGACGACCTGCTACTGTCGCCGACCCCTCAGGTTGTTCTTGCTGCGGCATAAGAGTCCTTAGATTCTACAACGTCGTCCCCCCAGTGGGCTCATTCCACAAGCTTCTTCAACGCTTCGACGTTTCTGCGGTCATCGCCGGGCTTGTCTATAGGAGTTTCGGCAATGAAGGCTGCATGCGCCAACCGAAGATCGTTCAGCAGGATGCGAAACGTCTTCTTGCCAATTGTTCCCTTCCCGATGTGCTGATGACGGTCTAGTTTCGATCCGCGCGCCGCCTTAGCGTCGTTGCAGTGCCACACTTTGACATTGTTGAGACCAACAGTGGCATCAAGATGCTGCAGGGTTTGATATAGCCCGTCTTCGCTCACGATGTCATAGCCGGCAACATGGGTATGGCAGGTATCGATGCATGCGGCAATCGGCACCAGGCCCCGCAGTCGATCGAGCACTTCGGCGACTTGCTCGAAGCTGCCCCCAAGGGAAAACTCCGCCCCAGCAGTATTTTCAATGAGAATCGTGAGGCCGCCTTTCGCAAGGTCAAGACCCTGGGTCGAAGCGGCGATCGCGGCGGCGGTGCGCAGCAGTCCCTGTTCGCGATCAGCACCGCGAAATGAACCGGGGTGCAGCACAAGATAATTTGCGCAGAGCGCCAAGGCGCGTTCGACTTCTCCTCGAAACGCCTGCATCGATTTGTGCAGAAAGCCCTCGTTCGAACTGGCCAGGTTCACGAGATAGTTGGTGTGGACGACAAGCGGCTTCAAGTCGTATCGAGCGCGCAGACGGTTCATCTCGGCGCATTGCAGTTCTCCAAGTTCATACGGCGCCCATTGCCGTGGACTGGAGGAGAAAATCTGAAGCGCGTTGCAACCCAGGCGATAGGCACGCTCAGCGGCATTTTGCACGCCCCCGGCTGAAGAGGTATGAATCCCGATGCGTCTTGCGGTCAGGAGGGGCGGACGCCTCGGAGCACGTTGTTTCAGGATATCCTGTTCCCGGGCCATCGATCGGCGCATACAAGACAGTTTCGGGCGTGCCTCCTCAGGTTGTCCAGCGTGCGAGACTCGATGCCCTCTGGAATGGCATCGAATCCAACCAGGGCTTCAGAAGTTGAAGGAGGCCTGTAAATCGATGCGTCGAACCGCTGCTGCCGTAGAAAAGGGGCCGCCCTGCAACGCATTGGGAATGTCAAAGTAGCGTGATCCTAGAATGGCGGAAGGATTCTGCACATTGACGTTATTGAAGATGTTGCGAACGCTCGCCGACAAAATGAGGTTGTAGCGCCGGTCCGAGTTCGCAGAAATCATCGTGGGACCGCCCCCGAACAAGGGGCCATGATGATGTCCGCCGTGCGGCCCTCCTCCCCCTCCGGGCCCTTTGGTTTCGGCACCGAAGCCAAACGTCTTGCTGAGCCGCGCATTAAGTGTGAAATGGTTCGGACCGCTGGCATAATTGATCGGGATCGGAGCCTGCCCGGGGCAAGGCCTTGCATTGAATGATCCAAGAGGAGTGTTAAAAATCTGCGCCGTGCTGCACGTGGCTCCAGCAGCGAACGCAGGCCGGTCGTTGAAGATGGAATCACCGTTCAGGTCGGTGGGCACGGTGATATTGAATGGCGATCCAGTACTCGCGACCAGGAACGGGCTAAGCCGCATCAGATACGGCAATGCGATTGAACCCATGAGAAACAGACGATTTCGATAGTCAAATGAGGCGCGTCCGTAATCCTGACGGATGTTGTAGGAGTTCGAGGGAAAGCTGGAAACACCGGACACATCGCTATTGGCATAGTTGAGCGTGTAATAACCGAAGAATTGCACCCTTGGGCCAATGCGCACATTGGAATTGACGATCAGCTGCCTCTGGCTGAAGTTTCCTTCTGAGGCGAACTGATAAATATGGGGACCGGCCGGGGTCGCAGGGTTCAGACTCAGAGAAAGCAACTGGTCGAATCCGAGTGAAGTCAGATATGTGACCGACAAGGTCGCAGATTTCGTAAGCTGGCGCTCGATGCTGGCTGCACTCTGAACCGTGTACGGCGCATGCAAGTGCGGATTGATCTGATAGACAAAAGAACTGGCCGCGCTCGCAGTTCCGCAATTGGCACCGCTGAAATTCAAGGGCAGATTCAGCCCTGGGAAGCAGGTCGGGCTCTTGATAACGTAGTCCTGCTGAGTAATCCCGTTCAGCAATTCGGCCTGTAGAAGCTGATCGGTCTGGAATCGGTCATAGAAAATACCGAAGCCGCCCCGCAGGATGAACTTGGGAGGGCCGTTCCGTCCACCAACACCCCAGGCAATACCGATGCGTGGTGCCCAGTCGCCTTGATCGTGAATGCCATTCTGAGTTTCAAATCGCAACCCTGTACTGAGTGTGAAGTTGGGCAGGATCTTCCAGTCGTCCTGCACATAAGGCTCTGCATCGAAGTATCCCAGTGAAGCCTGTTGCGCCCCCTGCGTGTATGACAACTGCCGGGGTGTCGCAACCTGGCTGCCCAGAGTGGCGCAAACCGCCGGAGCCGAATTGAGCGCGCACTCTGCGGCTTGTACGTTCTCCAGTGAGGAAAATACAAACGTCCCGTTAAAGCCTGAGGTCGTGGTTTCGGCTTGAGTGATGCCGCGAAGCCGCACACCGAACTTCACCGTGTGATTGCCATGGATGATGGACGTGTAATTCTGTACCTCGTAATGATTCTCGTGATCGATGATCGTGCCCTGATTGTTGCCTCCAGAATTAAACGCGCCAAGAACGTTGATGGTCGGGAGTGTGCTCAAAGGAAGCTGGCTGTCGTTTTCGCGCAAATATTGGAAACGCGTTTCATTGATGATGTTTGGGCCTAATATCTGCGTGTCACTGACTTGAAATGTGTGTTCGGCGTCGACGGAGTTATATCCCTGCGATTGCAGCGTGAACTGGCCGATACCCTCGTTGGTTTCCGTGTCGCGGTAATACTGGTAACGGACGGTAAGCGTGTTGTTCTTGTTTGGTGCCCAATCGATGCGAGGCCCGATGTTGGTGCGGGTTCGCGGATAAGGCACGGATCCGATTGTGGTCACGGGTAGGAGCGACGTGGGATCGACCGTTAAAGCATTGATGATATTGAGGTCGTTGATATTCCGGTGGTCCGCGTTAAAGAAGAATGACGCAGTCTTGCTGATCGGACCTCCAACGTTGCCGTTGAACTGAATGGAGTGATAACTGGGCTCGGTACCGGCGGCAAAAGGGTTTTGCGAGTTGAAACTCGAATCGTTGCCGTTCACCAGGAATTGCCCGTGCAGCTTATCGGTTCCCGGCTTGGTGAAGATCTCGATGCGCCCGTACCCGAGCTTATCGTACTCGGCGGAAAACGGATTCTGGTTGATGCGAATCTCGCGAATTGAGGATTTGGGCGGCAACTGTCCGGCAGTAAAACCGTCGATGTACATCTGGCCGCCGTTCGGCCCGGCGGATGGCCCAGCCAGAGCCTGGAGGTCGGATTCCAATTCGTCCGGATCATCGGGCAGCGCATCCAGTTCCTTACCCGTGATCCTGACCGCACCCGCATTATTGCTGGGGTTGAGATCGATCGTCGGAGCAGTATCGGAAACCTGGACTTTCTGTTCGGCCACCGCGATCGCCAACGGGACATTCAGCAGAAGCGGTTGGCTGGAAATCTGGACCTGATCGTTTTCGTAAACTGTGAATCCGGGAGCAACGACGTTCAGCGTGTACTTCCCTGCCGGCAGGCCTTTGAAGTCATATTCGCCGCGCGAGTTGGTGGTAGCGTGAATGGGCTGCCCAGATTCAGGCGTCAACACTACATCGGCATTGGTAATAGCAGCGCCCGACGGATCGGTAACCTGCCCTCGCAGATTTCCCGTACCAGTTTGCGCCGGGAGCACACTGGCCAGAGATAGAACGATTACGACTGACTGCAGAAATGCGAACGCTTTCATTTTATAAGTTCCATGACAACTAGGATTTCGTTACTCAGAACCTGGAAGGCTGAGTTGGCTACGGATTGTCGCCTTCACCACCACCTCCGCCGAGGCTCCAGGGGGTAAGCATCATAGCCTGGCTTCCCTTGGGAGCAGCTTCGAGAATCGGTTCCACTCCGCTGACCAGCGTGATCACGGTCTCAGTTTGCGACGTGGTGCCCTGGGTGGCTACAACCAAGACTGCATCTCCTTTGTGCAAATCTGGAATCGATGTAAGCGGCATACGGCTCAACATCTGCTCAAAATCAGGACGACCGGCCCCGCCGGGTCCACCGTGATTACCGCCGGCAAATTCATGATTTTGTGAAGCGCCGGCAGCTTGGGGATTCGCTTTCGCACTTGTCTCGCCAGATGCTGGCGCAGATGCCGTTTTGATTCGCGCGGCGAGTCGCTGGGCAAATTCCGGCGGCAGAGAGTGCAACTGGGACTCCGGCGTGACTTTGACCACCACGTCTTTCTTGCTTAGCAGATCCTTGATTGAAATCGTTCCGGCAGCTGGATCGGTAGCAACGACAGTTCCGGCGATGTTGCTGAAATGTCCGCTGACGATTTCATCGGCCGTCAATTCCGTACCGTCGGCGGAGCGTGTTCCACGGGCGCGCAATTGATCTCCCGGCTCGATCTCTTGCAGCGTGCTCGGTTTGGCATCTTCGAATCTCGTCGATCCGGGAGCATACCGGCGAATGATCGTAGCGTCAGCGACATGAATCGCGATCGGATGCGAACGTCCGAGGCCACCCGCGGAAAGAGTAATCGTGTGCGTCGCTGGATCAACCGATTTCACCACGCCACCCACCCCTTTTTGCCATTTCTCAAGCTCTTCCTTGTTGCGGCTCTCTACATCAGATTGCTTCATCAGGACGACCGTAGTCGCGATGATTGAGTTCCCGTCATCCGAGGGATGGCCGGCGACCAGAATGCGATCGCCGACTGACAGATCGCTGACCTGGGCGGGAGTTGCATTTTTTAAATTTTTCTCGCCAGGTGCAATACGCAAAACGCGCGCGTCGGGAGCAATTACAAGTTGCTCATTCGTTCCCGAGTCAGTCGCCAGGGTTATTTCATTTCCGCTGATCGCCTTGATTGCGCCGATGTGCCTGGCAGCAGGTTTGGAGGGGGATTGCTGCCCGATGGCGAACAGAGACAGCAGTGCAATCGCGGGAATCAGGAGCACAGATTGAAGAGCGCGGATCGTCATACGCACTCATAATCTACATTGCGCAAGTATCTGAAGGCTCTATGTTTTACAAAGTTTTACCTAACTAGACACGTATTGCCGAAAGTTTAAAGATATTGAAAAACCACCGTCGATCCAGAGCCGAATTGTGGGTTTATTCGGCCACCAGCAGGCTTTCGGCAAACGGCCACTCGGAATCGATCCACTGCGCCCGGCAGCAGAAACCGGAGTCCTGCGCGAGACGGAAGACATCTTCGGCAGAATATTTGTGGCTGCTTTCCGTCCAAATTGTCTCGCCCTCATCAAACTCGACGAGTAATTCGGCTGTGGAAATGTTTACGACTTGCCGGCATCGGGAGAGCAAATGCATTTCGATGCTGCGCGCTTCTTCGTTGACTTGCGCCAGATGTTGAAATTGTTTCAGGTCGAAATCCGCGTCGAGTTCGCGATTGATGCGCGAGAGCAGATTGAGATTGAACGCCGCGGTGACTCCTAATTCGTCGTCGTAGGCGGCAATCAATTGGGTACGCGGCTTTTCGAGATCTGTCCCCAGCAAGAGCGAATCCCCCGGCAGAAGAGTCTGACGCATCTCACGCAGAAAGTTCAAGCCCGCGTGGCGGTCGAAATTACCGATCGTGCTACCGAGAAACAGAACGAGCAAATGCTGTCCCGGGCGGCGTTGCGCGGCAACTTCCAGCAAACCATCGAGGTACTCGCGCTCGAATCCGAGAATGCTGACCGAGTCAATGTCGCCTAACTGCCGCTCGCACATGGCAAGGGCTGCATGAGAAATTTCGATGGGGTAATAGGACGTGCGCTGGCGGCGGCAAAGGGCTTCGAGAACCCAGCGGGTCTTCTTTCCGCTGCCACTGCCCAATTCCGCCACTGCCACGGGTGCCGGCAACAGTTCGACAATCTCGCGGCAATGGCGAGACAAGAGTCGTTCATCCGCACGCGTCAAACCGTATTCGGGAAGGCAACTGATCACCTCGAACAAGGCCGACCCCACCTCGTCATAGAGGTATTTCGAGGGCAGTTCTTTCTGTCCCGCCTTGGTCAGTCCGGCCCGCACGTCAGTGGCAAACTCGAAAATGGGATTGGCAGTGATAGATTGCGTAATCATTCGTCCTCCAGGCGGTTAGCGTTGAACGCAGCGAAACCCCGCGTACACGTACTGGTAATGAGGTTGAAACCAGTTGCGGAAAGAGCGCCGCAACATGCATGCAGCCGTGCGCGGGGACGCACCTTTCATGACGAAGTGTTTGCCATCGAAGAAGTCGGCGGAGTATCCGCGGTAGAACGGAAAGACCTCAAAGCCGGGAAGCGGTCCGAAGATGGTTGAGGTCCACTCCCAGCCATTGCCCAGCATGTCCTGTACGCCAAATGCGCTCTGCCCCTGCGAAAACAGGTTAACCGGAACAGGATCCCAGTCAGCGAAATCAAAATTTCCCAGCTTCCCGCTCGGAGCCTTATCGCCCCAGGGAAACGAGCATTCCGAACCGCTGCGTTGCCCGAAGGCTGCGCGATGCCATTCTGGTTCGGTCGGAAGCTGCTTGCCTGCCCATCGGGAATACGCCTTCGCTTCGGCCTGGCTGACATACACGGGGGCATTCGACGGCAATGGAACCTCTTCGAACATCCCGCGGTAGAGCCAGCCTTCACCGGCTCGCTTCCAGAAAATTGGGTGAGAAATATTTTGGGTACTTCTCCACGACCAATCGGCAGCTTCCCAGAGTTCGCTCCGTTCGTAGCCTCCGGCCGTCATGAACTCGAGATACTGCTGGTTCGTCACTTTGTACCGATCGATGGCGAAAGCGGGAACATGAACGGCCTCGGCTTCGAATTCGTTATCCCACCCGAATTTTCCATCCGAACGGTTTTGCCCCAGGGTGGCGGGTCCGGCAGGAATGTCGAGCATTATGGGTGACAAAGGATTGGTATCAGAAGGGATTCTGACTTTTTGAGAGACCTTTCGATCAAGCGGCAACTGATGCAGCATGTACGCCAAAGTTTCCGCATGCATGAGCCGATGTTCTAATGCGACGTTGAGCAACGTGCTGAGCGGAAAGCCGTCGATCAGAGTATCGAACGACACGCACGTCAAATTCTCATCAAGAGCACGGCGGATCTTTGCCGCATATTCCTGGACCGGGTGCATCGCCGGCCAATCGGAGGCACGATCATCGGGTAGTCCGCCGCCCACAGGATCGATTCCAAATGCAAAAAGCTTGTCGAACTCAGGATGAAAGCTCTTCAGTCCGAAGACACGTCCGCCAAGCAAGTTCCAATCGAATGCTTCGAGATGGCCGAGATAAAAAACGATCCGATGCCGCTCCGGGATCGGGCGATCGTAGAGCGCACTCTCTTTGACAATCTGGAAGAGTTCGTCCGTACGGCGACGAGCGCCAATCAGGCGGACGTTGAATTCCAGCTGAGCTGTGGTTCGTTCTTCTTGAGCGGTGAGCATGCCAGCCTCCTATCGCAGTAACAGCACGAGGATCTCGAACTGCAAGTTGAGGCGGCGCCTAACCGCCAAAGTGCTAATACTAGAGACCACCACGGGATGGCAGAATAGGGGGATGCCTGTACCCGTGTTTCATGTGGACGCTTTTACGGACAGCCCCTTTCACGGCAACCCCGCGGCCGTGTGTCCATTGGCAGGTTGGTTGGATGATGATACCTTGCGGGCGGTCGCAGCGGAGAACAATTTATCTGAGACGGCTTACTTCGTACCTGAGGGAGACGCCTTCCGTCTACGCTGGTTCACGCCACGGTGCGAGGTCAAACTCTGCGGGCATGCCACGCTTGCAAGTGGCTTTGTTTTGTTGAAGCTACTTGAACCGCAGAGGGAGTCGGTGAGTTTCGAGACACGCAGCGGAAGGCTGACCGTGGAGCGTCAAGGTGATCGATTCTCCATGGATTTTCCGGCGCTGCCTCCCTGGCGTTGCGAACATATTCCGGACGACCTGATTCACGGACTGGAAGCGAGTGTGCAAGATATTTCCGTATACCAGATCAGTGATAACTACTTCGTAATTTTCGAAGGTGAAGAACACGTCCGCGCCCTGCGGCCCAATCTTGCGCTGCTGGAGAAACTCCATCCGGCGGGCGTGTGCGTGAGCGCTCCCGGAATAAATTGCGACTTTGTTTCGCGATATTTCGTGCCGAGCTATGGGATTCCGGAAGATCCAGTGACTGGATCCACCCATTGTTCGCTCGCTCCTTACTGGGCTGAACGCCTGCACAAGAAACGTCTGCAGGCGCGGCAGGTCTCTGAGCGCGGCGGCGAACTGTGGTGCGAATGCTCCGGCGAGCGGGTGACGATAGAAGGTAACGCCGTGCTGACCATGCAAGGGTCACTATTGATCGGCTGATCGTGGGGGACGGCTCGGCACAAGCTTTTTCTTCTGCAAGAACTGGCGGACGACGTCCTTCACGTCTCGCCGTTCGCCATCAACCGCGTAGTTCAGTTGCTGGATCTCTGCGTCAGAGATTTGATCCTTGAGTGCCACCAATGCCGGGCCTATCTCAGGATGAAGCCTCAGCGTCGCTTGGCGAACGATGGGCACCGCATCGTAGGGAGGAAAATAATGACGATCGTCCTGCAGAACGAACAAGTTGAGTGCAGGAATCAGACCATCGGTCGTATTGCCGGCAGCGATATCAATCTGATGATCTTCGAGAGCGCGAGCTAACAGTCCGAGATCCATAACGCGCGGCTCACCCTTAAAATGAAGTCCGTAGGTGGCCACCAGCCCGCGATAGCCGTCGGGCCGCTCCATGAACTCGTACCCGAATCCCGCACGCCACTCGGGAGCATAGTTTACGGCTTGCGACAGAGTCTTTACCCCCAGCCGGCGGGCGTCGTCTCCGCGAATCTCCATTGCGAACGTGTCGTTGAATCCGAATTCAGGACCGACCGAGAGATGCCAGCGGGTAGCGTATTGCTTCTTCACTGTGTCATACGCAAGTTGTGAATCGTGAATCGGGTTCTGCTTCAAAATCGCTGTGAGTGCTGTGCCGGTGTATTCGGGATATATGTCGACACGTCCTGAAAGGATGGCCTGCTGGCAGATGTAAGTTCCTGCCAAATAGAAGCGGCGTTCAACGCGTACCGCTGAGTGAGATTCAATCTGTTGCGCCATCAGTTCTCCAAGAATCATCGACTCGGTAAAATTCTTGGACGCAACTACGATGTAGCTGGAGCGCCGCGCTGAACATCCAGCCAGCACAAGACTTAAACCGAACAGAAGGGAGAGAAGCACTCTGGACTTCAGACGCGCCGTCGAGGAATGCGAGCTCATCGATGGCGCAATCGCCTTTCCAGCCAACCCAAACCGAAATCGGCCACCAGGGCGAGAGCAGCAGCCGGAATAGCTCCTGCCAGGATGAGTTGGTTGTTGACCATGGCAAGGCCGCGAAATATCAACTCTCCCAAGCCACCGGCGCCAATCGCTGCCGCAATCGTCGCGAGTCCAACTGAAATTACGACTGCAATCCTGAGACCCGACAAGATGACGCTGCTCGCCAAGGGCAATTCAACCTTGAACAGAAGTTGCCGCTCTGTCAGCCCCATGCCGCGCGCGGCCTCGACCACCGCGGGATCGACGCCGCGAATGCCCGTATACGTGTTACGTATGAGGGGTAGTAGCGCATAAAGTGCAAGAGCAAGAATCGCCAGACGCTCGGCGCGATCGCCAAGCCAGGGAACTGGCAGCAAGAATCCGAATAAAGCAAGGCTGGGGATCGTTTGGATGATATTGGCACCAGCCAGTACTGGCTTATTCCATGCGGGCCAGTGCGCGATCATGATTCCCAAGGGAATACCGATAATCACGGCAAGCAGCGTTGAGGCGCCTACCATCCAAAGATGTTCGAGAAACAACTCAAGTACCTGCATGCGATTTTCAGCGAGAAAGTGCAACAGGTTCATTGCACCCTCCGCTGTGCTGCAGCATCCAATCCTGCGCCGAAGGCACGCACGTACGCCGAAACTAAAGCATCCTCAGAGCGCAGGAACTCTTCGGGCGAAAGCAACGTCACCAGTTTGCCTGCCTCCATCAGGGCGATGCGCGACCCCAGACGCAACGCTTCATTGAGATCATGGGTTACGAACAGCACGGTCTTGCACAGCCGCTGCTGAAGGGAAAGGAATTCGCGCTGCAATTCGTCGCGGGTCAACGGATCGAGGGCGCCAAAAGGCTCGTCCATCAACAGAATTTCAGGGTCGGCCGCTAAGGCACGCGCGACACCAACACGCTGCCGCTGGCCTCCAGAAAGTTGATGGGGATAGCGGTCCGCCAGGCCTGAATCGAGACCGACCAGCTGAAGCATTTGCTGGATGCGCGGGCGAATACGATCCTGCGGCCAGCCTTCAATCGCCGGAACCAGGCCAATATTCTTTTCCACCGTGAAGTGGGGAAAGAGGCCGACCTCCTGGATCACGTATCCGATGCGACGCCGCAATCGAAGAAGGTCTTTTCCGTGCGCGGGTACCGCGCCATCGACATAGACGCTGCCTGAAGTGGGAGCGAGCAGGCGATTCACCAGCTTTAGAGTCGTGGTCTTCCCGGATCCGCTACGCCCGAGCAGGACGAGAGTCTCTCCGCGGCGAATGTCGAGATCAAAGTGACTTAGTACTACATGGCCATCTGGCAAGACAAATGATACGTCGCGGAATTCAATGGCCGCCCCACGGTTCTGCCCCATGCGGCCAAGGATATCAGTTGTTCCCTCAATTGATTACCGCGCCAGTTCACCTACCCTTCGCCCGCGCTGCATTCACTTTGTTCAGCAACTCCTGCGACATCTGCTGGAGCGGCCCCGGAA
>DAIDGW010000002.1 GCA_027452245.1 Acidobacteriaceae bacterium
TCGCCGGCGATTGGAGGATTGACGGAAAATTTGTAGACGGTTGTGTAAGTCCAACCGCCTTGGCCATCTGGCGTCAGTTCATGCACGGCACCTTTGTCGCCGTCGCCCTCGAAGCCGCTCTGGCTGGTCCAATAGAGATTACCGGACTTGTCAAAGGTCACTGTGTCATAATCGCCCTGGTCGTTGGCATTACCCTGGTAGAGGATGTCTTCCGCGTAGCTCTGCGACTTTACAAACTCGGCGATGTAGCCAGCGCTGCTCGCGGCGTAGAGATTTCCCTGGCTGTCGAGGATAACGCCAGCATTGGGATTTTCGAATGGATCAAAACCTATTGGGGCGTAGAGGATGTTGTAGGTCCATTTTCCTTTTCCATTCGGTGAAAGCTCCCAGATCGTTCCTGCATTCAGACAGCCGTCACCTCCCTGGGAAGTGGTTCCGTATACGTTACCGGCGGAATCCAGAACCAGCGTCGTGCGGTAAGGGTTCTCGCCATCGTAGACGACATTGCACTGGTACCCTGAAGGGACGCCGGTAAACGTGTGGAGGACTGTTTCATTCCAGGTGCCGTTCTTGCCCGGCGACAGCTCGAACACAACGCCACACCCGCTATAGCAGAGGCTTGTGTCCCCTCCGATATTGGTTGTGCCGTAAACATGCCCTTTGGCGTCGAGTGTCACTCCGCCGATAGGGCCACCACCGTCCGTGCCGCCGGTGAATGAGTACAGAATGGTTTCCTTCCAAAATCCCGCCGCCGGAGTGAGCATAAACACCATGCCGTGACCATTGGAGCCGCCATTTGGGGTGGTGCCATAGAGGCGGCCATGGCTATCGATGGCCAGCTTTGGCATCTGAGGATAGGCGCCGTCCGTGCCCGACGGACCAAACTGATACAGAATCCTCTGCTGCGCTTTACCCCCATTTATTGCCATCTCATACACCACTCCACTTCCGTTGACACCTCCATTGATCGTGGCCCCGTAGAAGTGTCCTTTGGAGTCCTCAAGCAAACCGGTGTAAGCTCCGCTACCATTTGTGCCTGTGAACGTGAGCAGCGTCCGCTCAGTCTGAGCAGAGGCTGCCAACGCAGAATAAACGAAACATGTGATTGTTATAGCCCGGATCAAGCCGAATCGGCGGCTCGTCTTGTCTGTTTGCATCGATGTTCTCCTTCCAATTCAATGGGATACACGACCTCAAGCGCTTTATCTCTTACCCTCGTAATCCGCACGACAAGCCTGGGCCGCTTTGCTATACTCATGCCCGTCGCCACGACACACTTCTGCCGGTGCGGTGGCTTATCCGTGGAAGCTTCTGCTCTTGGCGAGTACCTAACTCCCCCAGGATTGTTTGCCCGATGGCTCGGCACGGCCTAGTGCGCCTGCTAACCGGTGATGCGTAAAAACGGGGAAAACAGGATCAAAAAAGTTGCGCAATTGCGGGCAGGCTGGCCGATAGTGCATAAACCCGCTTAGAGGTCCGTGAGGCACTGCACGGTTCCGTGCACAAGCCGAAGGGTATTCTCGATTCAAAAACTGGGGTAGCTGGAATGACAGACGCACTCGAATATGACCCAGGGCAGGGGCATACCTTGCAACCCGATTCCTCGGTGACGCAAATGCTCACTCGCTGGCGAGACGGAGACGGAAACGCGCTGCACTCATTGATCCCAGTCGTGTACCAGGAGTTACGAGCCGCAGCCCACCGCTGCCTCCGTGCTGAGCGCCACGACCATACGCTGCAAAGCACGGCGCTAGTACACGAAGTTTACCTTCGTCTCGCCGGACAAGGCCCGTTGCCGAGCACGAACCGCGCGCATTTCGTGGCGGTGGCAGCGCGGCTCATGCGGCAAATTCTCGTAGACTATGCCCGGCGGCGGCGCGCAGCCAAACGCGGCCCTGAGTACAAAGTTGAACTCGAGGAAAATTTCTTCCTTCCTCAGAAATCTACGCTTGACATATTACTGCTCGATCAGGCCCTCGAACGATTATCGCAGCGGGATGAACAACAGGAACGTATCGTGGAAATGAGGTTCTTTGGTGGCCTGACTGTTGACGAGACGGCTGAGGCCCTGAGCATCTCCACTGCGACGGTGAAACGCGACTGGAGCTTAGCCAAGGCATGGCTGACTCGTGAGGTAGGGAGACTCGCAGATGGAACCAACCGAAGCATGGGCGAAAGTTAAAGACCTGTTCGATGCCGCCTTGCAGCACGACCCAGCCAACCGAGGCGACTTCCTGCGAGAAGCTTGTGCCGGCGAGGATTCCCTGCGCGCAGAAGTTGAGTCTCTGCTGTCAGCCTACGGACGCTCTGACGAATTTACTCGTCACGAGGATTTTGAGCGCTCTTCTGAAACACAGAAAACTCGCGACATTGGTCCGTACCGGCTGATCCGGAAAATCGGCGAAGGAGGCATGGGGCTAGTCTGGCTGGCACAGCAGAGCGAGCCGCTTCGGCGGCAGGTCGCGCTCAAATTGATTCGTGCTGGACTCTACGATACTTCGCTGCTGCGGCGATTCCGCGCAGAGCGGGAGTCGCTGGCGCGTATGGAACATCCAGCCATCGCCAAAGTCTTTGATGCTGGTGTCACGCCGGAAGGCCAGCCGTTCCTGGTGATGGAATACGTCCCGGGCAACCCGATTACTGAATATTGCGATGAGAAGAAGCTTACGCTCCGGGAAAGGCTGGAATTATTTGCAGAAGTTTGCGATGCGGTCCAGCATGCCCACCAAAAAGCCGTCATTCACCGCGATCTGAAGCCGGGGAACATCCTGGTTGTTGACGTGGACGGCAAGCCAATGCCGCGAATCATTGACTTTGGGCTTGCCAAAGCTCTGACCGAGCAATCATTGGGCGAAAGTCTGGTCACCGGGCTAGGCGGAATTATTGGAACACCGGGCTATATGAGCCCGGAGCAATGCGGTTCAACCCGAGGTGACGTGGATACGCGCACCGACGTTTATGCGCTCGGGATCGTGCTCTATGAATTACTTACTGGAGAGTTGCCGATTGATCGGCGACGTTGGCATGAGCAGCCTTTGCACGAAAGCATACGACAGTTGCAAGAAGAAGACCCAATCCTGCCAAGCACTAAGGTGCTCACCAGTGAGCAGGGGCCTTCTGTGGCGGAACGACGGGCACTTCAAGCCAAAGAATTAGTCAGCCAACTGCGTGGAGACCTCGATTGGATCACCATGAAGGCGATCGATCGAGACCCGAATCGCCGGTATGGTACACCTTCAGAATTGGCTGCGGATCTCCACCGATATTTGCGATATGACCCAGTGTTAGCCCGTCCTGCAAGCCTGAGTTATCGCTTTGAGAAGTACGTGCGCCGTCATCGGATGGGGGTAACCGCAGCTGCTGCCTTGCTATTTTTACTTGCGGCTTTTGCCGCAACCGAAGCTGCGCAGCTTCACCGCACTACATTGGAACGGGATCGCGCGGCGCGAGAAAGGGATCGCGCCAACCGAGTCACGGATTTTATGACGGGGATGTTCAAGGTTTCCGATCCCAGTGAGGCACGCGGTAACAGCATCACCGCTCGTGAGATTCTGGATAAAGCCTCCAAAAACATAGACACCGGATTGGCGCAGGATCCCGAGTTGCAGGCGCAGATGGCCGCCACCATGGGAAAGGTCTATGGCAGCCTCGGACTTTACTCTCAATCACGGTCGTTGCTCGAGCAGAGCGTAAGCGCACGCTCGCGTACCCTTGGCCCTGACGCTCCAGACACTTTGCGGACCCAAGTTGAATTGGCATGGATCCTACGGCTCGAAGGCTACTACAGCAATGCGGAATCCATGCTTCGCCAGACATTGGCTGCAGAGCAGCAGACTCTTGGTCCCGACTCGCCGGACACAATAAAATGTACGAGCAATTTAGCTGTCGTACTCAGTGATGAGGGTCGGTTTGACGATGCCGAATCTATGTTTCGCGCCGTTCTGGAAAGCCGGATTCGCACCCTTGGGCCGGACAGCCCGGCCACAATCATTGCAAGAAACAATCTGGCAACGATTCTCTTCAATGAACACAAATTTCCTGAGGCAGAGAAGCTTTATCGTGAGGTGCTTGATATCCGCGAGCGCACTCTCGGACCCGACCACCCCTACACACTGCTCTCGATGAACAATCTCGCTGTCACCCTGCACAGCGAAGGGAACTATGTTGAGGCCGCGAAATTAAAACGTAAGACGCTCGATATTCGCCGCCGGGTTTTGGGACCGGAGCATCCCGATACTCTGGTCGCGATGAGCAATCTGGCTGACACCTTGATGAAGATGAACGAGTATTCCCAGGCTGAGTCTCTCTTGCGTCAGGCTTTAGCCGTTCAACAGCGCGTACTTGGGCCGGAGAATCCTGAGACCATCATCTCCATGACGAATCTCGCCGACGCTTTAACAAAAGAACGGTACTATGCCGAGGCAGAAAAATTGCTGAGTTCTGCATTGCAACTCCAGCGCAAAGTACTTGGTCCGGACCATCCCAATACGGCAATGTCTATCTATTCTCTTGCATGCATTCAAGCCCTCGAAGGGCAGCATAGCGCGTCACTGGGATCGCTGCGGGATGCTCTCAGTCATGGGCTGCCATCCTGGGCTATCAAAGAACTGGCAAGGGACCAGGAACTGGACTCGCTTCATGGCGATCCGCGTTTTACCGCGTTGCTTAACTCAGCCACTAAGCAGTCTGCAATTAGGAATGGGCGGTGATGTTAGATGCTTCGTACTTCGGTCAAGCCTGCTTGAGTCCCCGCATTACCTGTGATCATCGGTTCATTCGGTTCCGCAGGTGGATCGGTGACGATGGCTCAAATGCTGGGCCACACAACTTGCCTTTGGTTCTCGCGGGTCTCTGTCGCGACCCCGCGTAGTCGTAGACCCCAGGCACGCTGAGAAACTACATGCCCGAGAACCGGGAGACCTCCACAATGCCGACTTCAATATAAAGACAGGACGGCTCGGGAATGCCAAGCGCCGCACGCCGAGCGCGAACGTTGCGGAGGAGTCGGACCTTGGCATAGTACCGATGAACCAACCGAACAAGGTCGAGTTGCAAGCGACGGCTGAGTTTGGGGAGGGAAGGCCAAGGGCCGAGGAGAACTCTTCATTGTCCAACATGTCCCCGCCACAGAGCGGGCCCAGCATGCCCCAGGAGCCATGGAGAGTACGAGAAGCGGCGAAACGGAACAAGAAAATCCGCTTCAATGCTCTGCTTCACCACGTCAGAACTTCATTTCTTCGGGACTGCTTCAACGCGCTGAAGCGACAGGCAGCACCGGGAGTGGATGGAGTGACATGGCAAGAGTATGAGCAAGACGTGGAGAACCGGCTCACTGGACTCCAGAACCGCATTCATCGAGGAACGTACCGAGCCCAACCTTCGCGACGAGTGTACATTCCAAAAGCCGACGGACGGCAACGTCCGCTGGGCATCGCTGCTCTGGAAGACAAGATCGTCCAACAGGCAGTGGTGATTCTTCTCGAACAGATCTACGAGGAGGAGTTTTTGGGATTCTCGTACGGGTTTCGGCCCGGGCGTGGACCACATGCAGCGCTGGACGCGCTGACTGTGTCCATCGAGCGGATGCCGGTGAAGTGGATTTTGGATGCAGACATTCGTGGTTTCTTCGACAATGTGGACCACGAATGGGTCATGAGGTTCGTCCAGCATCGGGTGGCCGATCGACGCATCCTGCGACTGATCCAGAAATGGCTTAAGGCAGGAGTGTCGGAGAACGGTCAGTGGTCGGAAACGAAGATGGGAATGCCACAGGAGCGGTGGTCTCACCCCTGATTGCGAACATCTATCTTCATTATGTATACGACCTGTGGGTCCACGCCTGGCGACGGAAAGTGGCACGCGGTGCAGTCGTGACCGTGCGCTACGCCGACGACCTCGTCGTGGGGTTTCAGTACCGAGAAGACGCTGAGCGATTCCAGAAGGAACTTCAGGAGCGCATGGCGAAATTGGGGGTGGAGCTAAATGCGGAGAAGACGCGTCTGATCGAGTTCGGTCGTCGTACCGAACGAGACCGGAAGCGACGGGGAGAAGGGAAGCCGGAGACGTTCAACTTCCTGGGCTTTACACATCGTGTGGACGGCACAGGAAGGGCTTCTTTAGCCTCTGGCGAAAAACGACTCGTAAGCGGATGGTGGCTAAGCTGAAGCAGATTAAGCAACAGCTTCAGCAACGATGCCACGAGCCGATTCCTGTTGTGGGTAAGTGTTTGCAGCAGGTCGTCACTGGCTACTACAACTACCACACCGTTCCCGGGAACCTCACCAGCCTTTAGCTGTTTCGCGCGCGGCTCAGCCGCATCTGGCGTCATCAACTGCGGCAACGCGGCGACCAGCGGAAGATTGCATGAGCGAAGTTCGCTCGCATCTGCAACCGTTACCTGCCCCCACCGCGGACTCTTCATCCCCACCCGTATCAACGCTTCAACGTCACTCATCCAAGGTGGGAGCCGTATGCGTGAAATACGCTCGTACGGTTCTGTGCGGGGGCGATTCGTGAGAGTCGTCCCGACCGCGACCAGATTTCTCATGACAGAGTCGGAGGTCTAGCTTAAAGCCGATTATCCGGACAAGACGAGTTGCGGCAATGTAGCCAAGTGGCGTATTATAAAAGGCCAGGAGGCCAATATGGAAACTGAAATCATTGCGGAAGTATTGGGCGGTCGGAAGGTGCTCCGCAAAGTGGTCAAGAAACCTGACGATCTGGCACAGCTCGTCCGTAAGGGTTTGCCAGCAACATCCGTCACTGTACTTGCCGAAAAGCTCGATCTGGGCAGCACGGTCCTCTCGCAGAAACTCGGCATCCCTTTGCGCACGCTGACTCGCCGTCTAAGCCAAGGTTCGCGGTTGACCGCCGCCGAGTCGGATCGCACGGTTCGGCTGGCGCGAGTGTACGCCGGTGCCGTCGAGATGATCGGAGACGAAGAGAAAGCTGCGGAATGGCTTCAAACACCAAACCGAGCGTTGGGTGGGAAACGCCCTCTTGATCAGCTCGATACTGATGTGGGTGCTCGGACGGTCGAGGACATCCTGGGCCGCATTGCCTATGGTGTCTACAGCTGATGCTGTTCTGGAGGATATGTCGGCGACGTTACGCCTTCGAGGCTGCAACGGGCGAGGGCGCTCGTCTCTATGGCGGCCGCTGGAACAGCCGTGGCATACGGGTTGTCTACGCCTCGACTTCCCTGGCCCTAGCAGCTGTTGAAACATTTGTGAATCTCGAGCCGAATCTCCGCCCAGCGGACCTAGTATCAATCGAGGGTGAGATTCCGGAAACACTTGAGATCGCCAGCCTCGATTCGACGATTCTGCCAGAGACTTGGTACGCGACAAGGGATGAATCCCTGCGTCGGTTTGGAGATGAATGGGTCAAGGCCGGAAAGACAGTCGCTTTGATCGTGCCCTCGGCAGCTATTCGCGGCGAACGGAATCTCCTGTTGAACCCTGCCCACGCGGATTTCTCGAAGGTCAGATTTCAGGAACCGCGAATGTTCGAATTCGACGTTCGGATGTTTCCTTAGATTCGTTTCTTCCTTCTGGAGCACAGACTCCAATACTGTCGCGCTCGATTTGTCTGCCGGTCGTGTGCCAGATTTGTCCGGAACAGAGTAGAATGCGCGCGGCGCGGAGCAGTGAGGTCGAGTTCTCGCCGAATGAAGTCGAGGCCGTTGCAATGTCTGATCCGGAGCGTGCGTGATTCAGCGCATAAATGGGCGTCGTTGTTTCCCCCCGGAAGTGGCGGTAGCCACGTGCGGCACGCTGCAGGAGACTACGCTCATCGGCTGAATAGCAATCGATGCAATGGTTGCTCTATGGCTAATGGTGGATAGATTCACGTATCTCATCGCTGATAACCGCGCGGCCTTCGGTCCTGAAGTTTACCTTCATATCTGCAAGCAGTTTCCATTGGTTATCGTGCTGCAGCCTTTTTCGGACTTCCGCAACAGTTGTTTCTCGTCTTCCTAATGCGGCGTCGTCGGGATACTCCAGAATCAGCATCGAAGACCAGGAACGATCCGGTGGGAAATCGGCCCAGCAAAGACTGTAATTTGCCAGATCGCTTTCTTCCTCCCAGCCGCGAATCTGTGGCAGAACGTACGAATCGACATAGGTCAGGTAGTCTGACTTCGAGATGGTCACTTTGTAAGGGATCATCAGGAATACAGGGTCTTGGTTTTGTGAGGCTTCGGCAAGAGTACCGAAATAAGTGACAGGTGTCGTGGTTATCGATTGAACATGCTGCAGTGCTTCTCTCGACAAACCAGCCGGATTCTGAGACTCGACATCCCGCCAATGAGTGCGGTCCTTATCCTTCGCAAAAAGAACGAAGATCATCATGTCCCAGCTGTCGCTGTCGACGTAGCGGCTGAAAAACACATGGTAATGGCTCAGGCTCCCAGTTCGTTGCAATTGAGCGAGATAAGGAAGTCCTTCTGAGAGCATGTAACGGCGAAGATCGAGCCTTTGGGCCGGCGTGCATTTGTAAGTAATGATCAGCCCGGGAAGAGATAGATCGTTGGCAGCGGGCCTTGATGTCGCACACATCATGGATGTGGCGATCAGAAGGAAAGCTAACTGATGGGGCAAATAAAGTTTCATTCAGAGCTATTCGTGGGTTATTGCTTCAGATATTTGTCCAACCATGCCAGCGTCCGCCGGAAAACGTCATGTCCTTGTTCCGTATCGGCGAAGGGAAACATGTGCCCTCCTGGGGCGTCGGTGTAGACGTGTTCTTCAAAGACCTTTCCATCAGCTTTGAGAAGATCAATGAGGCGCCCTGAGTGCAGTTGAAAGGGAACTGTCTGGTCAAACGTGTTTGCAAGGACCAAGAGAGGAGTCTGGATCTGATTTACGTAGTTGATAGGGGAGACTTTCATATACGCGGAAAGATTCTTGCCGGGCAGTTCTCCTCCGAATTCGGGCTCTCTTGCCACTTCTGCGCGCCTGAAATCGGGTTTGTAGCTCATGTAGGCGAGAAAATCGACAAGGGCAGCGATCTCCACCGCTACTTTGAATTTTTTCGGCTGCTGCTCTATCGCAAGCAAGGTCACCATTCCGCCTCGGCTGTGACCTACAATACCGATCCGATTCGAATCTACCTCCGGCTGGGTGGCGAGAAAATCTGCACTAGAAAGGACATCCGCCACGTCGGTGGTGCCATAAGAATTTTGATAGTGGACTTCTCCGTATCCGGAACTGCCGCGGTAATCAGGGAACATAACGACGTATCCGTGTTCTACGAGGCTGACGATGAGCGTGAACATGTAGCTGTCGAAATGGTCATGGAAACCACCATGCACCAAAACGACTCCCGGGTACTTCATGCCCGGTTTCATATCCGTAGGGGTGAACATGTAGCCAGGAATCACTGAGAGATTCGTCGAGGGGAACATTACGGGCCTAAGGTGCACCCTGGAACCGTACTGCAATTGAAAGTCAACGATGTCGGTTTCGACTTCCTCCTGGTAGAGTTCCTGCAGCACTCGGGTCAGTTGACCGGACGTTTCTTTCGTGTCCATGTTGCTGAATTGCGTCAGTTGATCAGAAGGCGGCTGGGGTGGAGTGTTCTGGGCGGCGGATGGGAGCCAAATCGTGATCAAAGCTAATAGCCACGAGTACCGACAGATTGCATTCACGGTAATCCCTCGTCTGTTTTCCTTCGGGTCAGGACTCTGGCATTGGTGAACGGGTGGATGTACACACCTGTCCTTCCAATTCAGATCCGGCCGTGTTCGAGACGTTATCACTGGGGCGCATGAATTTCCTATTACATTTTGTTCATCTTTCCACCGGAGGAACCACTCCCCCCTTAGGATCGCGTTCGAGCCGCCTTATCATTCAGAGAAGCGCTGGTTTCTTCTCTTATTGTGATGATCTGGTTGGCCGGTATTCCCTTCGCGGTTTGGCATGAACCACTTGGCCAATAAATCTCCAAATCTGCAGATTTTGCCCTCCCCAGCCCAAAATGCAATCTCGGATCATTGGCAGAGAAAAAGCTGGACTGGCTCAATACCTCTTGAGCCTGAATTTTCCCGTCGTATTTTGCCAAAATCCGTGCTCCGATGGCGCTGCGATTCGACTTTGTGCCTTGCAGCTTGACTTTCAGCCAATGATTATTTCCGCTTACGTCATTGCGCAGAAGAGAAGGAGGCTCATTGAGGTTGATGATCAGGATATCCAGATCCCCGTCATTGTCGAAGTCTCCAAAAGCGCACCCGCGGCTGCAGTGCGCGGCTGCAATCCCGGAACCAGCTTCTTCGATCAGTTCTTCAAACGTGCCGTTTCCCAGATTTCGGAAAATGATCCGAGGATTCTTCAGGGGATATTGCGGCAGTGCCCTTTCCACCTCTGGATAAACGCTGCCAGCGGTCATGAACAAGTCAGGGAACCCGTCATTGTCGAGGTCAATGATGCCAGCTCCCCAGCAGGTATAACGATTCTCTGTTCCGACACGTGCGGCGATGGTTGTGTTGTCAAAGTTCCCTTTTCCATCGTTGCGGTAGAGGCCCGGGGTGTCGTCAGCAAAATGCGTCTTGAATATATCGAGATGGCCATCGAGAGAGTAATCACCGATACCCACCCCCATTCCTGCTTGTTCCATTCCATCATCGCTCAGGGCTACTCCGCGGACCAGTCCATCTTCCTGGAAGGTGCCATTACGCTGATTCATGAGAAGGAGGCTTGGGGTGGAGTCGCACGCGACGAAGAGATCAGGCCACCCGTCCTCGTCGAAGTCCGCAGCAACCGCAGTCATACCATACGAACCTCTCAGCTTAGCAATCCCAGCTTGAACACTGACGTCGGTGAAGGTTCCGTCGCCATTATTGTGATAAAGGGAGTGACAACCCGGCGGCAGGCCTCGGGGGCCGCAATTTACGGGCACCCCCTTCCAGTTACAGTAGGCATTGTCGCCCGGCCGGGGTACTTGTGCCGGATCAAAATCAACGTAATTTGAAACGAAGAGATCTAAATGACCGTCGCGGTCGTAATCGAAGAACGTGCACCCGGCGCCCCATCGTGCTTTTGGACTTTCTAGGCCCGCCTGTTTCGTAACGTCTGTAAACGTACCGTCGCGGTTATTGCGATAAAGTTTATTCTGTCCGTAGAAGGTGCAGAACAAGTCCTCCCATCCATCGTTGTTGTAGTCGCCAACGCAGACGCCGCAGCCCCATTCAAGGGAATGTAAACCAGCTTTTTCGGTAACTTCAACAAAGGTCCCATCTCGGTTGTTCCTGTAGAGACGATTAGTAGCTCCCAAGGGGGGATTCTGCAACCGTGTACCGGACAGGAGAAAGATGTCCATCCAGCCATCATTGTCGTAATCGAAAAATGCGCAACCACACCCGACAGTTTCCAGTATGTAGTCTTTGTGATCCAAGGCGCCGTAAATCACGGGGGCAACAAGACCGGCCGCTTTGGCCACATCTGTGAATCGAGCATTGAATGGTCTACCTGAGGGAGGCATTCTGGGCAGCGCCTTCGATTTGCGGGGAGCCACTCCCTGCGCAAGGGCATTGCTGGCCGCTAACGCGGCTAGGGAGTAATGGAGAAAGGAGCGCCGAGTCAAATTCATAGCGTACTTCGGTGTGAATCTAAAACCTCGATAGTCTCAAGTCTCTTGCGCGTGCATCTAGAGTGCTGGGACAGCTCGCGATCGTGCAGGTTCTCTAGTGGAAGGAGCCTGCGGATCGAGGCTGCGGTCGGCTTTGACCAGTAGAAACAACAAACCGGAGACGATCGAAACGATGGAAGCGCAATCCAGCGCGCTGTTCCAGCTGATGCGAGTTGCGATGTAAGCCGTCAACACTGGGGAAAGCCAACCTCCAAGGTTGCCGAACGTGTTCATCAATCCCGAAAGTGAGCCTGTGTATTCTTGAGTCAAGTCAATGCACGTTGCCCAGAATGTTGCGGTGGCAAACATGTTAAAACCGGCAGCGGCCGCAAGTAACAGGATTGCACCGGTACTGCTGCTCATCGCGCTGCCTATCCAAAGCAGAATCCCCGATGCGAACATTCCGCAGCAAGCCGAGATTCTCCGCCCTGCCCTCTTTCCGATCTTACGAACAGCAAAATCCGAGAACAATCCGCCGAGCGGCGCGAGAACAGTAATTGCAATATAAGGTGCAGCGCCCCAGAAGCCTCCTTGCCCGATGCTCAAATGACGGACCCGGATCAGATAAATAAAAAACCATGTATGGAAAAAATAGATGGGATAGCCTTGACAAAAATATCCCAGCACCAAGCCCCAGACCGAAACGCTGGAAATCATTTTATGCCAGGGTGGCCCTGCGCCCCCCCCGGCCTTTGGTCTGGGTTGCCGTCCTTCCTGTATCAGCTTTAACTCTTGTGAATTGACATTCGTGTGCTCCTCGGGGCTGTTTGTAACGTAACCTTCCCACAACAGCACCACGAACAGACCCAACAGACCGGAGAGATAGAACGATGAGCGCCATTGAAAGTGAAGCATGACCCAGGCGATTAAGGGAGGAGTAATAGCGCCGCCCAGCCCAATCCCCAAGGTTGTAAAACTGCTTCCGATGCCACGATGTTCGGCGCCCATCCAGTTCGAAACGATCTTGGCTGCATTGGGAGAATTGGCTGCCTCACCCACTCCAACCATAAATCGAACTACCAGGAACGCCGTTACCACTCCGAACCAGCGACCAAACGCCAGATCCGGAGCAAGCCCAGTTAGTGCGGTAAAAAGCGACCAAAGCAAGATCGCGATGGTCAAAACGTTCTTGGCCCCATATCGGTCCCCGGCCCAACCTCCAGGCACTTGGAAAAGCGCGTAGCCAACCACGAACGCGCTAAAGATCCAGCCCATCGTCTGAGTGCTCAACGCGAGCTCGTCCTGGATGTATTTTCCGGCGATTCCCAGGTTTAGCCGGTCCAGGTAGGTGAGCATGGTCACGAGAGTGATGCAAAACATAATGGCCCATCGCACTCGCGTCGGTTTCTCAGGAATTAGGTTTGATGATTTGCTCATGCTTTGGTCACAAAGGTGGTGAGAGCCCGAATCATTTTGTAAATGAGGAGGTGATTAATTGCGGATTAATTTCCATTTATTTTCCGGGGCGGAAAAAACTGCTGCAAAGCCAGAAGTGCTTCTTGACAGCAACTCCGGCGGGAATGCAACATTGTGCACCATGCGCGTGCTGGTTGTGGAAGATGAGCGGAAAGTTGCTTCCTTCGTTGCTCGTTCCTTGCGCGAATGCGGTTACCAGGTTGATATTGCCGAAAGCGGCGAAAAAGCGCTTACGATGACGCGGGAAGCTACCTACCAGGCAGTTTTGCTGGATTTGAGGCTTCCCGGAATGCAGGGAGTTCAAGTCTGCAGAGAGTTGCGGCAGTCGGGGCTCGAAGCAGGAATCTTGATGCTGACGGCACGCAGTCTGGTTGAGCACAGGGTAGAGGGATTGGATGCAGGAGCGGATGATTATCTGACGAAACCGTTCGCCCTCTCAGAATTGCACGCCCGCGTGCGTGCACTGACCAGGAGGGGTTTGCACAATCGCAGCGCCACTTTGCATTTCGGCGACTTGGTAATGGACCGGCATCGTCGCAGGGTTACCCAAGCAGGAGTAGAGATTCCTCTGACCGCCAAGGAATTCAGCTTGCTCGAACTCCTGATGCTGCGCGCACCGGAGCCAGTGGGACGATCCGAAATTATCGAATACGTATGGTCTTACGGGTTCGATACGGAGACGAATCTGGTAGAAGTTTACGTCAACCGGCTCCGGCAGAAGTGCTGGCAGAATCGGGGAGACAATTTGATTCACACGGTTCGGGGCGTTGGTTACCGTTTGGGGCCACCAGAATGATGCTCGGACCCACATTACGCTTCCGGATGATCTTCCTGTTCTGCGCAGTCATTGGGGCTTTTCTTGCCGGTACATATTGCGTCGTTGGCGCGATTCTCACAAAGGACGTTCGGGCAAGCTTCGATAATAATTTGCGTGACATCGCAACCCTTGTCGCGGCCCAGGTTGACTCGCGATCGGGAGGTCGGACCATCTCCGGTTTGCGGTTAGCGCATCAATTCATCGAGCGAGTGGATGAACATGGGAACGTTCTCGAACAGTCCGCCCCTCTACGCAACTTAAACCTCAGCGTCGGGCCATTATCTAGCGTTCGCTTACCCGAGTTGCGCACTTTACAGTGCAAGATCGGCGAGGTGCGGGTCGCCATTCAGCCGATTACCCTCAAGGAGTTACCAGAGTGGGTGATCGTGGCAGAGCCGATCACCCACGTGGACGAGTTCAAAGCGGACCTGCGGGAAAAAGCATTTGGACTCTGGACCATCAGCCTGCTGCTCACAACCATGATCGCTGCATGGTACGTGGGTAGAAGTCTGGCTCCGATCGTCAGTCTGAACAAGCATGCCGCTCTTTTGACGCAGAGGATCACGGGAACCCATGCGGAAAATCTCGAGATGCGGCTGCCGGTGCATAACCCGAACGACGAACTGGGGCAACTCGCGACCAATTTTAATGCTCTGTTTTCCCGGCTGGATGCTGTGGTGTGCCAGTTGCGTCAGTTTGTTTCTGATGCAGCCCATGAGTTGAGGACTCCACTCTCGGTTCTTCGCGGCGAAGCTCAATTCCTGTTATCTCAGCGGCGCTCCGTGGAAGAGTACCAAGATACTTTGAAGACAATTGATGGTGAACTGATGGTCATGGTCCAAATCATTGAAGGCCTCTTCACCTTGTCTATGGCTGACGCAGGGCAGTTGAAGCTGATGCAGGAGAATTTACAGCTCGATGAGGTCCTAGAAGAAGCTTGCGGCATCGCGACGCCCCTCGCGCGAAGGAAGGGAATTCATCTGGAACGAACAGATTGGGTGGAGATTCTCCTCCGTGGCGATCAGGTTCTCCTGCGTCAAGTTTTTCTCATTCTGTTGGAGAATGCGATTAAGTACTCGGTTTCGGGAACCCGAATTAAGGTCGGTATCGCAATGAAGAATGGATGTCCTGAAGTTTCCGTCCAGGATGAGGGTAGTGGAATCTCTCCCGAGCACCTTCCGAATATCTTTCGACGATTCTACCGGGCGGCGCCTCAGACCGGGGACGAACCGCGCAGCGGCGGGCTGGGACTGGCGATCGCTGAGGCGATCATGCATGCTCACGGGGGAAAGGTGAGTTGCGTTAGTGAACTCTCCAAGGGCTCCACGTTCGTCTTGGTTTTTCCTGAAGATCGTGTCCAAGTGTTCGAAGACAGCCCAACTCTGGCTGAGGCATAAACTCTTTCCATCCGGGGAATGTCAAAATCCCCTAATCACAAATCGATAATGTAGAATCCCCTGCACTCCACCCGTCCCCGCAAATCCTAAACAGAAATTAATTTCTGATTTATTCGCTATTTGGCTAGACTCCCCACCTGGAGTTAGCCAATGGACTGGGGCTGGCATCTCAAAATATTTAACAGCGTAGCTTGGGGCTTGATTGCTGCGATGGCCTCATCCGCAGGAGCGCAGGAAATCCGCGCGCTGGATGAGGCTGATCAGCATTTTCAGAAGGCTGTGCTGCTCAAGCAGGAGTCACAGTTTGCACAGTCCGAGGCAGAATTTCGGGTCAGCATCCGACTTAACCCGCAGGCACCAGAAGCCTACAACGATCTTGGCGCCGTGCTTCGACTCGAAGGTCGAACGGACGAAGCTATCTCAAATTTTGAGCATGCAATTCAGCTTCGAGCCAGTTTCAGTGGTGCCCGTTTCAACTTGGCGCTTGCGTTCGCGGCGAGGCATCGGCTTTCCGAGGCGGAAGCGGAGTTGCGCCGCGCGCTGGAGTATGACGCAAGCTGCGGCGAATGCTGGTATGAACTCGGGATCCTGGCTGATCTGCAGAAGAAGCCTCAGTTGGCGGTCGAGCGGCTGAGCGATGCTATTGCAGTTAATCCTAACTCCGCTGATTCCTACTATGCACTCTCACATGCGTTGCTGGAGGTAAACCAACCGACAGGATCGGAAAGGGCGCTTCTGCAGGCCATCCAGTTGCGCCCCGGCTTTGCCGCAGCGCACCAGGAACTAGCGCTCGCTCTGGAACGACAGCAGAAATTCTCTGACGCTCTGAAAGAATTTCAGTCGGCAGCGATTTCGAAGCCAGAACTCACGCAAGCGCTATTGGGGCAGGCACGAATGAAGGCCGCGCTCGGAGATATCACTGGTGCGCGGGTACTGTTTGCTAATTGTCTTGCGAAGCATCCTCATGACGCGATGGCACGTGTCCAATTTGCCGCCTTTCTTCGTCAACAAGGCCAGACGCAAGCGGCCATTATGCAAGCGCAAAAGGCCGCGCATCTCACGCCGAACCTGGCCTCTGCCTATTACGAGCTGGGAATGGCATTGAAGGAAGCGGGTGCGCGACCTGCGGCGGAAAGCGCTTTGCGGCACGCACTCAGAATCGATCCGTCCGATGAACAGTCACACGCCGCACTTGCTGCGTTGCTCAGGGTAGATGGTGAAACGGCTGCGGCCCGTGCTGAATTCGCTTCAGCGCGAGGCATCTTGCAGCGCCAGTCGGATCGCGACCAGGCAGCCCTGGCGAATAAGCTCGGGGTCAGTCTGGCACAGGGGCAAAATTGGAAAGATGCAATCGCCCAGTTCCGGCGAGCCCTCGCGTTGAAGCCGGATCTCGCCGCAGCCCGATTCAATTTGGCTGGTGCATTACGAGAGAGCGGAGAGCTTGAAACCGCCATCGACGAATTCAAGCAGATCCTTCGGGAGCACCCGGACTGGATCCAGGCGCGATTTGAATTCGGTAGAACGCTTCAACTTCGTGGGTTGATAGCAGAAGCAGGGAATCAGTACCGCCGCATAGTTCGGGACGATCCTGATTTTACCCCTGCGCAGGAAGCCCTCGCGATGCTGGGCGTGCGTTCGTCTATGGCCACTGCAGGGAATACGCATTGAAGAAGACTACAGAGAAACGTGTCGAAACGGGAGGCTTTATGATCAGCCGAAAAGTACTGTGGGCACTGGTCGTTTTGTTAGCCGGATTTAGTTCAGCTGGTATAGCGTACGGTCAGGCTGTGGGCAGTATTTTGGGATCGGTTACTGACTCATCCGGTGCGGTCATTCCCTCCGCCAAAATTGTGGCGGTGCAGTCGGAAACAGGTCTGGAGCGTTCTACCATCAGCAGCAGTTCGGGTACATATACGCTGCCGAATCTCCCTGTTGGTACTTATCGTGTGACTGCGAGTGCCCCAGGATTCAACACCGTTACGAATACTTCAGTCTCTCTCGACGTGACCCAGCAGCGCCGGATTGATTTCAGCCTTGGCGTCTCTGCAACCAACGCCCGCATTGAGGTATCCGCTACCGCAGCGGCTCTCCCCACATCTAGTTCTTCACTAGACGGTCTTGTCAATGGTAAACAGGTAGCGGAGCTGCCCTTAAACGGGCGAGACATCTTGAATCTGGTCTTGCTCCAACCAGGCATGAATTATGAGACTGGTTCAACCTTCAACTACTACCAGCCGATGTATGCGAGTAATGGAAATCGCGGGCAAACCACCGTCAGTTCATTGGATGGAATCGATTCGAGCGACAGTGAGTTTGGCACCCTGGCGTTCTCGAATTTCAACCCGGATGCGATTGACGAGTTCAAAATCCTTACGAACAACTACTCAGCGGAGTATGGACAGGGAGGCGGAACCGTCGTGCAGATAGTCAGCAAATCCGGGACCAACTCCGTTCACGGAAGTGCGTTTGAATTCCTGAGAAACAGCGTCTTCGATGCGCGGAACTACTTCTCAACCACCGTTCCACCACTGCAGCGCAATGAATTTGGCGGGACGATCGGGGGGCCAATTGTCATTCCTCACGTTTATGATGGCAAAGATCACAGCTTCTTCTTCTTTGAATATGCGGGTTTCCGCCAAAGGCTCGGCGAACCTGTCATTATCAAAGTGCCTACTGCGAATGAGCGGAAGGGTGTTGTGCCCATTGTTAGTTCTAACGGGTCCCCTGACAATTTATTGGTGCCTCTTACGCCGGCTGCGAGTCAGGCATTGAGCCTGTATCCAATGCCGAACGATCCCTCAGGGCCGTATGGCATCAATACCTTCAACGATCAATACAAAATCCCTGAAAATCACGACCAATATTCTGGCCGGTTCGATCAACATTTTTCAGATTTTGATTCCATGTTCGTACGTTTTACCTATATCAACGACGCCAATCTCGTTGCCGACCCGTTTGCTGCAGTCTTGAATCCCCAGTACTCGGCCCAGCTTCATACCGATTCCCGGAACTTCGGCTTGTCGGAAACTCATATCTTTTCGCCGACGCTGATGAATACTGCCAAATTCGGTATCACCCGTATGATTGTCACCAACCAGCCGCAGATTTTGAATGTTACGCAGGCACAATTCAATGACGGGAGCCTTGGTCAGTTTGGCCCCGACACGTCGGTCCGCGACTGGCGATACACGACTTTCAGTCTGCACGACGCCATCAACTGGGTGAAGGGGCGTCAGTCATTGTCGATTGGATTCGAAGCCCGCAGAGGATGGGACAACGGGTTTGGCGCCTCAAGCAGTGGGCCGGCCGGGTTCTATACCTTCGGACCAGGGTTACCGGTCAATGTCAACATTCCGTCTCAGAGCGGAACAAACGATATTGCCAAGGGTGCTCCGAGCCCCAGCGGCCTTGTCAGTTTCATGCTCGGCCAGTCTCTCTCCTACGGTCGTGCGATAGCTCTTCCGGGATTCAGCAATCCCCCCGGGAGCCTCAGTTCTTGGGGGGTGCGACGTTACTACCTTGATGGCTGGGTTCAAGATGACGTTCAGCTTACTCGTTCTTTGACGCTGAATCTGGGGCTGCGCTATGAATTCAATTCTGTGCCCAACGATGTAGCCAATCATCTTTCCGCCGTGGTGAATGATCCTCATTATGGCAGCGGCAATCTCTATGGGCGTTTCATCTTGAATCCTACTCCTCTTTACAAGCCCGACTACACTGGCTTCGGCCCTCGATTTGGGTTCGCGTATAAAGTGGATCCGAAAACCGTAGTCCGGGGCGGGTTCAGCATATTTACGAATGTTCCTCCCACTACTTACGCTGATCAGGCCGCAGCAAACTTTCCCTTTGCTTCCTTCGTGACCACCCTTAATCCCACATATTCGTTAACGCCACCCCCAGTTACCGGCGTTCCCGCGCTTACCAGCATTGGAGGAACTGTGATGCCTCCGAACGGTAATACACATCTGATTCCGGCCAACACTCCAGTTTCCTTGGCTCCCATCGCGGCGTACTTTGGTGGTCCCATATTGACGGACTTAACGTCGGTTGACTTCCGAAATGGCTACACCATGGCTGGAAATCTCACCATCTCGCGGGAACTTCCCGGCCAGATGCTTCTGCAAACATCGTATGTGATGAACAACGCCGTTCACCTCTACTCAACGTCGATTCCGAACGGCTACACAGGAGCTCAACCGCAATACACTCCTTTCTCGAATGTCACACCGGGCCTGGGCGAAACGGAACTGTTCGATAATCACGCGCATTCGACGTACAACGCTTTGCAGGCCAGTCTCAGAAAGACCTCCAATAGAACGGGACTGCAATTCCAAGTCTCATACACCTATTCGAAAGCAATCGACAATGCTTCTACAGGTTTTTACAGCACATCTGTTCCCAATTCGGCGGAGTTGCTGAACAACCCTCTGTGTACTTCGTGTGAAAGAGCGGTCTCGTCATTCGATTTCACCCACCGGCTTGTCACAAATGTTGAGTATTCAGTTGGAGCTGAGCGTTGGGGTGCCCTCCACAAAGTGCCCGGTAGGTTAAAAAAAGGCTGGCAGTTGAATACCATCATTTCAGCGCAATCAGGATTCCCGTTCACTGTGAATTCTCCGTATGGAACGGATCAGTTTGGAACGGACACCTTCTATGGCTTCCAACCCACACGGCCCGATTTGATTCAGACACCGACGCTGGCATCGGGCAATACGCCACAATTCTTTTCTGACGCTGTGATAAACAACTCCCAACAGTACTTTGCCACTCCAGTAGATCCGAAGACGGGTCTTCAGACACATCCGGGGGATCTGGGGCGCAACACGTTTCGCACGCATCCCTTCTCGAACGTCGATTTCTCACTGCTCAAAGACACGGATTTAACTGAACGAACGAAGTTGCAGTTCCGAGCTGAATTTTTCAATTTGTTCAATCAACATGCCTTTGCCATTCCCAATGGGGTATTGGGGAACGGGTTTGGCGTGTCGACGTCTACAGTTCTGCCTGAAAGGCAAATCCAGTTTGCATTGAGGTTAATTTTCTGATGGCGCGGATAGGGTGCATACTCATTGTTTCGCTGCTTCTAGTGAGCAGTATCGTCGCGAGTACGAATCATACCTATGTCGTTTCTCGGACTTTCAAAATTGGTGGACAGGCCGATTGGGACTATGCTGTCCTCGATACGGACCGGCATCATCTTTTCGTTTCGCACGAAACTGCGGTGGACGTGATAGACATCCGCACCGGTAGGGTGGTTGGACATGCACCGGAAATGCAAGGAGCGAGAGGAATTGCGCTCGCTACAGATCTCAGAAAAGGATTTGCTGCAAGCAGCCGCGACGGCGTGATTCGTTGCTTTGACCTCGTAGACTTTCATCAGCTGGGAAAAGTGCAGGTCGGGGCTAAGCCGGACGCAGTTTTGTACGACAGAGCGCGGCGGCAACTCGTGGCATTCACTCACGATTCAAACGCTATCCTAATTAATCCGCAAACGCTCGCCATCGAAGCGCATATATTCCTGAATGGAAGTCCAGAGTTTGCCAGGGCGGACAAGACAGGACATGTGTACGTCAATCTGCAGGCGCAGAACGAAGTTCTGGCCTTGAACCTCACTACGGGTGCTGTGGAACACCGCTGGCCAGCAAAACCCTGCTTCGAACCAACAGCGATGGCTATCGACACTGCGTCGCACCGATTGTTCGTTGGCTGTCACAATCGGATGCTGACGGTCATGAACTATGAAAACGGAAAGATAGTGGCCAACCTCCCCATAGGTCTGGGCGTGGATGCAGCCGTGTTCGACCCAAAAACTCGAACCGTTTTCGCCTCCTGCGGTGGGGATGGAACTCTGTCCTTAATCCATGAAGATTCCCCCGACTCCTTCACACTGATTCGATCCGTGGCCACCCGCAGAAGCGCCCGAACCATGGCTCTGGATCCGACAACTGGGCGTATCTACTTGCCGTTCGCGCAGGTCGGACCTGACCCGAAGATGAACAACAAAGTACGCGAACTGGATGGCACATTCGCGGTTCTGGAAATGAGCCCCAGCAACTAACGTCGGAGGTGTGTTTGTGACGATGCGTCGACTAGCAGTTTTTCTCTTAATTGCATCTTCGGCTGCGCTTGCGCAACCGGTCAACAGCAACTCAGCGGAAGCGAACCAGTTGATTCAGCTAGAAGAGCGTTGGAATCGAGCATCTCAGAGAAAAGATGCCAATACGATCGCGGGCATGATCACGAGCGACTATTTCTATACCGGCACAGAAGGCGAAGTGGGAAACGGAGCTCTGCTACTGAAACACGCTCGCGAGGGAGAAGCCGACGAGCCGAGATACCAATCCTACAAGATTGATGATGTTCGCGTGCGGATCTACGGAAATACGGCGGTGGTGACAGGCAGGTGGACCGGTTCTGGAACAACCCAAAACAAGAATGCCATCGCCCAGGAGAGGTGGACTGATGTGTGGATTCGACACGATGATTCATGGAAATGCGTTTGCAGCCAAAGCACCAAGATTGAACGTCGGTGATTCTTTGCCACTGATCCTGATGCACGCATAGCCTTGTTCGGGAGAAACTGAACCCAGCCCTTTCCCGAACTTTTTCACGTCGTCGGTAACTATCAGTCGGTTCAGGAATTTCACACTCTTGTAGCCAAGCTGCCGCGGCAGTCGGATGCGAATCGGTCCTCCGTTACCCACTGGGAGATCCTGGCTGCGAAGCTCAGGAAAGCTGGGGCGGAGCCGTGATACTGAGGCTTCCTCGTTCGGAGGGAATGCCGAGTTGCTCACTGAGATATTGAATAATTTGTTGAACAGTCTGGATGGTTTGCAGATATTGGCGAAAATCGTTGTTCATCAGCTTTCGTGCTAATACAGAAAATACCTGCATGTGGGTATTGACCTTGTCGGACTCGCGCAAGGCCAGCAGCACCACGGTGCTGACTTGTTCCCCCTGGGCGGCGTCCCATTCGATGGGCGACTTCATCCGTAACACGCAAATTGAGTTTGCCGTAATCACATCTGTTTTGCAGTGGGGAATGGCGAACCCGTAGCCAAAGCCGGTAGAACCCATTGCTTCTCTTGCCCAGATGGCATCTTCCAACTGCTGGCGATTCTCAGTTCGCCCGCAAATGAAGAAGGTATTCACCATTTCCTGAATCACTTCTTCTTTTGAATGACTTTCATTGTCGAGCAGAATCAGGTGGTCGCTCAGCAACGGCTGGGTCGGCGACTGTAAGCTCTGTGAAGCGAGCAACTCGTCGACTTCGCGAACGCAGGTGCATGCAAGCGCATGATCAAGAATTTTGACGCAGGATTCAGAATCCAGTTTCGCAATCGCCTGCTTGAAACTGGGAATCTCAGCTGCCGGAACACTGATCTCATCCAATCCCAAGCCAAGCAGAAGTGGAAGATTGAACAGTTCCCCAGCCATCTCGCCGCACATCCCAACCCACTTCCCGCTCAAGTGAATCTGCTCCACAATCTGATCGAGAAAGCGCAGGAATGCCGGATGCCGGACACCGAACCGACTTGAAACTTTGGGATTGCCGCGATCGGCCGCAAAAAAATACTGCACAAGATCATTCGTGCCAATACTGAAGAAATCCACTTCGCGGCAAAGTTGTTCTACCGCAAAAGCGACGGACGGCACCTCCACCATGATTCCAATCTTGATATTTGCTTGAAAGCTTGTCCCTCGTTCCCGAAGGCGCTGTTGAGCTTCTGCCAAAGCGGCCTTGAACTGCAGGATTTCGTCCACAGAGGCCACCATGGGAACCATGATTTGTATGTTGCCTTCGGCGGATGCGCGCAGTAGTGCCTGCAATTGTTGCTGCAAAAACTCTTGATGATCACTGTAAAGGCGCACTCCGCGCCACCCCAGAAACGGGTTCTCCTCCTTAGCGAGATTCAGATACGGAACCTTCTTGTCACCTCCAATGTCGAAGGTGCGAATGATTGCAGGACGGTTACCGGACCTGCGTGCGGCTTCCGAGTAAATGGCATACTGTTCTTCCTCAGAAGGCGCTTGTTCGCGGCTCAGGAAAATCATTTCGGTCCGAAACAGTCCAATACCGTCAGCACCATTTTCAAATGCCGGGATCAATTCATCGCCAGATAGAACATTCGCTGCCACTTCGATTCGCTGGCCATCTGTAGTTGTTGCAGCCTTGCCCGACTGGAGGGACCAGAGTTGCTTCCGCCGCCGGAAGGCTCCCTGCTCTCGCTCGTAGAAACGGCGTACACCGGGAGTGATTCCTGCAATCGCGAAGCCGCGATTTGCATCGACCAGAGCTTCTTGTCCGGGAGTCAGGAACAGCCGGGCGTTACGCACTCCGGCCAAAGTTGGAATCCCAAGTGAACGGGCAAGGATAGCGGCGTGTGAAGTTGTGCCCGAATGTTCCAGGACCAGTCCCTTCAAAAACCGGCGGTCGAGATCCAACAGTTGCTGGGGGGCAATTGCTTCGGCAACCAGCACACAAGGTTCGCTGAGTTTAATTGAGGCTGCGGGATTGCGTCCGCCGATTTCGTCCAGCAATTGCAGGCAAATTTCCTCAATATCAGCCGATCGCTGACGCACGTATTCGTTATCGGAGTTTCCCAGTAGATTAATAAAGAACTGGCCGGTTTCCACAATGGCCTGTGCGGCTGATTTTCCCATGGAAACCTCAGAGGCGAGTTTCTCCATAAGCGCGACATCGCCGGCCATGGCGAGGTCGGCCTGCAAAATGTCGGTTCCCACGGGAGTGCCAGCATATTTCAACCGATCGCTGATTCTATGTCGCACCCCTGCCACCGCAGCCTTGATCTTGTCTAATTCGTGGTGGGGATGAGTCGCCCTAAGTGAATCGGACGCAGGGGGCAGTGTCATTCTGCTCAGAATTACAACCTTGCCCATCCCGATGCCACGACTTACCTGAGATCCCCACGAAACCACCGGATTTGCCTTCTGTAACGACCTTGGAAGAGCCTTCTTGGAACCGCCTTGAGAGACAGATGCGAGCGGGACATCACAATGCGGGAGAGTTTGTTCTACAAACTTCTGCAACGCTGCGAGAGCGGACTCACAATCTGGGCCATCCACGATCAGAATGCAAGGGTCATGGTGGCGGATGTCGGCTGCAATGATTCCGAGTACGCTTTTTGCGTTCGCCGCAAGATTGTTGCGCAGATTCGATAGCGAACATTCAGACGCAAACCGTCTCGCAATCTCTGAGAGTTGGCTGGCCGGACGGGCATGCAAGCCGTTGGGCAGAGGACAATCGAACGCAAACTGCAGCGAACTATTCGGAGTCTGTGACATTCAGCGTTGAATCTTGGAAAAAATATTCTCAGGACTCTTCAGTGCTTCCTGTAACGGCACTTGAATCACCTTGACGCCATTGAATCGTTCCCGGCCCTCGACTTCGATATCGACGGCAAAAATAGCAATCTGCGCCTGACGAATATCGCTTTCTGTAAGTTTGTTTTCGATTCCCATGGCTCCCTGGGTCTCCACCTTGATTTCATGGCCGAAGTTTTTAGCGACTTTTTCTAATCGGGCAGCCGCCATATACGTATGCGCGATGCCGGTAGGGCAAGCAGTCACGGCAACGATCTTCATACGACCTCCTGTTTCACTGTTTCGAATGTGTCGGCATCTTTCACAACCTCTTTAGGCTTCGGCTGGTCGCGCAATTTCAAGAAGTTGATCAAGGCCGCAGTCAGCAAACTTCCGGAAGTAATAGCGACAACAAATGCCCCGCGGTGATCGACGACCGGAAGAACAATTGGGCCACCGTGGGGTGCGTGATCTCCTACCCGGCCGACAAACGCAACGACAGAAGCTAGTGCAGAACCCGCCATGATGCTGGGAATTACCCGGAGCGGATCGGACGCTGCGAATGGGATTGCACCTTCGGTGATTCCAATTAATCCCATAGCAATAGCCGCCAAGCCGGCTTCTCTTTCTTCCATGGTCCAGAATCTTTTTCGCATCAGCGTTGCCAATCCCATACCCAGCGGAGGGGTGCAGATGGCGGCCGCGCACGCTCCCATGATTTGATAGTTGCCTTCCCGGATCATAGCTGCTCCGAAAAAGAATGCCGTCTTGTTAATTGGGCCGCCCATATCGAACGCGATCATCACACCTAAAATCAAAGCGAGTATCACGCCATTGCCAGTACTCATCGACATGAGCGCATGATCTGCATGCGTCATAAATGAGGCAATGGGCGTTCCCAGCACCTTAATCATTAGCAAACCGACCAGGCCGCCGGAAATGATTGGGATCACCAGGATGGGCATAATCGGCCGCAGATACTTGGATACGGGTACCTTCTTGAGGATTTCGACCACGTATCCTGCGAACAAACCGGCCAAAATCGCTCCCAGGAATCCGGCTTTGATCTGGCCTGAAAGGTAGCCGCCGAGGAAACCTGGAAGAAGACCTGGTTTGCCCGCGATCGAATAAGAGATGTACCCGGAGAGAACAGGCAGCATCAGGGCGAATGCGGCGGAGCCGATATCGAAGACGAGTTTGAGATGCGGCGAGCCTGAAAAATCGGGTCCCCTTGGCGTCATGGGAGCAAAGGCAATGGCGCCAGCGATCAGGATGCCGCCGCATGCAATGAAGGGAATTGCATAGGAGACTCCCGTCAACAGGTGCTGCCTCAGCTTTTGCATGGATTCAAGCATTTGAACTCCCTGCTAGCTATCTATTGCCCTCTGACTACAACTCGATGTTCCATATCTTTCAGAAAAAGAACGGATTCCGGTCATCTCGCAGGCCTGTACATCGTGGCGCCCCTTCAGGGAGCGCGTGAGTGCTCAGTACCTTTCTTTCTCAAATGAGCAGTTCTGTAGTATGTGTGATCTGTCCTAGCCTGCAAACAGTAGAGATGGAACGTTTATTGTACTCAAGTAACATTTACGGAAGGCCTCTTTCGCGACAGCTAAAGTTGAACTCCAGCAGTATTGGTCGATCGATATTCCGTGGGGGTCACCTTACAGATTTTCTTGAAAATACGGCAGAAATACGCAGGATCACTATAGCCGCAACTGGCGGCAATTTCTTTCAATGTCATCTTGTAATTCTGCAGCATGAATTTCGCCCGGTTTACCCGCACCAGGTTCAGATAATCGTTGAAACGCATAAATCCTTCTTTGCGGAAGAGCCGGGAGACATGGTTGGGAGCGAGCCGGAAATGATCCGCAATAGTCTCTCGACTGACAGAAGTATGAAAATGTTCCTGCACATACAAGCAGATGGATTCGTAGGTGCGAACTGCTTTGCGCGGACTCTGATTATGCGGTGACTTCAGCAATCGCAGGCAGGCGTGCAGCAGCGATTCGGTCAAAAGCCGCGCCAGAGGCCCTTTCGGGCTGTCGGTTGCCAGCAGTCTAAGCACAGCAAGGATGCTGTGCGTAGGTACGTCATAGCCGCCGTGGACGCTCGCCTTGACCGCGTTCGAGGGGACCTGCGTGCCTCCCTTGTGCCGCACCAGGCTGATTCCGATCTGCTTTACACCAAAAAGGAATGTCAGTACATCGACATGACCCGACCAATCTGGTTTGTTCCAGGCATGGTCCGGAACGAACACCGCGTGTCCGCGCACAGGCTTGATCGTTTCCACGCGCCCGTTATGGGCCAGCTCCATCGTGTGAGAGCCCGCGAGCGGAAGCGATAAACGAGGAAAATTTGTTACGTAAGCAAGCGGCGGAGGGACTGTGGTTCCGTCGGCGAAGTGGACCCGGCGAATCCGCGTCTTCCGGAGATAAGTTTCGAGTTCGTGCACAATCAACCGTGCCCCCGGTGCTGGCCCCGAAACGGAGAAGTTCACGGAAGGTTACGTTAGTGCAATTAATGTTAAATGTCTACTATTTCTTTTGAGCAGCACACCGTCCATACTTGCCAGCCGAATCAGGATCATCTGAATGCGAAATCACTGCATGCGTCGTGGCAGTGAACGCTGTACATATTGCAGGAAAGGGCAAGAAGAGCCGCTGTTTCAGCTAATGCAGATCCTGAATTCGGTTTTGGGAAATGGCAAGCCAGAAGTAAGCGGGAGAACGCAATGAGTCGTTAGTCCTGCGTCCTGGGCATGCGCGAAGTGCTGATTGCTCAGAGAACGGCGGTTGTTGTTGCCTTTTTCTTAAGCGTGTTGTCATCCGCGGGTTCGGTTTGGCAGGTTCAATATGGCCTGCATGCTCTAGCGGAAGGTATTCCACTTCTCCATGAGGTGCACAATGAGCCGGAGAATTCTGGTGTTGTTCGGGTTGTCGCTTGGACTGGCGATCCTGTCCGGGTGCAATGGTATCGACAAACTGCCGGGTTCCAGTAGCGGTTCTCTTTCCGTACAAATGGTGCAGGCTCCGCCGGGAGGACTCATGGAGGGGCAAACGGCAGGTATCGTTGCCAATGTCCTGAACGATACTGCAAACGAAGGGGTGACTTGGAGTTGCGCGCCGGCTGCAGCATGCGGAACGTTTAATCCCACCACGACCGGCTATCAGGTCGGAACCGTCTATACCGCGCCGAAGTCGGGACCAGCCGGCAGTTTATATCTTCCGGTCACGATCACCGCGACTTCGGTTTCTGACAAGAGCCAGTCCGCCAGTGCAACTACGCTGGTCGGTGTCGCAACCCCGGCTCTGCTGCAAGGCCAGTATGCTTTCGTGCTCGAAGGGTTCGCGTCCTTCGGAATGGTGGGAAGCATTACCTTGGACGGGAAGGGAAACGTCGTCAGCGGGGAAGGAGACGCATCGGCCAATGGTTTCTATAGCACAATTCCTTCGATTACCGGGACCTATACCCTCGACCCCACGGGGCATGGGACGTTAGCACTTAGCCTCAACAATACAGGCTGCTGCGGGACGCTGGCGCAGACTCACTCGATCACGTGTACCTCCGTCTCAAAGAACGCGGTGTGTACACATCTGCTGATCTCGGAGGCCGACCAATTTAATGGACTAACCATCGGCGGTATCGGCAGCATGGATCTCCAATCAGCTGGTCCGAACTTTACCGCCGCTCAAGTTTCCGGAGGGTACTCATTCACGCTGATAGGGTTCAGTTCTGCCGCCGTTAAGTCGTCCGGAGGCTCAGGTTTGAATGGGAGTTGGGGAGGAGTGTTTAGCGCCGACGGCGTGGGCACGATCACTAACGGTACCTTTGACACCAGCACCGCAGGCGGGGCCCCCAATTACAGTTCCATTCCATTTACCGGATCCTTCACTCCGCCAGACGCAAATGGCCGCGGAGTTCTCTCTTTCACCACGAACGGTGGAACCGACTACGCCTATTACATCGTGACACCAGAGGTGTTGCGCATCACCTCTATTTCCAATACGAGCTATGCAGGCAATACAGGCAGCGCTTACGGTCAAGGTTCGGTAGGTACCACCAATGCCGCCCTAAATGGCAGCTATGTCTTCGGCGATCTCGGCTTCGATGGGAGCGGTAACGCCATGGGGGCCGCCGGGCAATTCACGGCAGACGGTACAGGCAGCGTAAGCGCAGGGATCATGGATTTGAATGACTCGGGAAATTCCGGGGCACTAAGTCTCGGTCTTTCCTGGGAGGGGTCGACCTATTCGATATCAGGAAGTGCGCGCGGCACCATCACTGGACCTTCGGGGCAGACCTATAACATCTATCTTACCGATCCTAACCTCAACCTTTTCGATCCTAACAGCAGCACCGGAGGCGGCGGAGCGCTGTTCCTTGAGACTGACAACACGTACAGCACAATCGGAATGCTGGTGCCTCAACCCAAGCCTTCCTCGGCAGCCTTGCAAGGAGCTTATGGATTGATGTTGTCGGATCAGAACAATCCACCGCACTCTGACGGTGGCTTTGTCGGCGATTTCGTCGTAACTCCTGGCAGCAATTCCTTTGCCGGTGAAGGAGCTTTCCAGGGTCAGGGACAGAACTCGGCCACCTTAGTCGTAGGACCTGTCGCAGGAACTTTTATCGCTGACAGCAAGAACCCGGGCCGCTTTAGTGGCAATATTTCGACGACCCCCGCTTTCCCGAATGGATCTCTCGCCGGTAACACGGCGGGTTCGGAGGCAGTGTCCTGTTACCTCGCCAGCCCGAACGAAGGATTCATAGTCGAGACCGATACCGTTGCTCCGGTAACTGGAACTCTAATCGTGCAAGATCCTCCAACCGGAACGAAGGGAGCGGCGATGCCAGTCCGTACTTCCGCACAGTTCACCGCCGCGCCTGTGGGCTCTGAGCATGGGCATCCCAGGAGTTCACGATGACGGCCGTTCGCATCGCCCGCGTTAGCCAAAATCTCAGGAGGACGTCAATGACAGCTTCGTCAAGCTTCAGAACAGATGACCGTCTCGTAAGCAGCCGAGTTCTGGTCGTTTTTGCATTGGCTGCGTGCCTCCTGCTGCTCATGTTCCCGGTGGGTGCAAGCGCGCAGGAATTCCGCGCTACCCTGACGGGTCAGGTGACCGACCCATCAGGCGCGGTCATTCCCAACGCGACGGTTACCGCGACCAACACGCAGACTGGTTCGCTATACACAGCCAAGACAAGCAATGCTGGCGTCTACTACATCCCGTATGTCATTCCCGGTGTTTATCGCGTGGAAGCGAGCGCAGACGGTTTTAAGACACTGGTTCAGGAAGCCGTGACGCTGCTCGCCGGAAAATATTTCGGCCAGAACTTTACTCTGCAGATTGGAACCACGTCCGAGAAGATTGAAGTCACCGCCGCACCTCCTACGATCGAAACCGCTAATGGATCGGGAGGCACGATTCTCGATCAGAAGACGATCGAGAACGTTCCAGTTCTGGGAAACCAGGTGTACAACCTGATCGCCACTACTCCTGGCAGCCAGTTCACTGGAAGTTCTCAGGGGAGAAGTTGGGACAACGACAATGCCTACATTATAGGCGGGGGTGTCGATCCTACTGGACAAGACAATACAGGGAATTCGGGCGGATTCAACCAATTCACTCTCAACGGTACCAACATCACCCAGCAAATCAGTTACGGCAATCAAGGTGCGGGCACTTGGGACGTTTCGCCTACGCTGGACTCTATCCAGGAAGTTAACGTGATGACCAATACCTATGATGCGCGCTATGGACGCACCACGGGCGGCACGGTCAATGTGGTCACCAAGAATGGGACCAATGATTTTCACGGAGAGGCATTCGAATTCTATAAAGATGGCGGTCTGTTCGATGCCAACACGATGGATAACGTCTTTATTTCTGGTCTGCCGACGCAGCAACAGGTCGAAAATCAGTTTGGGGGAAACTTTGGCGGCCCGATCATCAAAAACAAAGTCTGGTTTTTCTACAGCTTTGAAGGTTACCGGCAATCCATCTATGGGACCTTGACAGGCAATCTGCCTCCCGCATACTTACGTCCTGGGTATAACGGGAATTCCGGAGTTGATTTCGGCCTCATTAAGAAGTTGGATCCCGGCGGCGCTAATGACCCTTATGTCAAATATGGCCTCACCCTCTTTCAACCCGGGGACAGTACGAACACCAGTAATCCGAACAATGCTGTGTGCGGCCAGTTCTCATCGAGTCCAGGTGCCCCGGCCAGTGTCTGCGGGGATGGCACAAACATCATCAACAATGTAAACGCTTTCAGCGGGGGAACTAACGGCGGTGCCCTGATTCCAGGCTCCCGGATCAACAACACCGCCATGCTCATGTTGAAGTCCGGCTACATTCCTCTGCCGAACGTGGGCGGAGCTCAGAATTATGTTGGCGGCTTCGGCGAGCCTGCCAATTATTTCGCGGTGACGCCCGACTATACCAATTACGACCAGCACATGTTTCGGGTGGACTACAACACAAGCGATAAGACGAAGTGGTACAGCTTCTTCGGAATGCAGCGCGGACATGAAAACCGAAACCAGAACGGTTTACCGGGGCTTCTCGCGCATGGAGTGTTTTTCAGCCGCGAAAGTTACACGGCAACCCAGGACATGACGCATACGTTTTCACCAACTTTCCTGGGTGATTTCAAACTGTCGATGAGCCGTCTCCAAAACTCGAATCAGGATGGCATCCTTTCCGCAGGCAAGCCCGGGAGTACGATCGGAATCCACATTACACCTCCTCCGGTGACCAGCCTCAACACAGTGCCTGAAGTCTGGGTCAATGGTTTTCCAGATCCGAACAGTAGCGGTGACGGGCCAATCTTCGGCAATTCGGATGATCTGGAGGCCTCGACTAATATCGAGTTCGATACGGATTTCACCAAGGAGAAAGGGGCTCACGATCTTCACTTCGGCGGCGGCATCTTTTACTACACGTACGGAAACCCTATCAACGGCACGGTCACCAATAATGCCAATGGCTCATTCACCTTCAGTGGGCAGTGGACGCAGTTCGATCCGCTCAATTCGAACTGTTACATGCCAAGCAGTCAAGGTCTGACGCCCAATGCGGGTTGCAGTGGAACCTATGCGCCGAATGGTTCCGGTTGGGCGGACTTCCTGCTCGGGTTGCCGAGCAGCGGCAACGTGAATTGGAATGACTCGCTATTCGACTATCAACCGGTGTGGAATCTTTATTTCCAGGATGACTGGAGAATTACTCATCACCTTACGATAAACCTCGGACTGCGTTATGACGTGCAGATGGGCCTGAAGGAGCGCTACAACGAGTTACCTCGAGGTTTCTGCGAAACTTGCGTTAATCCCATCACTTATGACGGCTCTTACCAGGCAAATATAGCGAATGCTGCCAATGTTGCGGCATGGAAGGCGGCCGGGGTCAACACAGCCGCTATGTCGCACGTCTTAGGTACAATCGCGCCGGCCGGAATTAATGGTGCGCCCCGCAACGCCTATAACACCGATTGGAGCAACATCGCTCCCCGCATAGGTTTTGCCTGGGCGCTTAATCCGAATACCGTAATTCGCGGCGGATGGGGCTTCTTCTATGGCGGTGGCCTGGAGGGTGGGTCGCCCATCGGGTACCAGCAACAGACAAATTATTTGGCTTCGACCGATGGCAGCGCTGACCCGAATCAGGGCGGAGCAACCCCAGGGACGCTTGCGGCGGGGCCGTACGGCAAAGGCGTTCCGTTCCCGGCGAGTGCCGAATATCCCCTAGGGCTACTGCCTCCTGTGGGATCCCAAGGTCTTCCGCTGGCTGGCGTGGGTACCGGCGGGTTACAGGTAGACAGCCCGCAGCGGAAGATTCCCCGCACACAAATGGTGTCGGCTGGCGTGCAGCACGCACTCCCTGGAGACACCGCGCTCGACATACATTTCGCCGGTAACTATACTGACCGGCTTCGTGCGACGCTGTGGAATAACGGAATTATCAATTACGCGCAGTTGCAATACGCGCTGGCTCCCGGAAGCAGCGTCTATAGCCAATTGTTGCCGAATCCGTACTATGGCGTCTTTTCCATGTCGTTCCCCGGTGGTTGCGGGCAGTCGCCTACGATTCCTGCGCTCGCGCTATTACTGCCATGGTCACAGTATTGCGGATTCAACCATGCGCCTCCGGTGGGCATTTACAACGCACCCATCGGCAAGAATTGGTACAACGCGTTGGAGGCCAAACTTACCAAACGCACTTCTCATGGGTTGACCATGAATTTGGCCTACACGTGGTCGAAGAATATGGACGGCAGTGGATACCAGAATGGATATCCCTATCAGGATGCAAACGAAGTCCACTGGATTTCAGCTTTCGACCGCACTAGCGTTTTCGCTTTCACAGGGGTGTACGACGTACCCGTCGGGAAGGGGCGAACCTTCCTCCCTGCTCCACCAAAAGTCGTCGATTATGCAATTGGAGGATGGTCGCTGGGATGGTCGTTCGGTGCGCAGAGTGGCACGCCGCTTAGTGTCAATAATGGATTCAACTACAGTTGCCCGTTCACATCGCCGACCGGTACCTCTGTCAGGCAGTGGCTGAATCCACAGCTGACGTCTTCGAGTTGCTTCAGCAGCGTACCGCATATCGGCGGCTCGCCCTATACCTACAACACGACCCCGGGCTACATCGCGGCGGTGCGGACCTACACCGTGCCGGATCTCGATCTGTCACTGCAGAAGACCTTCAAAATTACAGAGCGATTCAACTTCTCTCTGCGTGGAGAAGCATTCAATGCGTTGAACTCGGTGTTGCTCGGTGGCCCGGACAACACTCCCACCGACGGACCAGCGAGTCTGTTCTATAACACCACCACGAAGAAATCCTACTGGACAGGATTTGGCACGGTTGGACCGAACCAGCAGAACTTCCCCAGGAGCCTGCGGGTTTCAGGAAAGATCACTTTCTGATGCGAGCTGCGGATCGCGGAACGGAGCGCCAGTATGTGTGACGTGCAACTTCGAGTTGGAAGCAAAACAGGAGGAACAATGACAATACAAAAATCCTGGCTGGTGGTCGCAGCGTCATACATGGCCATGCTTGTAGCCCTCCTATTTCTGGCAATACCTTCGCGTGCGCAAAATTTGCAGCTCGATCTTTCCTCGAAATCAGGTCTCTGTGGCGGCCAGCAGTGCTTCAACGTGGCTGGCCTGTTCACCACGGGGACGAAGTTCCTGGGCACAACCGGTATGGACAATGGCAATAACTGCACGCCGACCGCGCCCTATACGAATTGTCCGGATGCATACTCTTCCACTCAGTTGGGATTGTCTTCGACGAATCCGCCGACGCTGACTCCGGCGTCACTCGGCCTCCCATTTACTTTCGGAACTGTAAATACGACGAGCTGTGGTCCTTCGACGAGTAGTGTGTGTATTCAGGATGTGGTGAACTACACGACCAGTGGAGTTGTAATTACGCTCGCCCCCGCCGATCAGACGATTTATTCCACAATGATCCTTCTCGGTACGGCTGTGAATGGAAGCCATTCCGCAAGTATTACTGCTACTTACACCGACAGTACAACCAACGTTTTTACCCAGACATTAAGTGATTGGTGTGGATTCGGAGGTAATTCCCACGAATCGATCGCGGTTGGCGGAATCAACCGCATCAACGCGGACGGCACCCTGAACGGCGCAAACTGCAATTTGTATGCATATACCCTCCCCCTTGACTACACAAGAAACCTGCAAAGCATCACTCTGACCGACCTCGATGGTTCAGGCGATTCCTTTGCCACCGCAGTTACACTGAAACCGCCGAGCTACACCATTGATGGTGGTACAGCACATCCAACCTCCGTTGCTCCGGGCGCGAGCGCAACCGCAACGGTTACGGTCAACCCGCAACCTGGTTATAGCGGAACAATTGCCCTAACCTGCACCATCAGTCCGTCGATCGGAACCACGTTCGCAACAACTGCGCCGACCTGCACTCTGAACCCCAATTCAGTCACGGTGACCACAACAGAGAGTTCGGCCCCGACCACGAGTCTGACGTTTACAGCCTCGACCCCGGCTCAATCGCAGTTGCATCAGCGCCGCAACATCTTCTACTACGCGTTCTGGCTGGTCCCGGGCCTAGCGTTGACCGGGCTTCCTTTCGGTTCTCGGAAGGTGCGACGGAAATGGCTGCCGGGCCTGCTGCTTGCAGTGCTTTTCTATGCGATCCTGTCTTCCTCGGGCTGCGTCAGTTCCAAACAGTTGGGCAACGTCGGGACTCCGCCAGGACAATACACGGTGACTATTACCGGCATGGATGAGAAAGGTCTAACACAAGCCAGCAATCCGAGTGGCACCTCGAACACCGTCGTTTTGACAGTTACCCAGTAATGTCGCTGATCACTTAGAGGATGGCGACGCGGAAGCTTCGCCATCCAACCTTGACTTCGGCGAGTGAGCCCTATGGGTTCCTGGCCCGGGACGCGTTCGTCCGCCTGTAGACCGTGATTCACAGAATCCATCGAGCACTCGACCATGAACAAGCTCTCAGCTTATTTCTTCCCGTTGATTGCCGCTCTCGTATTTGTTCTGCTTCCCGAATCGGCGACAGCGCAGCAGAGGCAAGTGCTGGCAACGCAGGTTGCGGCCCCGGCAGGTGCGCAAATGCTTGGGAGAGTTCCGCGATCGCAACAGTTGAAGTTGGCGATTTCCTTGCCGCTGCGCAACCCAGAACAACTCGATAGATTGCTGCAGCAGCTTTACGATCCTAGCAGCCCCAGCTACCGCCATTTCCTGACCGTCGAACAATTCCAGGAGCAATTTTCGCCCAGTGTTGAGGACTATCAAAGCGTCATCAGCTTTGCGCATTCGAGCGGCCTCAACGTGACGCACACGTTCGCCAATCGCCTTGTTCTGGACGTCACGGGCAGTGTTGGCGCGATTGAGCAGGCATTTCAGATTCGGATGTTTACGTACCAACATCCGGCCGAAAAGCGAACTTATTACGCGCCCGATGTTGAGCCCACAGTCGAGCAAGGCGTTCGCATCCTAAGTGTCGATGGTTTGAACAACTTCAGCCTTCCCCATCCTATGCTGAAGAAAGCACCGAACTCCGCCGTTCACACCAACACGACCGGATCGGGTGCTGGAGGAGAGTTTCTTGGCAGCGATATGCGGGCGGCCTATGGTGGCGGAACGACACTAGACGGAAGTGGTCAGGTGGTCGGGCTTATCGAACTTGGACCGTACCGCTTGAGCGATGTGCTGAACTACTTCAGCACTCTCAATCAGTCGCTCAATGTGCCCATCGTCAACGTCCTTATTGGAGTTGACGGCGTCTGCGGAGTTGGTTGTGATGATGGCGAGGAGGCAATCGACATTCAGCAGGCGATTGCCATGGCTCCGAACCTCTCCGCCTTGATCGTTTATGAGGCCTATAGCGCCAGCACGGACGCGCTCAGCGCTTACACGCAAGCCGCCAGTGACAATATTGCCAAACAACTGAGCATTTCCTTTGGATGGGGAGGTACTCCTGGTTCCGAGCCCGGCTACGAACAGATTTTCAAGGAACTTGCTGTCCAGGGGCAGAGTTCGTTTGTTGCCTCGGGCGACTCCGGCGGAAACTCGGGTGGTGGCGGGTATCCTGGCAATAGCCCCAATATCACCGATGCAGGTGGAACTGATCTAACAACCGCGAGTCCGGGAGGTTCGTGGTCATCGGAAACTGGCTGGGTCGGTAGTGGAGGCGGTTGGAACACGTCATCTCCAATTCCTTCGGGTTTACCGAACTTCCTGTGGAATCAGACTACGGCGATCAATTCCAGCAACGGCGGTGATTCCAGTTTCCGCAACATTCCGGATGTTTCGGCGGAGGCGAATACAGATAATTATTTCTGCTCGAACGGTTCCTGCCAGGGAGGAATCGGAGGGACGAGCCTGGCGGCCCCGCGCTGGGCGGCCTTCGTAGCCTTGATCAATCAGCAGGCTGCTGCTAATGCCAATGCGACGGGTGGCAATCCGAGTCTTGGCCTTTTAAATCCGACCATCTATCCCGTTGGATTGGGGCAGAACAGCAATGCTCCCTATAGTTCGGTGTTCCACGACATTATGTCGGGCAGCGACCCCAGCAGCAGTACTCCCCCGCTCACCTGCACGATTGGCAGTCTTGGATGCCTGGATGTGAATGGCGAAGGGCTAGAGGGTTTCAACTCCGAAACCGGCTTTGACCTGGTGACAGGATGGGGCAGCCCCAACGGGCCAACCATCTTCAATGCTCTTTTTCCGGCGACCTCAAATGCGAACTTTTCGATGGCAGCATCGCCCTCAACCCTGATGCTGGCCCCCGGAGGCTCACAGCAAGCCTCCATCTCTGTTTCGCCAGTTCATGGCTTCAACGCGACTACAAATCTGGTTGTGGTAATTCCAGGCACAGGTAATCCCGGTTATGCGCCGACCGGTCTTTCAGCGACGCTAAGTTCCTCAGCCATTCCCGCCGGCGGCAGCCCGGTGACACTTACAGTTCAGACTACAAGTGCCACCCCTGGAGGGACCTATGTCATCGCGGTTGTGGGTACCAGCGGAAGTCTCACCCAGACTGCATATGTAGCTGTCGAACTGCCGGCATTCGTGGGAGTCACCACCGCACAGTCGGGAATCTCTGCTAGGCAAGGCGGTACGACGACAGCCACTATCGCCGCGACTACAATTAACGGATTCAATGGCGCGATCACTTTCAACGCTAGTGGCTTGCCGAGCGGTGTAACTGCCAGTTTTACGTCGGTGAATTCCAATACCGCAACCCTGACATTTGTGGCGGCGGCGAATGCGACCCTGACCGGAGCCGGCAACCCCGCGGCCATCATTGTCACCGGTACCGCGGCAGGTTTTGCCGCGCAATCCACTCAACTCAATCTATTCGTGAACCCTGCTGCTAGCGGCGGCACTGGCAGTCCGGTTGATCTCAGCAGCGGCTATAACGTATACGCGTTTTATAACGACGCCAACGAATCTTCCATCACCGCCAGCAATAGCTTGGATGGCGTGGGTTACGTGTATTCGGCGAATCTGTTGGGTTCGGGAGTGGATTTCAACGGGACGCAATTTGCTCTCGGACCGCCCAATCAAGCTGATTCCCTATCTGACTTCGCTGGCTCAATCCCGCTTCCGTCCGGATACTACACTTCTCTGGAACTGCTTGCGACCGGAATTGAGGGTAATCAGGCATCCCAGCCGATTGCCGTTACCTATGCTGATGGATCCAGCGGACACTTTAGCCAGAGCTTCAGCGACTGGTGCAGCGCACTGAACGGCAACGGTTGCGTCAGCACAGGAAGTAACTCCGGCGAGTCGGTAGCAATGGCCATGCCTTATCGTGACAGTGCCGGTGGGCCAGACAATCGTGTCTTTTATCTATATCACTATTCCTTGCCCCTCAACACCGACTTGAGTGTCCAGAGCGTCTCCTTGCCCAGCAATCGTGATGTAGTGGTGCTCGCTGCGACGCTGAGCGGCCCAGTCACAACCGGATTTGTAGTCGCAGCATCTGGCAACCCCATTAGTTTGGCCCAGGGCGGAAAGAGTACAACCACAATCACGGTTACGCCCACTGGGGGATTTACAGGAGCCGTCAGTTTGTCGGTTTCAGGACTTCCCACAGGCGTCTCCGGGTCGTTCAGTCCCACGAGCACGAGCACGACGAGTGTGCTCACAATTACGGCCAATTCTTCGGCCACGATCGGACCGGCTTCGGTCACTGTCACTGGCACCTCCGGGCAGTTCACGAAATTGATGACGCTCGATCTGACCGTCACTGCTCCGGCCACATACAGCCTCTCTACGAGCGCGCCGACGCAAGGAACCATCAGCCCCGGAGGATCATCGCAAGCCACGGTCACAATTGTCTCCACCAACGGCTACACGGGAAGCGTTACCCTTAATTGCAGTATTTCTCCGGCAGTTACTCCCGCCCCATCCTGCTCTTTCGGAAGTACTAACCCAGTGAGTGTAACTGCAAGCGGTGGTACTGCCATGCTGACCTTCACTTCGGTGGGACCAGTTGCAATGACAATTCGGCCTCAGATCTGGCTGGCCTTGATGCTCCCCATTCCAGGATTGGCGCTCTTTGGCGGATTTGGTCGTCGTGGCTTTCAGCGCAACAGGAAAATCCTGGGTTGCATTGTGCTCTGGTTCATTCTCTCAACACTGTTGATCCTTCCCGCGTGTGGCGGGAGTAGCGGAGGAGGTGGTGGCGGCGGAAGCAGCGGGACACCTGCCGGCGCTTACACAATTTCGATTACAGGGAAGGACGCACAAGGGATAACTCAGTCCAACACCGCGGCAACCGTAACTATCAGAGTCAACTAATGCGGAATCAGATGACGGATATGCCTCGAGGATAGACTGCCAGTGCCGAGCATATGTGACCAGCTGCGGGATCGCCGTCGCGTGAATTGTACCCAGACGTTCGTCTTCAGCTGAACCGGGCCGGTCTCAGTAGTGAGTAAGACAGCGTCCGGCAAGTGTTATAGGTGATTGAAGGAACAAATATGAAAACGATTGTCAGGATGTCTTTCGCTGTTCTCATCCTTTTTAATGTCGTTGCAGCGCAAATTGCCAACCAGCAAAAATCAACTCCAAACGAGCGGGACTCTAGTCAGACTGCAGCGCAACCCGATCTCACCAAGCAGCCTACTCTCTATGTGGTTGGTTATGCCCACCTGGACACGGAATGGCGCTGGGAATATCCGCAGGTCATTGACGAATATATCCGCAAGACCATGGAGGACAATTTCAAGCTGTTCGACAAATATCCTCATTATGTGTTCAATTTCAGCGGCGCCAATCGCTACCGTTTCATGAAGGAGTACTATCCTGCCGATTTTGCCCTGGTTAAAAAGTACGTGGCCGAAGGGCGCTGGTATCCAGCTGGTTCTTCCATGGAAGAGGGCGATGTCAATGCTCCCAGTGCCGAGGCGATTATCCGGCAGGTCCTTTACGGCAACGAGTGGTTCCGCAGGGAATTCGGCAAATCCAGTGCGGAATTTATGCTGCCCGATTGCTTCGGATTCCCCGCCTCTCTGCCAACGATTCTGGCGCACGCAGGAGTGAAAGGATTTTCGACTCAGAAGCTGGTTTGGGGATCCTCGGCTCCGGGCGGCGGGCCACAATCTCTCGAGAAAACTCCAGAAGGCACTCCCTTCAACGTTGGCGTTTGGGTCGGGCCAGATGGCGAAAGCGTTCTGGCAGGTCTCAATCCGGGGAGCTATAGTGGCGGCATTGAGACTGACCTCAGCAAGCCATTGCCTCCCGAACCACCCAGTGCAGCTTTGAGCGACCTGCAGAAGCAAATCGGAGAGCTGCAAAGCAAGCTGCAGAAGGTCCGGCAGAATGGCCAGCAAATAAGCGAAAAAGACATTCAGCAATTCATCTCTATGCGTCGCGAACAGGGCGCGTTAGCCGATGCGCAGCGTGAGCGCCAGTTCAACCGCTATCAGAATGATTGGGCGGCACGGGTCGAGCAGAACGGCAAAATCAGCGGGGTTTTCACCGACTATCACTACTATGGCACCGGCGATATTGGAGGAACTCCGGATGAAGAATCAGTAAAACGGCTGGAAGCGATCGTGACCAGAGGGACAGTCGATCTGCCGCCGGTTGGGGAATTCTTCTATCGTGGGGAACAGCATCCCGCATGGCCTGAAGTAAAAGTGGGCGACGGGCCGATTCACGTCATCTCGTCGGCTGCTGATCAGATGTTTCTCGACATCACTCCAGCAGAAGAATCGGGCCTCCCGCGTTACACGGGGGAAATGGAATTAACCAACCATTCCGCCGGGTCGCTCACCTCGCAGGCTTATCAAAAACGGTGGATCCGGAAAGAAGAGTTGCTCGCCGATGCCGCTGAGAAGGCATCGGTTGCAGCCCAGTGGTTGGGTGCACGGCCGTATCCTCTTGAGCGACTGAATAACGCATGGACTCTGGCCATGGGCGCACACTTCCACGACATCGCGGCTGGAACAGCTACTCCCCGAGCTTACGAATTTGCCTGGAACGACGATGTCATAGCGATGAATCAATTTGCCGGAGTTCTAGCTAATGCAACTGAAGCAATCGCGGCCGGTCTGGACACCGAGGGCAACGGTGTACCTATCGTCGTCTATAACCCACTCAACGTCGCGCGGGAAGATGTTGTTGAAGCGAAGGTTGATTTTTCTGGCAGACTGCCGAACTCGGCGTACGTCACTGCTCCCGATGGAAAGGACCTGCCGGCGCAGGTTGCCGGCGACAAAATCCTGTTTGTGGCCAGGGTGCCATCGGTTGGCTATGCTGTCTATGAAGTCCATGCAGGAACAGTTCCAGCAGGGAAGTCGGCACTGCACGTTTCAAATAACGAACTGGAGAATTCTTATTACCGGGTCATACTGAACTCCGACGGAGATGTTGCCAGCATCTTCGATAAGGAAATCGGCAAAGAACTGCTCTCCGCTCCAGTTCGTCTCGCGATCTCTTACGATAATCCGCAGCAATGGCCAGCCTGGAACATGGATTGGGACCAGGAGCAGGCTGCACCCAAAGCTTATGTCTCTGGGCCAGTTCAGATTCGAGTCGTAGAGAGCGGTCCCGTGCGCGTGGCCATCGAGGTTTCCCGCGAAACTGCTGGCTCCCGCTTTGTACAGACCATTAGCCTCTCCGCAGGAGACGCAGGCAAGCGAGTCGAATTCGGCAACATCGTCGACTGGAACACTCGCCAATCGAATCTGAAAGCGACGTTCCCGCTAACGGCTTCGAACCGCGTAGCGACATACAACTTGGATATCGGCACCATTCAACGCCCAACGGCCCAGCCCAGAAAGTTTGAAGTCGGGACCCATCAATGGATCGATCTCACGGATATGAGTGGCACTTTCGGCGCCACCGTGCTGACCGATTGCAAGAATGGCTCCGATAAGCCGAACGATAACACCATCCGCCTCACATTGATCCGCACTCCAGGGACGGCCGGCGGTTATTCTGACCAGGGAACGCAGGACATAGGACATCACGAGTTTACCTACGGAATTGCCGGACATGTTTTGGGATGGCGCGATGCACAAACCGACTGGCAAGCGGAGCGATTGAATGCTCCCTTGGTTGCATTTCAGACTTTGCGACACGCGGGGACACTCGGACGTAATTTCTCTCTGCTGAAGGTCAGCAATCCGCGAATTCGAGTTCTCGCAGTGAAGAAGGCTGAGGATAGCGACGAGACCATTGTGCGGCTGGTCGAACTGGACGGAAAACCTGCAAATGATGTGAAAGTAAGTTTCGCCGCGCCCATTACCGCGGCGCGCGAAGTAAATGGACAGGAGCAGCCCGTGGGCCCAGCGACGGTTAAGAATGGCGGATTAGTCACGTCGTTCAGTGCGTACCAGCCCCGCACTTTTGCGATTCGGTTGGGAGTTCCGGCAACCAAAGTGGCCGCCGTGCATTCGGCTGATGTCCCGCTCCATTATGACCTCGCCACTGCCAGCAATGACGGCGATCGCTCCCAAGCCGGATTCGACCGCAAGGGCAATTCCTATCCTGCCGAGATGCTTCCTTCGCATATCACATTCAACGATGTGCAATTCAATCTGGCTCCGGCAAAAACCGGCTCTGCCAATGCACTCGTAGCCCATGGACAGAACATCGTTCTCCCGCAAGGCCCGTACAATCGCGTATATGTACTGGCGGCCTCCGCCGATGGTGACCAGCAGGCGACATTCCAGGTCGCCAACAAGAATGTCGAACTTAATATTCAAAACTGGGACGGGTTCATTGGACAGTGGGATGTCCGCGAGTGGGGTTCACATGATACAGAGCACGACAACTACGGGGATATGATTGGCCTGAAACCGGGATATATCAAGCGAGCTGACCTGGCTTGGTACTGCAACCATCATCACAATGCCGCCGGTCAAAATGTGGCATACGCCTATTCCTATCTGTTTGCTTATGCGATTGACTTACCCGCTGGCGCCCGAAACATCAAGTTGCCAGACAATGACAAGATTCGCATCCTCGCCGTCTCGGTGGCGAACGAGAATCCAGAGATCAAACCCGTGCAGCCACTTTATGACGTTCTGGCTTCCTCAAATGAGGGAGCTGCCGATTTCACCGTATCATCCTCATCCACAACCCTCGCCGTTCCGGAAGGCAAAAGCGTGGCCAGCCGAGTTCTCGTAATGCCTCGAGGGAGATTTGCCGGCGATGTTGAATTAAGCGCTACTGGATTGCCGCAAGGAGTTACGGCCACGTTTGACCCGCCGAGCACCAGCGGTGCCAGTGTGCTGACCCTAACGACTCAGCGAGGCACATCTGCCGGCACAACCGACGTGGTGATTCATGCGAAATCGGGTAGGTTATCGCATACTGCTACGGTCACGCTAACGGTCACTCCCATTATTTCTGGTACCGTTCCGATTGACCTGCGTTCCTCATACAACGTCACCGGCATCTATAAAGAGGACTCGAAGTTTACACCACAAGAGAGCCTTGACGGCGATGGTTTTGCCTTTTCCGAACAGGTGACCGGCACGGAGCAAGTAGGAGACGGAGTGGTGTTCAGTTTGGGTCCCGCTAATGCACCCGATATGGTTGCGGACAAAACGGTTTCGCTTCCAGCGGGCAGATTCAAAGGCGTTGCAATCCTTGCGTTGGCAGTGAATGGCGATCAGGAAATGCAAACTTTCACTGTCACGTATTCCGATGGATCGGCCTCTTCGTTCACGCAGAACATGAGTGACTGGGCGGCCCCTGGAAATTTTCCTGGAGAGTCTGTCGCCTTCACTGTCCCTTATCGAATTGACAGCACGGGGGCAAAAGACAGCCGCACCTTTTACAGCTACGCTTATCGTTTCAATCTCGACAGCAGCAAGACGGTACAGAGCATCAGTTTCCCAAGTAATCGCGAAGTGTTGATCCTGGGGGCGGCGCTTATTCCGTGAGATCGGAACTGCTCGAAACGACGTAGCCGCTCTGGATCGTTCGCGAACGATTCGGTCAGGACCTTGATGGCCACATCGCGCCCCAATCGGGTGTCGCGAGCGCGGTACACTTCGCCCATTCCGCCAGCACCGAGCGGAGACTGGATCTCATAAGGACCTAACTTGGTTCCAGAAGCAAGAGGCATCAGTGCGCGCCATTATAGCCTGAACATCAGTTTGAAACGGATGCGACGGTTCTGGTTGAATATTTGGCAACTGAGGGGTTGAGGCCCGGTCGCCCGTCATGCGCTCCCCGGGGGAAATTGCGGAGCTGTTCTCTCCGACATAACAGCGAGCTGCTCTTCGGGAAATCAGATTACTTCCGTGTCCCTTAATCGGACCAGGGGTTCAGGTCGGAAGATTGACCATCTTGGCGATTTTCGGCCAGCGATGGCTGGCTCGCAGCCCTTTGCAGATCACAAAGCCGAGATAGAACCTCATCGAGGAATCGCGTTGTTCCAACGCCTTTTCGACATAATCGGATCCCTTGTCGATTTCACCGCAGATAAGATGAAAAAGCGCACGGGCGCGGGCATCGCCAAGCGCCTCTCCGGAACCAAGCTCCTTTGCGATCGATCTTGACTCCTCTTCTTCCCCGTTGCGCCGCAGGAGTGCGGCGAGCAGGCCAACAGTATCAGGAAACCAGCGTCCAACCGCATAGGCGCGCCGCGCGATCTTCAATGCCTCAGCGATCTCACCCTTATCGGCATGGATCATCACCATCGAAGCGAGGGCGACAACCTGGTTCGGGTCGAGTTCCACTACTTTCTTTAATTGCTCGAGCGCCTCGTCGACGCGCCCCGCGGGCTGAAGATAGGCATGCAGGTTCATGTGGGCCCACACGTCGAGGGGGTCTTGTTCAATGGCACGCTCGGCCAACCTGATTGCCTCATCCGTATTTCCGTGCAAATACAGAAAACCGCCGTACATGGGTTTGACCAGCTCAAAACTTGCTTGTTTCGCCATCGGAAATTCAAAGTACTTCTCGGCTGTGGCCCAATCCGAGTCAAACAGGGCGGCCAGATAACCCAAGAGCGCATGCCCGTCCGCATGGGAAGGATCAATGTCTAATGCTCGCTGAACTTCGGCTCGCGCTGCGCACACGCCCTCGTGGACAGAATGCTGGCCGAAGTGCGCTAAGGTCATCCAGTAAAATGCCAGTCCGATGTGCGCCATGCCAAAAGCCGGGTCGAGCTCAATGGCTTGTTCATAGTACCGGCGGGCCAATTCGAGCGACTCTGGTGTGACTTTGACCTGTTGCTGCCTGCCCTTCAGATAGGCGTCATAGGCCTCGATCTTCGGCGTATAGCGCTGAGGCGCAGCTTCGGGAGAAAGCTTCACTCGCAGCGCTCTGGCAATCGCCACTGAGATCTCATCCTGCACCGCAAAGATGTCGCTCAGTTCCCGGTCGTATCGTTCCGACCAGAGATGTGATCCGTCGGCGGCATTGATCAGCTGCGCGGTGACGCGAATGCGGCTTCCCGAGCGGCGCACGCTACCTTCAAGAACCGTGCTGACACCGAGTGTTTCCGCAATGCCGCGGATGTCCTGCTCTTTGCCGCGAAAGGCGAAAGCCGAAGTACGGGCGATAACTTTCAGCGCTGGAATCTGCGCCAGATGGTTGATGATCTCTTCGGCGAGCCCATCGCTGAAATAGTCCTGCTCCTTGTCGTCGCTCATGTTGGCGAAGGGCAGAACGGCGATGGAGGGAGCGACTGTAACCGGGCCGCTGGGAGCCGGTTTACGATTTTCCGAAATCTCCAGGCCGGCTTTGCCCAATCCGTCCATGAAGTGATCGACCAATTCCGGCTCGAACCATTTCTGGAGTTCATGGCCCGCACGGGTCGCAAAATCGGGCTTACAAACAAGCAACTCCTTTAGCGCCCTATGGGCCGCCTCATGCTCTCTGAGCTGCCCGTGGGCTGCGGCCAAGACGATGGGAGTCCAGAAGTACCCGGGCATTTGGATACGCAGGGCAGTATCAACGGCAGCGTGGTAGTCGCGAGTACGATAGGCGTTGAATACTTTCGGCAGCCAATACCAGCCGGGGAAGTTCGGATGGAGCCTCATGGCGGAGTCGGCCACGTCACAGCCTCTCTGCCATTCTCCCGAGCATGCCAACAGAATTCCAATCAAAGCAACAGTGGCGCCATCCATAGGATTGAGGGCGATCGTACGCTCGGCGACCGGCCGAAGGGCTTGCCACTCATGATTCTGAAATAGGCTCTGCGCAAGCGCCTGCAGGGCGAGCGCGCTGGCGGGCGCAAGTTCTGCCGACCGCTGCGCTGCGGTAGTTGCACGGCCCAGCGCGTCGGGCCGCACGTTGAACCCGAACCATTCCTCGTCTGCGTAAAGCGTGGCCAGCATTGCCCAACAATCACCTGCGTCCGGCACCTCGCGCACGACTCGTTCCAGAAGGTCGCGGCAGGCGGCGTGCCCCGGCGCATTCATATTTTCGTGCAAACTAAAAACGCGGAACACGGCTTCGTAGGGGGTGAGTTGATCGTCATTCTTTTTCCGGATTGCCGCGCTGATACTGCGCTGCAGAATGCCGTGCTGGTCGGCGATGGTCGAGACGATGCGCGGGACAAGCTGATCCTCCAAGGCGAAAATCTGATCCGGCTGGAAGGGGAGACCGAAGGTTTCCGCCCATAAGTGAGTGCCAGTACTGGCATCGACCAGCTGCACCGCCAAGCGAATAGCAGAGCCGGCTTGGCGCAAGCTGCCTTCCATCACGTACCGCGCTCCGAGCTCTTTGCCAATCGCGCGGACGTCGCCGGATTCGCTCGAGTATTTCGCAGTTGAGCCACGCGCGATCACTCGCAGATAGGAGAAGCGCGAAAGCCCGGTAACGACTTCCTCGGATAATCCTTCAGTGAGAGCCTTTAGGTCCTGATTACTGCCTGAGTACTTGAAGGGCAGCACGGCGACCCAGAAACCTTCATCGGCACGGGTTGCGCCGGATGCCATCCTCGCCTGCACCACGCCAGATGAAACCGCCGGAGTCGCATGGGAGTTCGGAATCACTAGTCCGGCGAGGCGCAAATCGCCGAGCATCTTTTCCACCATCTCTGGCAACCACCACTTCTCGAGTTCTTGCTGCGCGATTGTGGCGAAATCGTGACGAAGAGCCAGCAGGTCGCGCATTGCACCGCGTGCTAGATCGGCATGGCCCAGTTGGCTGTGGATGACGCAGAGGGCCACTTGCGCTGTCCAGAGATCGGACATGTTGACCCTGAGGGCATATTGCAGGGCGCGTTCGCCGTCGTTCTGGCGATAAGCATTGATGGCGAGTGGTAGCCAATACCATCCGGGATGGTTGGGATTCAGTTGCGTGGCTTGTTCGCACAGAGCGCAGCCACGGTCCCAGTCGCCAGAGTAGGCGAAGTGCAAGCCCATAAACGCGGTTGTGTATCCCTGCATGCGATTGAGCGCAATCGCTCGCTCGGCAGCGACGCGAAATGATCCAACTTCATGTCGAAAAAAGTGGGCTGAGGCCAGCGCAGCGTGCGCCAGTTGACTCGAGGGTTCAAGGTTCACGGCTCGCCGGGCCGCCTCCAGCGAGCGGTTCATGGCCTCCGGTCGCGCATTGTATCCGTGGGTGTATTCGGCGCGATAGAGCCAGGAGAGCATCGCCCAACAGTCCGCACGTGCCGGATCCTGTTTGACCGCTCTTTCCAGCGCTGTAATTCCCGCCAGGTGTTCGGAGGCGCTGACGTGCTGATGAAACCCGAAGCTACGCAGTAGTGCTTCATACGGCGTGAGCGACTCCGGATCACGATTGCGCAAGGATTCGGTCATGCTGCGCGGCAGGATGCCTTGCGCGTCGCTTACCGTGGCGACAATGCGGGGAGTGACATCGTCGAGAATATCGAGCGCGGCCTCGGGATTGTAGGGGCGGTCATAGGTTTCCGCCCACAATCCTGCACCAGTGCTGGCGTCGACAAGTTGCGCGGCGATCCGAATTTTCCCGCCAGCCCGGCGGATGCTGCCTTCCATCACAAACCGGGCACCGAGTTCCTTGGCTGCTGTGCGCACATCTACCGTTCTCTGCGCGTATTGTGCTGTGGACCCGCGCGCGATGACGCGCAGGTAGGAGAAGCGTGAGAGACCGGTAATGACTTCCTCCGATAATCCCTCAGACAGAGCCTTCAGGTCGGGGCTACCGCCGGTGTACCTAAAAGGCAGCACCGCGACCCAGAAGCCTTCGTTTTCCGGGGTGGCGGCACGAGAGGCGCTCGAATCTGCGGTCACAGCCGTGCGGGTATGCGGCGTCGAGAGCGGCGTGTTACGCGTTGTGGGCCGCGCCAGGTCGCGAAACTCGTTGCTTACGTCGCGTGCCGTCTGCACCCGGTGCCGGGGATCCTTCTCAAGGCAGCGGCGAATCACGCGGCTAATGTCGGACGGTAAATCCGGCCGGACCTCGGTTACCGAAGCAGGACTGTCGCGCAGGATGGAGGAAACCAGTTCGGCCGACGAGGTTCCCACAAACGGGCGATGCCCCGTGGTCATTTCATACAGCATCACTCCCAGGGAAAAAATATCGGTGCGGTGGTCGAGTGTTCGTCCCGAGACTTGTTCTGGAGACATGTAGGCCGGAGTTCCCATCACGATACCAGCTTGCGTGTGCCCGGCCGAAGTCAGCGTGGCGTCGGTGGAACTTTCCGCGCTGACATCTTTCGCCAGTCCGAAATCCAGTACCTTCACGCGACCCTCGCTCGTCACCATCACATTGGCGGGTTTCAGATCGCGATGCAGGATGCCTTTCTCATGCGCCGCAGCCAGCGCTTCGGCCAGCGCAGTGGCGATCTCGATGATGCGATCAACCGGGAGTCCGTCGGCGGAGATCAGACGATCGAGCGGCTGCCCCTCGATCAATTCCATGGTGATGAAGTGGACGTTGTCGGCTTCCTCGACCGAATAGACGGTCACCACATTCGGATGATTCAGTGCCGCAACCGCGCGAGCCTCACGCTGGAAGCGGGCCAACCGGTCCGGATCGCCCGCCATATCGGACGGCAAGACCTTCAGAGCAACATCACGCCCGAGCTTGGTGTCACTTGCGCGGTACACTTCGCCCATACCGCCCGCGCCGATTACGTTGCTGATCCTGTAGTGGGCGATTTGGCGACCGACCAGACTAGTGTTCCCCACGTCGTCCACGTGTCAAGTCTCCCGCGCCTGAGGCAATGCACGCTGATTCTACACCAGCTAGACCCCTGGTACCCGTCACGCGCTCTCGCGGTAACTGATCTGAATTAGCTAAATTGGATCAGTACCGCCGTCGCGGCTCCATTGACTTACCGTGCGCTAGCACCTAACATTTCAGCCCGATGATTGGCCAGGCGATTTCGCACTACCACGTCCTCGAGAAACTGGGCGGAGGGGGAATGGGGGTGGTGTACAAGGCTGAAGATATCCGCCTGAAACGCTTCGTCGCTCTGAAATTTCTACCCGACGAAGTGGCTCGTGATCCCCAAGCCCTGAGCCGTTTTCAGCGCGAAGCGCAAGCCGCTTCCGCACTCAACCATCCCAACATATGCACTATCTACGACATCGGGGAGAATGGCGGCCGGGCATTCATTGCCATGGAATTTCTCGAGGGAGTTACATTACGGCATCGCATCGAATCCGTGCCGTTCGAACTTGAAGAGTTGATCGATCTCGCCATCCAGTTATCCGACGCACTAAGTGCCGCTCATGCCCGCGGCATCGTTCATCGCGACATCAAGCCGGCCAACATATTTTTGACCTCCCGTGGCGCCAAGATTCTCGACTTCGGCCTGGCCAAGCTCGCCCCCCTCCCAGGCGAATCGCTCGATACACTGACGGTCGACGTGGAGCATCTCACCAGTCCCGGAATCGCGATCGGCACCGTCGCGTATATGTCGCCGGAGCAAGCCCGGGGCCAGGACCTCGACGTCCGCAGCGATCTCTTCAGCCTTGGCGCCGTCCTCTATGAAATGGCAACACAGCAGCCCGCCTTCGGAGGCGACACTACTGCGGTGATCTTTGATGCGCTGCTCAATCATCCGCCGCCCAGCAACCGCAAGCTCCATCCCAAGCTGAACGAAATCATTGGGAAGCTCCTTGAAAAAGATCGCGATCTGCGTTACCAGAGCGCGCCCGAACTGCGCGCTGATCTCAAGCGGCTCAGGCGTGACGTTGGTTCGGACCTCGTCTCTGCAGCCGAAGCTACCCGCGATTCGGGCAAAACGCGCAAACCGAAGATGACCAAGACGATCGATTCCCTCGCTGTGCTGCCCTTCGAAAACGCGAGTGGCGATCCTGCCAACGACTACCTTAGCGACGGCATTACCGAGACCGTTATTAACAATCTGTCTCGCCTGCCCAAAGTGCGCGTCGTTCCGCGTGGCGTCATATTCCGCTACAAAGGAAAGAATGTGGACGCTTTCACCGCTGCCACTGAACTCGGGGTCCGCGCCGTCGTCAGCGGCCGCGTTCTGCAGCACAAAGACATGCTGATCGTAAAAGCGGAATTGGTCGACGTCGCTCTTCAGAACCAGCTCTGGGGAGATTCCTACAATCGCAAAATGACCGACCTCTTCGAGGTGCAGGAGGAGATTGCTCACGAAATTGGATCACGCCTAGTCGAACGCTTGAGTAGCGACTCGCCCGCAGCCCGGCGCTCCTCCTCAGCATCCACTCGCGCCGCCAGTGAGTCAACAACGGCCGATCCTGAGGCCTACCGCCTCTACCTGAAAGGCTCGCATCAAGCCAGAACATGGTCGGAGCAAGGTTTTCGTAACGCTCTAGAACTTTTTCAGCATTCCGTAGCCATTGATCCGGCCTATGCTCGCAGTCATGCCGGCCTCGCATATGCCCTTGTGCTCATGGGATTCTATGCCTTCATTCCTGGCCCCGAAGTGTTTCCCAAAGCCAAAGCAGCCGCAAAGAAAGCCATCGAGCTCGATCCTTCCAACGCAGAGGCGTACGCGGCGCTTTCGCTCCACGCCATGCAGGCCGAGCACGATTTCCCACTCGGCATCCGTCTGGCCGAGCAGTCAACCCGGCTTGATCCCAATGCCGGCATCGCCTATCACACCTTGTCAATCGCTCACGCTTGCGTGCGCAACTTCGCGCCTGCAATTGCCGCCATTCGCAAAGCTGCCGAGGTCGATCCGCTCGGTCCGTTATTCCAGGCGCACGTAGCCTGGATTCTCAACTGTGCCGGCAAGAGCGAAGAAGCCTGGAATCAGCTTCAGTCGGCCCTGGAACTTCATCCCAGCGATTACTACACAAACCGCATTCTCATGTATGTTGCCAAAACACCCGAGCGCTGTCGTAGCGCTGTTGAAAAAATCCAAAGGGTTGCCGGCCTCACGCGCAGCGGCCAACATGCGAGCGTGGGCGTCCTGGGAGTGCTTTATGCACGATTGGGAGAGCGGGAAAAGGCTCTGGAGATTGCGGCCCGGCTGGAAGACGTCGTCTCGGCCGAACACGCCGCTGCCTATATTCTGGCACTGATCCATTGCGTCCTCGGCAATCTGGAAGTCGCGGTCGACTGGCTGGAGCGGGCCGAGCAAGGCGGAGCCGGCCTTTTGATTATTTTGGGCTGCGAACCTACGTTGACCCCCCTTCGCGCCCTGCCACGCTTTCAGGCTCTCCTGAAGAGACTGGGGCTTTCGTAAACTCCTCAGAAGTGTCACTCTTTCCGCTCGCGGTGCCTCGGTCTGTGAGCCCACAGTCTGTCGCCCTACTGCTTCCCCAGTAGTCGCTAGCCTTGATCGGAAACGCCTCGGGCAGGACATTTCGGGTTGGAAAGAATGCTGATCCGAGGCGTTTTCGATAAGGAGACTAGGAGGAAGCCGCTGGCGTTTGCGGCGGACGCGGTGCGCTATGGGATTTGAATGGCAGTTTGGGTCAGCAGGTACAGGGAAAGCAGGTTGGGATCGTGTCCCGTGCTGGAGAGAGATGCCCGAGAGGTGGAAGAGAGTCGTGAGAGAAGTGGTGCCCTTCCAACAGGAAGAATTTCGCCGGCCGAAAGACAACGTGGGGAGATCGCGAGCAAAACTGAATCGAAATGATGTAGAGTTCGCTGCACTGTCGATTTTCCCTCCGCTCGAACGACTGTATGATGAACGGGCGAAACGATGGGAACCAGCGTGCGCAAGGCCGCAAACCCGTAAGAGGTGGTACATAAAAGGGGATCAGCATAATCAATGAGAAAACTAATCTACGCAATCAACATTAGCCTGGACGGCTGCTGCGACCACACCAAAATGAGCGGCAGTGAGGAAATCCTGCAACACTACACGCAGCTGCTGCAAGAGGTGGACACGTTCCTCTATGGGCGAAAAACCTATCAGTTGATGGTTCCGTATTGGCCGAATGTCGCAAAAGACCCCTCGGAGAACAAGGCGTCCATCGACTATGCCCGAGCGTTTTGCTCGAAAGACATGGCAGTTTTCTCGCGATCCTTAAACAGCGCAGAAGACAAAAATACGCGAATTATTCATGGGAACCTTCGCGACGAAATCCTGAAATTGAAACAGGAAAGCGGCAAACCGATTTTGGCGGGCGGCGTCGATATCCCCTCTCAACTGATCCAGCTTGGTCTCGTGGATGAATACCGTATTGTCGTTCTGCCCTTTATCGTCGGAGCAGGAAGACGATTGATGGAAGATCTCAGCCTGCCCGAGAAATTGCAATTGAAGCTGGTTGAGTCGAAGCAACTTAAATCAGGAGCCATTGCACTTCGTTACTTGAAACAGTGA
>DAIDGW010000003.1 GCA_027452245.1 Acidobacteriaceae bacterium
GCGCGTAAATTTAATTGTGGGTTCGTCCCGGCTGGGGGATTTCCAATGTCATCACAGAACAAGACTTATCTCAAATTTGGCGCGGCGACGGCGATGATCATCGTGCTGCTGGGATACCTGGCTTACACCGGTGTGCAGGACAGCAAGAGCTACTACGTGACCATCTCGGAGTTGCACAAGATGGGTAACGGAGCCTACACGAAGCGGTTACGTGTGGCCGGCAACGTCGAGCCGGGATCCATCAAGCGCAGCGGGACGCACGTGCAGTTTGTTCTGGTCGAGCAGGATCAGCACCTCTCGGTGGATTACACCGGAACCGAAGCGCCCCCGGATACCTTCAAGGACAATTCCCAGGCCCTGGCCGATGGCAGCTTCGGCCGCGACGGCGTCTTCCACGCCAAGGCGCTGCAAGCCAAGTGCGCGTCGAAATACGCTCCGCAGCAAGGCGCTCCGGGCGGAAATCAGATGCAGGCCGAGCCGGCCGTGCAGAAGAGCACGACGTAAGCGGAGCCTGTCGGGCAAAACCTCATTTGCCAGTTTGGAAGACGCGACGGAAAAGCGGCTCCGCTCGACTTCGCCCGTGCGCTTCGCTAATCTCTTGTTTTCGACCAAACTCCTAACCTGTGTCTGCCTCTGCCATTCCGGCTGCGCCTGCGATCGTCACGGTATCGAATGTGGTCAAGCAGTTCGGACGCTTCGCCGCGCTGCGCGGCGTGACCGCCGAATTTGACGCCGGACGTTTCCACGTCATCCTCGGCGACAACGGAGCGGGGAAGACCACGCTGCTGCGCGCTATCGCCGGATTGGCGCGTCCCACGCGAGGCGAGATTTCCATTGCGGGCAAGGCTCCGCACGATGCCTGCCGCGAGCTGGGATACATGGCGCATCCGTCGCTGCTGTATGACGAAATGAGCGCGATGGAGAACCTGCGCTACTTCGCGCGGCTCTACGGAATCCGCGGCCGAGTTGATGGCGGACTTGCTGAAGATGACCTCTGCCGCGAGGTGATTCGCGCCGTGGGACTTGATCCCGAGCTGGCGCGTCCGGTGGGGCAGTATTCGCAGGGCATGCGGCAGCGCATATCGCTGGCGCGGGCCATCCTGCATGATCCGCAGATCCTGCTGCTCGATGAGCCGTTTTCGAACGTCGATGTGCATTCCGCGCGCGAAATGGTCGCGCTGCTCAGCTCCATGCGCGATCAGGGACGGACGATTTTCGTGGTGACGCATCAGCCGTCGCTGCTTGAGGGCGTGGCCGATGAGTTTATCTGGATGGAGGCCGGGCAGATTGTCGATCGCACGGCCAGTTGTGCGAACCGGGGGACTCGTGGCCGAGAATAAGGAAGCGATGAATCCCTCGCTTTCGCAAACAGCGCGAAAGGAGGGGGCACCCTCGTTCTGGTCGCTGACATGGTCGACGCTGGCGAAAGATATCCGTCTGGAGTGGCGCTCGAAAGACGCGCTGAACGCGATGATCTTTTTTTCGCTGCTGGTGGTGGTGATCTTCAGCTTCTCGTTCGATCCCAATGCGGAGGAATCGCGGGCGATCGCGGGAGGGCTGATCTGGGTCGCGTTCCTGTTTGCCTCGATCGTGGCGCTGAATCAGACCTGGGCGCGCGAGTTGCGCAATCAGGTTCTGGACGCCTACCGGGTGTCGCCTGCTCCGCCGACGTCGCTCTTTCTGGCGAAAGCCCTGGGAAATTTCATCCTGGTCACCGTGCTGGAAGCGGTGATGGCGCCGCTGTTCATCGCGTTCTACAACCTGCGCGCGCTCGGTCCGGCGTGGCAGTTGATTCCGGTCGCGGTGCTGGCGACCTGGGCGTTAGTGGTCAACGGAACTTTTTTTGCGGCCATGTCGTTGCGCACGCGCAGCCGCGAAATCATGCTGCCCTTGCTATTGTTCCCGATTTCGATTCCGGCGGTGCAATCCATGGTGGAAGCCACGCGCATCATCCTGATGGGGGACGGCTCGGCGCGCTTCGACATCGTGTTGCTTCTGACCTATGATGTGGTGTTTACTACTGCTAGCCTGGGTTTATTCGAGACTGTCCTCCACGCAGAATGAAACGCCTCTTCCCCATCTTTTCGATTCTGACCGCAGGGCTTCTGGTGTTCGCCTTTTATCAAGCGATCTGGGTGGCCCCCACCGAGCGGACGATGGGCGAGGTGCAGCGCATTTTTTATTATCACGTGCCCTCGGCCTGGACGGCGTTTCTGCTGTTCTTCATCAACTTTCTGGCGTCTTTGCAATTTCTGGCGAACGCCAAGCCTTCGACGCAGCGGGCGGCGCGCTGGACGGTGATTGCCATCGGCGTTCTCGGAGCGATTGCTCCGTATGTACCAGCCGTGCAAAGCCAGCTTCCGGCCGGGCTGTATCCGAGTTCGGTGGCCACGACCGCCTTGCTGATTCCCGCGATTTATCTGCTGATCGGCAAATTCTTTAGCGATCAGGCGCTGGATATGCTCGCGCTGACCGCCGCGGAAGTGGGCGTGATTTTCTGCAGCGTCGTGCTGGTGACCGGGCCGATCTGGGCGCGTCCCGTGTGGGGCATCTGGTGGACGTGGGATTTGCGCCTGACCACCACGCTGGTGCTGTGGCTGATCTATGTGAGCTACCTGGTGCTGCGGCGCTTTTCCGACAGCGCCCAGACGCCGAAGCTGGCGGCCGTGCTGGCCGTGTTCGGCGCGCTGGATATTCCGCTGGTTTATTTCTCGATCTGGTTTTTCCGCACGCAGCATCCGCAGCCCGTGATCGGCGGCGGAGGCTCGATTGATCCTCGCATGATGCGGGTTTTGCTGATCAACTGGCTGGCGTTCTCCTGCCTGGCGGCGCTGGTCTGTTCGGCTCGATTCCGATTGGAAAAGCTGAAGCGGCAGGTCGAAGAAGCGCAGGCGCTGGAATCGCTGCTGGGGTCGGGAGAATCGGCGACGCAGAGCAAGGCGCAACTCCCGCTGAGCCGAGGACAACAATGAACTCCGTCAAATTTCTGATCGCCGCTTATGTTGCCACCTGGCTGATCCACGGAACCTATATCGGATCGCTGGCCCGCCATTACGCCAAGTTCAAACAGCAAATGAAAGAAATGGGGAAGAAGTAAAACTGCCAGCGGCAGCCGACTCTCAGTGTTTTGCCTTCCACTGCCTCTGCAATGCGGTGAAAAAGTCGGAAGTTCCATCGGAGCGGAGGAATTCGTAGTCCTCGATCATGGCAGCAGTTCCGATGCGGGCGGAGGGCGAAGGTGTTTCGGTGCGGATGACGCGGGCGGTGAAGCGCACGCGGACCGAGTCGGTGAGGGTCACGTGCGGTGGAAAGGTGAGAATGACGTCAACGCGGGTTCCGGGGGCGAGGGGACGATCGACGTAGAAGAAAACTCCGCGCGCGCTGACATTTTGGGTTTCGGTCTGGAATTCATCGGCCGTGCCCAGACGAATGGTGGCGGGCAGACGCATGTCAAATCGCCGCATGGTCCGCCGTTCTTCCGGGAAGGGGTTCATGACGTCCTGGAGTGGGTTCGTGCAGAGGCGCCGCCGACACGCATCCGTGGCGCTGCCCACAATCTACGCGAATGGCGATAGTTTGCAAGAGCAAAAGTTGGCAGTGGAGGGGCACTTTTGTGCCATCTCCGGCATCTTTCAACAACATACGACGCATCTGAGGCATTTATCGCCGGTCGTGGAGGATGTCAGAAGCCCGGTTAAACTCATTGCGTGAGTCAGGACGGGGCTTTGTGTTTCAGTTTTCGCTGGAACTCGTGTCGGCAGAGAGGAAAATTCGACCCTGAGTCAGATCCTCACTCTGTCCACGCAAAAAAGCACGGAAGGAACTGTCAGATAACCCGGATGCCGCGGCAAAAAGTGAAGAGACTATGGGGTGGAAGGCGGCCGGGCTGTCGCGGTAGAGGGCGTCTCAACTTGACAGTGTATCCGGTAGGTGTTTAAGTAGTTATTTATTTTTTCCGCCAGTTCCAGTGACCACAAACCTCGGCTGATCGTTGGCACGGGGTTCGCCGGAGTTGTGCGCCAGGTTCTTTTCTCCACTAATGCTGAAGTCGAGTCGGTACCGAATCGGAGGAAACGCGTGAACGTAGATTTTCGTGGGTGGGGCAGAAAAGCAGTTTCCGTTCGCCTGTTCTGGGCGGCCGTGGTGCTTCTGGCCGTTGCGGCAACAGTGCTGGGATTAGGCCCTCGTCCAGACTCCACCAAGTCTCAGCGCGTGAGCGCGGTTTCGTCTGCGGTTCCCAAAGCGACTCAGTCCGAGGTCTACAAGGCTCGTCCGCTGGCATCGAGCCCGGAGGTGTTGTCGCGGTTATCTGCGTTGCCGCTGCGATTCGAACCGAATCAGGGCCAAACAGATGAACGCGTGAGATTTCTCGCTCACGGCACCGGCTATGGCCTCTTTCTGAATGCCGAGGGCGCGACGATCGCGTTGAATGGCAGGGGAGAGGATGGCAAAGCTGCGACGGACGTGATCGCCATGAAGATCGCAGGGGGCAATCCGGCCGCGAAACTGGCGGGGACGGATTCCCTTCCGGGAAGCACGAGTTATTTTCTGGGAAATGATCCCAGCCAGTGGCGCCGTGACATTCCGCAGTTTGCGCGCGTGAAGTATGAGCAGGTGTATCCAGGAATCGATCTGGTGTTCTACGGCAAGCAGGGACACCTGGAATATGACTTCCGTGTGGCGCCCGGGGCAGATCCGGCGAAAGCGGAGTTGCAGTTCGACGGAACCACGCAAATCAGGATGCAGGGAGGAAACCTGCAGCTGAAGGGACGATATGCGGAGGTGCAGTTGCAGGCTCCGCACATCTACCAGGAAGTTGATGGCCGCGAACAGGCTATCGCGGGCCGCTTCGTGAAGCGGGCAGCAAACCGGGTGGGTTTTGAGGTCGGGGACTACGACCACAGCCGTGAACTGGTAATCGACCCGATTCTTTCGTACGCGACCTACTTTGGCGGAACCGGAGACGAGACATCCGTCACGGTAGCGGTGGATGGCGCCGGGAACATCTACATGGCGGGATCGACCAGCTCTACCCCCAGCACGTTTCCTGCGAGTGGAGTCAGCAACACGTACCCATCGCCGTTTCCTTCAGGGACACACACTTTCGTGACGAAAATTACGCCCTCAGTCACGACCGCGGCGGTGTACGAAGTGTTCCTGGGAGGTTCGGGGACAGAGACGAACGTTGGCGTGGCGGTAGACGGCGCCGGCAATGCTTACATTGCGGGTACGACGACCTCATCGAATTATCCGACGACGATCAACTCCTACCAGACCACGCCGTATGCGGGCAGCACGGGAAGTTCGCACGTGTATGTGACGGCGCTCGGATTCAACTCGCAAACTGCAGCAGTCACGCTGAACTACTCTTCGTACTTGTCGGGAAATGGAACAGACATCGCCAGCGGCATGGCAATTGATTACGCGGGCAATATGTTCGTCACGGGGACGACAACCTCGACGAATGCGGGAACGTCGACGATTGAATTTCCTGCCAGCGCACCACCGCAGGCCGAGCCCTATCAGATTGTTTCCCGGAACGCCGGCGGCCTGCAATTCTTCGTGACCGAAGTAAATACGCTTTCCCTGGGACCGGGGAGCATCCCGTACTCGACATATTTTGGAGGGGGAGCCAGTTCCGGTGCGGCGGTGGCGATTGGCGGCGGGATAGCGGTAGACGGGCAGGACATCGTTTACTTCAGCGGAACGACTAACTACCTGTACACCGGCACGGACGCAAACACAGATTTCCCGATCATTAATGCATATCAGCCTTGCCTCGACCAGACGCCTCCGTTGATCATCCAGAATGTGCCGACGTGCTCGAACACGAGTTCGACCAGCGCGCCGGATGCATTCGTGGCGAAACTAAACCCGAACCCTAACCATGCGGGCCTCAGCCAGTTGATCTGGTCAACCTACTTCGGAGGTTCTGCGACGGATTCGGGGAATGCGGTGGCGATCGATCCTGGCGCGACGAATGTCTATCTGGCGGGAACCACCAATTCAAGCGATGTTCTGCTGCCGACCAACAATATCGGCCTGTTCCAGAACTGCCTGAATAATCAATTTACGGCGGGCGCTCCGACGACCTGCACGGCCCAGACAGCGAATCCCGCGCCGAACGACGCATTCGTGGCGCGCTTCCCGAATATCAGCTCAGGATTCATGACGCTGGCCTACTTCTCGTACCTCGGCGGGAGCGGAAACGAAGCCGGTCTGGCGCTGACGGTAGATACGACAACCGACGCCCTGCTGACTGGCTGGACGCAGTCCACGCCGTCGACCTATCCCACGACGCCGGCTCCTGGGGGATTTCCGCTGACGCCGGGGGCGATTCAAAGCTCGTTGTATGGAGCGCAAGACGCGTTCTATGCCCGGATCAATACCTCAGCGTCTGTGGGAACCAATCCCGTGGGTTCGTATCTGACCTATTACGGCGGCAGCACAGCATCGACGGCAGCGTCGGTGACCAGCGGAACCGGCATTGCGATCGACCCCAACCTGAACACGTATTTTACCGGCAACACGAACACGGCGATCCAGCTGGCGGGTCCTTTGCAAGGAACTGAGGCGGGCGGGTATGACGCCTATGCCGTCAGGCTGGGTCCGGCTGCGGCTTTGACAGTTTCGGGCCAGCTTTCCCTGGGAGCCGGACAACAATACATCAGCGCGGGGAACCCGGCCACTTTCACTTATACGATTACCAACAACGGACCCGACGTTGCGACCAACATCAGCCTTGTAGATACGATCAGCCCTCTGGTTACGCTGGTTCCGGTCACGTTCGTCTCGGCGACCACGACGCCCGGGATATGCAGCCAGTCGGCAACCGCAACCTCAGCGGTGGTCTGCACCATTCCCTATCTGCAATCGGGTTCGACAGCCAATGTGGTCATCGTGCTGACGCCGACGACGAGCGGGAATTTTAACGGTGGCGCGGTGCAGGTCACCGGATCGAATTCCATCGTCCCGGCATCGTCGCAGGTGCCGGCGCAAGCATCTGACTTCTCGGTAACGGTCAGCCCAAGCGGACAGAGTGTATCCGCCGGTCAGACCATCCGATACTCGGTACTGCTGACACCGACGTTTGTCTACAACAGCACGATCTCACTCAGCGTGACGGGATTGCCCAGTGGGGCGAATGGCAATTTCTCGCCAGCTTCAGTGACGTTGCTGGGTCCGCAAGCGCCTAGCCTTACGATCTCGACCACCGCCCGCAACATCAATATTGTGCAGTCACGTTGGCGAGCGATAATGTACGCGGTGTTCATGGGAATACCAGGAGTCGGCTTCGTCGGGATAGGATTCAGCCGAGACCGGCGAAAGCGCAAACTCTATCAGGTGTTGACGCTGTGCTTCCTGCTGGCATTATTCGTGGTGGGGCCGGCTTGCAACTCGCCGATTCAGGTCACGCCGCCGATCGGAACTCCGGCTGGAACGTACACGCTGACTGTGACCGCGACATCGGGAACCCTCACGCACAGCCAGACCTTCACGATGACAGTCCTATAACGCTGGCTGTGCACGGGCAAGGGAAGAAAAGCGTGCGGAATTACGCTCCGGCCGAGAGTTTGTGATGACTCTTGTTGGCGGCGATCCCGTACTGGCGGATCTTGTAAAGCAGGGCTTTGTAGCTGATCTGCAAAAGTCCCGCGGCCTGCTTGCGATTCCAGTTGGTCTGTTCGAGAGCCTGACGGATGGCTTGCGCCTCGGCTTCATCTTTGGCGCTGCGCGCCAGCGACTTCAATCCGCCCGCCGCATCTCCGCTATGTACCGAGCCATCTTCCGCGACCGCGCCGGTTCCATCGTGTTTGGGCTGTAGCTCCGCCAGGGCGAGATTTTCATCTCCGAGAATGATGTAGCGCTTCAGGAAATTATTGAGTTCGCGGAGATTTCCCGGCCAGTTGTGATCCTGGCACGCCTGCAGCAATGCCGGAGAGAGCGAAAGCGGAGGGCGAGCATAGCGTTCTGCCATGCGCGTCATGGAATGCTTGAGCAGCACGGGAATCTCTTCCTTGCGGTCGCGCAGCGGAGGCAATTGGAGCGTGAAGGCATTCAGGCGGTAATAGAGATCTTCACGCAGGCGTTTGGTCGCGAGGGCCTCGGGAATATTGATATTCGTGGCGGCCAGAATGCGGACGTCGACCTTGATCACGGAGCGGCTGCCGAGCCGGGAAAACTGCTGGTCCTGCAAGACGTGCAATAGCTTGGCCTGGAGCAGCGGAGGCATCTCGCCGATTTCGTCGAGCAGGATCGTTCCCTTGTTGCACAATTCGAATTTTCCGGGCTTGGCATGAGTGGCGCCGGTAAATGCGCCGGGCTCGTATCCGAATAACTCGCTTTCCAGAAGATCGGCAGGAACGGCGGCGCAATTGACTTTGAGGAAGGTGCGATGGGCGCGCGGAGAAAGCTTGTGGATCAGCCGCGCCAGGACTTCCTTGCCGGTGCCGCTTTCGCCGAGAAGCAGAACCGGGATATCGACATTCGCGACGAGCGCGGCCTGGGAACGGATCTTGCGCATGGCGGGACTGGCAGCGATGAAAAACACGTCGTCGGCAAGTTCTTCCACTTCACCGCTGACCGTCTGCTTGCCCTGGCCGAGGCACAGGTCGATTACGGCGTCGAGTTCCGCTTTCTGAAATGGCTTGGTGAGATAGTCCTGCGCGCCCAGTTTCATCGCCTGAACGACTTTGCGCGTGTCGCTGACGCAAGAGAGCATGACAACCTTGGCCGCGGGGCGCAATTGCCGAATCTGTTCCAGCGTTTGCAGTCCGTCAATGCCGGGCATGAGCACGTCGAGCAGGATGAGGTCGGGCTGCAGGCCTTTCTTCAGGCGGTCGAGAGCTTCTTCTCCCGTGGTCGCCGTTTCCACTTTGTAATCGTCCACTTCAAGAAGCGTGCGGATGTAGCGGAGCATCCCCGGTTCGTCGTCGACCAGCAGGACTTTTGGCATATTGCTCATTGGCTATTTCCTTTGCTGGAAGCCACGACCGGCGGCTTGTAAGGAATGAGAAACGAAAATTTGCATCCCGCACCGGGATCGCTTTCAACCCAGATTTTTCCACCCATGGAGTGAATCAGCCTGCGCGCAATCGCCAATCCCAGACCCATCCCTTCCTGGCTCGTGTTGGACGGCAAACGGAAAAAATCATCGAAAACTTCCAGGTGAAACTCTGCGGGAATTCCCGGGCCGGTATCGGAGACGCTGATCTTGACTGCGTTCGGCGAGGTGACTTCCTTGCGGCGGCGTTCGACATTCTGCCCGGGCAAATTGGCGGCGCGCCGTTCCCACATGTGGGGCTCGGCGTGGATCCAGACCGTTCCCCCCTGCGGCGTGAACTTGAAAGCGTTTTCCAGCAGGTTGGAAATCACGCGCTCGAGCTTGGGTAAGTCGAAAGGAAAAACCGGCAGCTTGTCGTTGGGCAGGAAATACAACGCCAAGGCCTTGCCCTGAAAGCGGTTCGACCAAAGATGGCAGACGTCGGAAAGGCATTGATTGATGTCGCCCCGGACGAACTGCATTTTCAGGCCACCGGTCTCGATGGCGCTGAAGGTCAGGAAATCCTGAATGAATTGCTGCAGGCGTTTGCCGCTGGCCTGCATGTCGACGAGAACGTTACGCTGGCGTTCATTCAGGGAACCAAGTTTTTCATTCTGAAGCAGCTCAACATATCCGTTCATGATCGCCAACGGCGTCTTCAGATCATGGGCAGCGGAAGCGAGCGCGTTCGTGGTGCGCTGGTACCGTTCCTGCAATTCGGTATATCTCTGAGCCAAATCGGCGCTGTCCGGCAGGTCAGCCGCGTGATCCACAGTCGACGCGGTCACAGAATTTTGCGCCTTCACGGCGGCAGAACCAGCGGAAGCACACGTATTCTTCTGGGCAATCGTCATTGAGGAACCGACGGTTCAGCGGGGAGGGAGGACCGCTGCATTCTCTTTGCGGAAGAATAGGCGGTCAAAAAAATCGTAGAACTCCCGGCAAAACCTTGTCAATCAAAAATGAGATCGGATTACCCAAGTGTAGCAAAACTCTGCACTTCCGCAGTTCACGGGAGTCGCAGCACCTTCAGGTAACAGGCGAATGGAAGACGAAGATTTCAGTGGAAAATACCTGGTTTGTTACCGGTATTGTGCTGCTGCTTCCGTGATTTGCGAGGAGTTCACAGGTGGGTGGACAGTTTTACGACCCAATTGGCAGCCAGGATGCTTTCCCTTCCGCGAAAGATGCAGGGGATTGCGTGAAGCCACGGAAGCAGGCCAGCGAACGACGGAAGTGGTCCCGGTTGCCGCTGGCGATCCCGGTTTTTGTCCGCAGCCATGACCCGGGTGGCAAAGAGATTCTGGAGTTTGCCACGGCATTGAATGTGAGCGCGGGAGGAATGTTGCTGGCGGTACGCCGCGCTATGCCGGCGTCGTCTGCCCTGAGGCTGGAGATTCCCAGCGCGCCGCTAGCCAGCGCAGCCGGATTGCCTGCCATGTCGCGCATGCTGCGCGCCAGGGCGCTGCGTACGACACACGCGGCGGGGTATCACCTGGTCGGGTTGAAGTTCTCGCGTCCGTTGCTGAATGGCCGTCATCGGGGGGCGGTCTCGAAACGGAAGCCGGCTTCCGCAAAGTGAGAAATGTTTTCCCACGGAATGGAGCCGGGTAATAGGGAAGACTGGCCGGAAGGTTACCTTTAGTGCCGGTTTGCAATCTATCGTAAGTTTCCCCACTAGAAGCAGATAGGCTACGATTGCCAAGCTTGGAGGAGGTGTTCCCGAGTTTGGCTGTCGGGGTGCACCCATCCATTTGCCCCCTCTCCTGCGATTGCGACCAATTACTACCATGAACACCACAAGCAGCGTCAGTTCGCTGGTACAGCCTCTGGGAGATTTTCCGCCGGAGAACATCATTTTCGGGCGCACGGAAGCCATGCAGACGGTGCGCGATCGCCTGAGCCGCCTGGCGGGGGCGAACGTGCCGGTTTTAATCCACGGCGAAAGCGGAACGGGCAAAGACATCATTGCGCGCATGATTCACGCGGCATCGCCGTGGCGCAATGGACCGTGGGTGAAGGTGAACTGCCCGGCTATTCCGGGCACGCTGCTGGAGAGTGAGCTTTTCGGCTACGAAAAAGGAGCGTTCACCGGCGCGTTCGGAGCGAAGCCGGGCCGGGTCGAACTGGCGCATCGCGGCACGCTGTTTCTCGATGAAATTTCGGAACTCGATCTCGGGCTGCAATCGAAGCTGTTGCAGCTTTTGCAGGATGGGCAATTCTGCCGGATCGGAGCGCAGGAAGATAAGAAAGTCGAAGTGCGCGTAGTATGCGCGACCAACCGGAAACTGGAGCAGGAGATCGAGAACGGCACGTTCCGCTCGGACCTGTTCTATCGCATCAACGTCGTGAACGTATATTTGCCTCCGCTGCGCGAGAGAGCCGAAGACATTCCCGAGCTGGTGAATTATTTCCTTGAACATTACAACCGCAAGTACAACTGCCGGGCGAGAGCGCTTTCATTGCAACTGATGTCGGTTCTGCGCAAGTATCATTGGCCGGGCAACGTGCGCGAGCTGGAGAACCTGATCAAGCGCTACGTCATTCTGGGAAATGAAGAGGTGATTTCTTCAGACTTGAAGCCGCGCGAGACGGATTTGTTCAACGCCGACATTCCGATGGACGGGCAGATTTCCCTGAAGAAGCTGACGCGGCAGGCGGTGCGGGAACTGGAACGGAAGGTTATCCTGAAGGTGCTGCAGAGCAATCATTGGAACCGGAAAATGACGGCTAAGACGCTGGGCATCAGCTATCGCGCGCTGCTGTATAAGATCCGGGATGCGGGCCTGCCATCGAACCGCATGAAGCGGATCGCCGAGCCGCCGGTGGAAGTAAAAGAGGTCGCCGCCGACTAACGAAGAGCGTTGCGCCAGCCGCCCCGCGCTATTTCAGGTACTTGCCGGGCAGCATCAGCCCTGGCCGCTCATCATCGAAGAGGATGCTTGCAATCCAGAAGCGTCCCCGGGCCTGCACAATCTGGAAGGAATTGATGCCTCGCGAAAATGGCTGGGCGTCTTCCTTCGCATTCCGGCTCTCATACGTGCTCCACACCGCAACGAGATTGCCGAACTCTTCGACGCGGTTCGCCATGCTGCGCTCGAAGAAACCGTGCGCTTTGAAATAGGAATCATCGCGTTGGGCGTACCTATCGGGAGTCAAGAAGATGGCATCGCCCTTGCGCGCGGGTGCTGTTTTCGTGGGCGGAGATTCGGGGACGACCACGCCAATGCGCCCGTCGGGCAGAAATAGCGAGTGAAAGCGGACCCAGTCGCGGTTGCCGGCAGGTCCGGAGATCACATCATAGAGCGCAGCGACGAGGTGATCGACCGTATCCGCATCCTGTGGATTCTTCAGCGCGGGCCAATCGGGATGCGCCGCCAGCGTTCCGACCAGTGGAGGCGGCGCGGGAGCGGTGGCGGGAGCAGACTGCTGCGCGAGCGCATTCAGCGCCAGGCCTATAAGAAGAAAATGCGGTATGAGGCGGCAGGTACGGGTCATCGGGGCAATCTCCTTTGGTGCCTGAGTCTAACAAACTGCCGCGGGACCCGGTTGCGCAACTGAGGCTCACTTCAGTTATCTAAGGTTTGAAAAGGCGCGCTCCGGCACCGGGTTTTTCTCCCGATCCAACGAGCCGCAAGGAAAAGTCCTCGCCTTACGGATTGCGATGCAGGCCGCGCAGCTTCTCGAGTTTTTTCCGATCATCTGCGTTTTGCTTCGGTCCACTGGAAAATCACACGAACGTGGCTATATCTCAAATTGACAGGATCTGATATAGTACGTTGCATACGACGTGTCGTATACGACACGTCGTGTACAACACTATGAAGGGGGGGGGAGTATGCAGCACACAATCGATTTGAGGATGGCCGCCGATCGGCTCTGGTTCGTTCTGATGGTGGTATGGCTGATTGCTGCGATCGGCAGACGCAAGACTGTGCGAAGACAATCACACGGAACCCGGCTATGGCAGAGCGGGATCCTGTTGCTTGGCGGGTGGTTACTCTTCTGGCGGAATACAGGGGTTGCATGGCTGGATTTCACCGTCATGCCACGCACGAACATCGTGCAGTGGACTGGATTTGCGATTACTCTCGCAGGAATCGCATTTGCCCTCTGGGCGCGCTTGACACTGGGGACCAACTGGAGTGGGGTGGTAGCACTGAAGGAAGGCCAGAATCTTGTGCGACGCGGACCCTACAGAGTTCTTCGGCATCCGATCTACACCGGAATTCTCGCCGGGCTGGCAGGCACCGCGGTTACTCGCGGTTCGGTGCACGCTTTGATGGCCCTTCCAGTTTGTGCATTTGCGTTCTGGCTGAAATCGCTGACTGAGGAACAATTCATGGTCGACCAATTTGGAGAAGAATATCTGCAATACCGCCGCCACGTGCGAGCGCTGGTACCATTCATTTTGTAGAGGAGCCGATGGCCAGAAACCAGAATAAGCATGAAAAGCTTCGCGAACTTGCGCAGCACATCGAGGCGCAATTGCATGGCATCCGGCGGAAGCTGCGGTATCAGCTTGAAGCGGAATATGCTGCCGGGCGGTTAACCGGGCCGCAGCGGATGGTCATGCAGTTGCTGGTCCGAACCGAAACGATGAGCCTGAAGGATTTGAGCAGAACGGTAGGCCTTGCGCACAGCACAGTTTCAGGAATTGTCGATCGCCTGGAAGCCCGTGGCATGGTAGAGCGTCGTCCCGGAACGAGTGACCGGCGTGTAACGCAGATCAGCGTAACAAAACCAGTGCGCGATTTTCTGCAGCGGCAAGCGCCGGAGCTTACGCTTCATCCGCTAGTCACGGCGCTCAAGCGTGCAACCCTGGCGGAGCGGGAGACGGTTCAGGAGGGATTGAACATCCTGGAAAGACTGCTCTGAAGAGCATTCCACCCTGTTTGTCCGGTTCTTTAGCACGCTATCGGCGTATGCGGAGTCCACGACGTTCCGCGACTCGGGCTCTTCTTCTGATCTGGCAGCAAATAGACCGTCTTTCATCGATGCGCACAGGCCAGCCAATCCTCACCGGGCCGCCGGTGTGGCTTTTGTCGGCTTTGTTTATTTGGCCTTATCTGTCATGACGATATCGTCTACCCGCTGCTGTCATGACGTTGTGTTCCTGCAGGAATGTTTGGTTTCCATCCGCCCAGGCACTCCTCAGCCCGCCCCGCGCAGCAATTCTCAGGGAGAGCGAAATTATGGTATGAAGTAACAAATGTACAAATTTCCTATGATGATGCGCAGCGCGACGTTGGTTTCGGAGAATCGCGGGTGAGTGACATTTACCTCATCCGGCACGGTCAGGCCGGAACGCGCGAAGCCTACGATTCACTTTCCGAGTTGGGGCGGCGGCAATCGCGGTTATTGGGCGAGTGGCTCGCCTCGCAAGAAATCAAATTCACGGCGGCTTATTCGGGCGAGATGTCCCGGCAGAAAGAGACGGCACGCGAGGTCAGCGCCGGCTATGGAGATAAGTTCCCAAGTCTCATGGTGGACCGGCGTTGGAATGAGTTTGACCTGGAGCGCCTGTATCGGGAGATTGCTCCGCAACTGTGCGCCGAAAGCGACGATTTTCGGCGCGAATTTGAAGCCATGAACCTGCAGGCTCGCGCCAGCAGTGGGGAAGAGCAGGGCAGCGTGCATCGCCGCTGGCTGCCGTGCGATTCAGCGATGGTGGCGGCATGGATCCACGGCACACACCAGTTCGGAGGCGAGAGCTGGCCTGACTTTCACCGGCGTATCAGCGCGTGCGGCGATCGATTGCGCGCGATGAACGCGCACGAAAGCGTCGCCGTCTTCACTTCGGCGACTCCGATTTCTATCCTGACGGGATTAACTCTCGATGTGCGGGACGGGCGCGTGATGCGACTCGCGGGAGCGATGCACAATGCCTCGTTCACCATCCTCGAAGCGCGCGGCGAAGAGTTGCGGCTGATGAGTTTCAACGCGACGCCGCATCTGGACGCGGACCAGCGCACATTCCGCTGAGAGTGTGCGATCCGCGTGAAATCTATTGCTGGATGATCTGCCCGGGCTTGGGATGGACCTGCTCGTTCTGAATCTGGCTGGCATTCCAGCCGCCGCCCAGAGCTTTCACCAGGTACACAGAGCTGACCATCTGCTGGCCGAGCAACTGCGTCTGCAGGCGCTGGTTGCTGAGGAGCGTGGTTTGCGCGGTGATGACGTCGAGATAGTTCGTCACGCCGCCCACGTAGCGGTTGTTGGCGATGACGAGCGCACGTTTGGCATCTTCGACGGCCGCGGCCTGGGTGGAGAGCGCTTGCGCAATCGTGCTCAGGTTGCTGATTCCGTCCTCGACTTCCTGAAATGCAGTGAGCACGGAGGCGCGATAGTTGGCGACCGACTGATCATAGGCGGCGCGAGCGGCAGCGAGGTTGGCGCGATTCCTGCCGCCCTCGATGACGGGTTCGAGGGCGTCGGCTCCCAGAGACCAGAAGAGGCTGGGAGCATTGAGGAGAGCCGTAATGTCGGAACTTTCCCATCCGCCAGTTCCGTTGAGCGTGATGTGAGGATAGAAAGCGGTGTAAGCGATGCCGACCTGAGCATTCTCGTAAGCCATTTGCCGCTCCTGATAGGCGATATCGGGACGGCGTTCGAGGAGGTCCGAAGGCAGCCCGAGCGGCACAGGCGGCGGGGTCGCGCGCAGGGGTTCGACCGGAACACTGAAAGTGGATGCGGGCTTGCCGACGAGAACCGCGATGGCGTGTTCGTACTGATCGCGGGATTCCTGCACCAAGGCGGCCTGCGAGATGGTGGAGTCGAGTACGGTTGCCTGCTGGGCGACTTCCAATCCGCTGGCAATGCCTCCGGCGTGCCGACGGTTGACCAGGTCCATACCCTGCTGCTGGTAACCGACAGATTCCTCGACCACCCTGTATTCGGCATCGAGTTCGCGAAGGCTGAAGTAATCGGCGGCGAGTTCGGCGGTCAGCACGAGTTGCACATTGGCGAGGTTGGCGGCGGTGGACTGGAGCGAGGTGTTGGCGGCTTCGAGGGTGCGGCGGACGCGTCCAAATAGATCGGCTTCGTAGCTGAGCGAAAACGGAAGCGTGAAGACATTTTGCGTGTAGGCGGGAAACTTCTGCGGGAAGCCATTCAGGGGACGGTTTCCCGAGGCGCGTTCGCGCACTCCGTTGGGATCGACAGCTACCTGGGGGAAATACGCGGCGGTGGCAACGCGCGCCAAGGAACGCGCCTGATTCAAATTTGCCTGGGCGGCGATCAGCGACTGATTGGCCTGCAGCAATTGCAGTTCGTAGGTGTTGAGTTCAGGGTCGTGATAAACGTCCCACCAGTTGCCCTTTGGAATCTGGTCTTTGGGAGCGGCTTGCTCCCAGGGAGGCTGTGTCTTCCAGGCATTGGGGGCTGGTGCGGGAGCGGGTGGACGGCGATAGCGCGGGCCTACGGTGCACCCCGCCGCGAGAAGAAGCAGGCCAAAGACGGGGAGAAAAGGAACTCTCCTCACTGGCCGCTGCTTCCTTTCTGCTGATTCTGGGAAGCCGATTGCGCCTGGACAGGCTGGGTCTGTCCTTCTCCCGGAGGCGCAGCTTCAACATTGACCAACTGACCGGCCTCAAGAGAATCGGGAGGGTTGATGACGACGCGATCGTTGACGGAGACCCCGCCCAGGATTTCCAGGCTGGTGCCGTAGTCCCTTCCGATGTTGATGTGGCGAAGCTCGATTTTGTTATCGGGACCGACGACGGCGACCTGCGCTCCGGGCGAGCGGAAGAGCATGGAGTTCACTGGAACGGTGACCTTGTCAACGTTCGAACCGACGGCAAAGTGGACTTCACCGAAGGAACCGGAAAGCAGGCGTCCATCTTTGTTCGGGACATCGACTTCGGTCAGCAACGTCAGCGATGTCTGATCGATGGCCTCGGCGGTGCGGGCGATTCGCGCTTTGAATTTCTGCCCGGGAAGTTCCTGCAATGTGATGTAGGTTTCGGCGCCGACCTTGATGAAAGGAGAGTAAGCCTGGGGAACACTGGTGAACACGCGCAGAGGGTCGACGCGAGACATGTCAAACAACTCATGCCCGGCAGCGCCGGTGCCGACGGTGATTAAGGCGCCGGGATCTACATTGCGCTTGGTGAGAACGCCGGTAAACGGAGCATAGACTTTCTTGAAACCTTCGAGCTGTTCAAGGCGGCGGACGTTGGCATCGGCGGCGGCCAAATTAGCGATGGCCTGTTTGTAGCCGCTGGTTTGCGTGTCGGCTTCCTGTGCTGAAACCGAATCGGTCTTCCGTAGATTTTCCCAGCGGTCCGAGCTGATTTTTGCCAGTTCCAGCTGGGCAACGGCTTGCTGGCGGGCAGCGCGGGCCTGGTTGAGCTCCTGGTCGACTTCGGGAGTATCGATATCCGCCAGCAGCTCGCCCTCCTTCACGTGACTTCCAATGTCGTGATACCAGCGGAGGAGATAACCGCTGGTGCGGGCGTAGATGGGAGACTCTTCGAAAGCCTGCAGGGAGCCGGGTAGAACGAGTTCTTGATCGGGCTTCTCCGCCAGCGGATGAACGATGGCTACGGTAGGGACGGTATCGATGGCTGTTTCTTTTGCCAATTCGCGATCGTGGGTGACGTGCTGGAGCAAAGTGGCTCCGCCGGCGATTCCTAAAATCACCAGCACAGTCACGACGATCATGACCGCTTTACGAGGCGATGCAGGCGGAATTTCGGGCGGACGCTGGATGGTCGGAGGCTGGTGGCGCGAGTGCTCCTCCATAAGCGCGATCTCTTCGTCGCGCTCGACTTGCGTGACATGGTGCGCTCCGGAACCGTGGAGCGAAGCTCCATTGCCGCCATGCTCGACCGGCTGTTCGTCTATCGTTGCCCGAGTTCGTTCTTTATTTCCACTCATCCTTACTCCGATTATCGCGAAGGAGCCCGATTAAACCTACCTTTTTTACGTCTTTTTACGTTTCTTGCCCGCGGCGGCGCGCTCTTGCTTCCAGCATTCCATGGAAGATCGCGAAGACGCTGGGTACAAAGAAGAGCGTCGCGATAGTAGCGAAGAGCAAGCCACCGATGACTGCTCTGCCCAGGGGAGCGTTTTGCTCACCGCCTTCGCCGAGGCCGAGAGCCATAGGCACCATGCCGATGATCATGGCGAGAGCGGTCATCAATACGGGGCGCACACGGGTATAGCCGGCAGCCACCGCGGCGCGAACGGCGGAGACGCCTTCATCCATCTGTTCGCGGGCGAAGCTGACCATCAGAATAGAATTGGCAGTCGCCACGCCCATGCACATCACTGCACCGGTAAGCGAGGGGACACTCAAGGTCGTATGGGTCAGCAGCAGGAACCAGCAAATCCCAGCCAAGGCGCCGGGCAGAGCCGCAATGATGATAAATGGGTCGAGCCAGGACTGAAAGTTGATGACGATCAGCAGGTAGACCAGAACGATGGCGCCGATCAAGCCGAGGCCGAGTCCGATGAAGGAAGAGCGCATGGTTGCGACCTGCCCCCGTACCACGAGGCGAGTGCCGCGCGGGAGATGCTCCTGGAACGTCTGCAAGACTTTGTTGGTAGCGGTCGCAACTGCGCCAAGATCGCGATCCTGGGTGCTGGCGTAGACGTCAATGACAGGCTGTACGTTGTAATGGTTGACGGTTGCAGGCCGAACTGTAGGACTTAGCTGTACGAGATTCCCCATGACCTGGGGGCCCTGCTGAGACATCATCGGGATGTTCATCAGGTCCTGAAGATTGGTCATGCGGTATTGGGGCGCCTGCACAGCTATTTGATAGGTAACTTCGTTGTGAGGGTTCAACCAAAAATTGGGAGCCGTCTGAAAGCTTCCGCTCAAGGAAATAAGGGCATTTTGGGCGACCTGGCCGGCCGTGAGGCCGACCTGGGCGGCGCGGGTCCGCTGGATGTCCATGTAGAGCGTAGGCAGAGACATTAACTGTTGCACGTGCACGTCAGCCGTTCCCGGGATTTCCCGCATCTTGTTGGCGATCCGCTGGGCGATGTTGTAGTTGCTCTGCATGTCCATACCGACAACCTGAACGTCGATGGGCGCAGGCAGACCGAAATTGAGGATCTGAGTGACGATATCAGCGGGCTGAAAGAAAAATTCCACTCCGGGGAAGTGCTGGGGCAGATATTCCCGCAGATGGCGCATAAGATCGGCGGTCGGGGGATGATGCTGGGGATCGAGCGCGATCAGGATCTCGGCATCGCTGGAACCGATGGTTCCATTGGAACTGTAGGACTGATTCAAACCGGAATTTGGGAGACCGATGTTATCCAATAAGGTTTGCAGTTGGCCGGGAGGGATCTGGGAGCGCAAAGCCCCTTCGATCTGATCGCAAAGACGGGCGGTCTCTTCGACGCGGAGTCCGGGGCGGGCGCGGACATGCAGGCGCAGCAAGCCAGCGTCGACCTGGGGGAAGAAGTCCTGGCCGAGAAAGCTGTAAAGGCCGAGCGAGAGTATGCAGAAGATGAGGAAGCCGATGATGAAGAGGCCCTTATGTTCGAGCGTAGTCTCCAGGAGGGCTTCATATCCGCGGCGGAAGTCTTCGAATCTGCGTTCAAAACCACGCTGGAAACGGCCAAGAAAAGATTTTGGCGCAGCGGCGCGATGCTCGTGACCACGCATGATGTACATCACGAGGGTCGGAATCAGAGTTCGCGAGAGCAGGTAACTGGCCAGCATGGCAAAGCTGACCGCTTCAGCGAGCGGCACGAAAAGAAACTTGGCGACACCGGTCAGAAAGAACATGGGCACGAACACAATGCAGATGCTGAGAGTGGAAACGAAGGCGGGGACGGCAATCTGCTGTGCGCCATCGAGAATGGCCTGCCGCATCTCCTTTCCCATGGCGAGATTGCGCTCGATGTTTTCGATTTCTACGGTGGCGTCGTCAACGAGAATGCCGACGGCCAGCGCCAATCCACCCAGGGTCATGATGTTGATCGTTTCTCCAATGGCGCCGAGCAGGATGATGGAGACGAAGATGGATAGCGGGATCGAGATGGAGATGACGATGGTGGGACGCCAATCGCCAAGAAAGATGAGGATCATCACGGCGGTGAGAGCGGCGGCGATCAGGGCTTCACGGATCACGCCTTGGATCGAGGCGCGCACGAAGAGGGATTGATCGAAGAGCGAAGTGATTTTGAGTTGCGGGGGCAGGGACTGGGCCGCCTGCTTGATGATTTCCTTGACGCCGGCAACGATCTGCAGGGTGGACGCTTTTCCGTTCTTGTAGATCGACATGAGGGCGCCGCGGTTACCGTCCTGGCGGACGATATTGGTTTGCGGCGCGAAGCCATCGCGGATGTGCGCTACGTCGCGCATATAGAGCGTGGCTCCGTTGACGGTTTTTACGGGGAGGTCATTCAACTCCGCGATGGTCTGGGGTGTTCCATTCATTTCCACGTCATATTCGAGCGAGCCCATTTTCATTGTGCCGGTGGGCAGAATGATGTTCTGGGCATTGACCGCGCCTACAACTTCGTTGGGGGAGAGCCCATACTGCTGCAGTTTGGGTATGTCGAGATCTACCTGGACCTGGCGAATCTTGCCGCCGTAGGGGTAAGGAGTGGCTGCGCCCTGGACAGTAGCGAGATAAGTCCGCAGAAAATTCTGGCCTAAGTCGAAGAGTTGCTGCTCGGGCAGCGTTTTGCTGCTAAGCCCGAGCTGGATGATGGGCGTAGTGGACGCGCTGTAAGAAATGACCAGTGGCGGCGTTGTTCCAGGGGGAAGGCCGCGCACCGTGGTCTGGCAGATGGCGGTAATTTGCGAGATGGCGGTGGAGAGGTTCGTCCCAGGGCGGAAGAACACCTTGATAATTCCCAGCCCGTAGACGGATTGGGATTCCATATGCTCGATATTGTTGACGGTGGTGGTGATGCTGCGCTCGGAGTTGGCGACGATGCGGTCCGCCATATCCTGCGGCGACATGCCGGTGTAAAACCAGATGACGGAAACGACGGGAATATCAATATCGGGGAAGATATCAACAGGGGTGCGTACGACTGTGACGCCGAACAAGATAATGATGACGAGCGCCATCACGACGAAGGTATAGGGCCGTCTTAGAGCTAAGGCAACAATCCACATTTGTTACGAGCGCTCCAGTTCTGAACAAAGGGCGCCTGGGTGAAAAATCGCCCTCGCAGTCAAACTTAGATTCGATACTATTCGTATCGGATTCTAAATACCTGACGTCGATTATATGGTAAGGTTGCAGCATGCGGCAAAGACCTTCGGTCACCGGGCATGCGGCGAACGGCAATAGCAAACGGCCCCCCGGGCGCCCGCGCAGTGAGCATGCGCGCGTGGCGATTCTGCGGAGCACGCTCAAGATGCTTTCGGAAAATGGCTTCTCCGACCTGACGATTGAAGGCGTAGCCGACCAGGCGGCCGTGGGCAAGGCAACAGTGTATCGATGGTGGCCGAACAAGGGAGCGCTGATTGCAGATGCTTTTGCAAGCAGTACAGTGATGAAACTGCGGTTTCCTAACACAGGTTCGGTAGTTCGCGACATCAGCCAGCAAATGCGCCAACTGGTGAAGGTGCTGGGCAGTCCGCAGGGACGGATCGTGTCGGCAATTCTCGCCGCCGGGCAGAGCGATGAGGATTCCATTGTGGCGTTTCGAGAACGTTTCCTGAAACCACGGCGCCAGGAAGCCTACGTTACTTTGCGGCGAGGAGTTCGGCGGGGAGAATTGCGGAAAGATATAGATTCGGACCTGCTTCTGGATTCGCTGTATGGTCCGATTTATATGCGTTTTTTAATCCGGCATGATCGGCTCACGCCGGAGTTCGTCGATAGCCTTTGTGCACTTGTGTTGCGAGGAGCTCGTTGCCGCCGCAAAGTTCGCCCCAGCGGTGGGTCTGCGAACTGAAGTTGATCCTCGAATCACTTTTGTAGTGCGGAGGATCGGAGCGTGAAAACTTCGAAACCCATCGAACGCCTGCATCTGTTGAAAAAGGCAGCAGTTTTTTTCCTTTCCTAAGATCAAGCTGGAGTACTACACTTCAGGAAACCAGCCACTGTACTTCCGAAATCTAGCCCCAAGGATATTCCGAGAAGAAACTTGGACCGACAGTTGTGATGTCGGAGGAATCTGTTATTTGCCCAAGCGGGTTTTAATCCCGAATGGGCATGGTGCACGAATGAAAGAGAACTGGGTTCCAGGGTTTGTGAAGGCCATCGCGGTCGGAGCAGCGGCGGGACTAGCGCTATTCCTGACTGGTTGTCAGGGCGTCAGTAATGGTGGAGGGAGTTCCTCGGGTGGGACGCAGGCAGGTGCTCTTACCGCGGCAGCCTCCAGCCTCGACTTTGGCAATGTTCCGGTCAATGGCAGTAAGACACTCACAGTGTCGGCGACGAATTCTGGAAGCACAACCCTGACGGTTTCGAAGATATCGATTGCCGGGCCAGGATTCAGCCTTAGCGGCGCAACGACACCAACGACATTGACGGCGGGGCAGAGCGCAACCGTGACGGTGAAGTTCGCACCGACGGCTGCTGGGGCAGTAAGCGGCAGCATCACCATTGCTTCCACGGCGTCGGATCCGAGCGTGACCGTGGCTTTATCAGGGACGGGAACCAGCACGAGCGCGCAGTTGGCGGCATCCCCGGGTTCGCTCGATGTGGGCAGCGTAGTGGTTGGAACGAGTGGAAGCGCCTCCGGAAGCCTGAGTGCCACCGGCGGAACGGTGACGGTCACAGCCGCAGCTGCGAATAACTCGCAGTTTACGATCAGCGGGTTATCGCTGCCGGCGACGATTGCCTCGGGCCAAACCGTTCCTTACACGGTGACATTCAGTCCGCAGGCGAGCGGCGCGGTGACGGGAACCCTCAGTTTTACGAGCGATGCACAAAATCCCACTGCGACTGAAGGGCTGAGCGGGACGGGAACGCCAGCACCGAGCCACAGTGTCGCACTCTCGTGGAACGCGAGCACGTCATCGAGCATTTCGGGCTACAACATTTATCGCGCGGCATATGCAACGTCGGCGTGCGGAGCGTTTGCGAAGATCAATGCCACGCTGAACACGACGACTCTGTATAGTGATGCGTCGGTCATCGACGGCACCGCCTACTGCTACGCCACGACCGCCGTGAATACCAGCAACGAAGAGAGCAGCTATTCAAATATTGTGTCGAACGTGCAGATTCCCGCACCATAGGTTCTAAGACAACGAGATATATTACGGGCCTGAGAATGTTCAGGCCCGTTTTGGCATTTTGGCTCTAGAGCATTGCTGGTGAGGCGTTTAGGACGGATCAGAATCGGGACAAGGGCTGCATGGGCCATCCGGCTTGGTTCCTATGTCCCATCGATATCTATTCGATTCCAGATAATTCCTGAAGACTATCGTCATGACACTCCCCCATGTCATTCGCAGTCGTTTTCTGTCTATTGGCATCGTTGTTCTTCTCGCGCTGACAGGAATGGAGCCCCCGAAGGCTCATGCCAGCGCACCACTGGTGGCATCTCCATCAAGCCTCCGTTTTGGGCAGATCATTGTGGGTCAGTCGGAGACGGAGGTTGTCGATTTCACGAACGCCACGACAAGCAGCATTACGATTTCCGGTGTAAGCGCGAGCGAGCCGCAATTCAGCGTGTCCGGGCTGAGTTTTCCCATCACCCTGGCGGCGGGGCAAACGATCTCCGCGGAAATCACATTCAGGCCGAGCGCGGACCAGTGGATCGGAGGGACGCTGACGTTCAATGCCACTCCTTCCAACGACACTCTGAAATTGTCTGTAGCCGGCAGCGGAGTGTCGAGCGTGCCCGTGACGCCTTCCCCCAGCAGCGTTAATTTTGGCCAGGTCAAGCTCGGAAGCAGTACGAGTACATCGGTCGTGCTCACCAATGACCGTTCCTGGAACATTACGATCAAGGGAATGCAGGTGCTGGGAAGTGGTTTTTCCGCCAGCGGACTCGGCTTTCCGGCAACGTTGTCTCCGGGGCAGAGCGTTACGCTGACCGTAAGTTTTTCACCGAAATCGGCAGGGCTTACTGGAGGCAGCGTGTTTCTGCAAGATGGGATCGATATTCCCCTAAGCGGAACGGGAACGTCGAGCAGTTCGGGACAACTGACGCTTTCTCCAGCCGCGTTGAATTTTGGCAACGTGGATGTGGGTTCGACGGGTACGCAGGCTATTGTTTTGAGTGCGACGGGATCGAGCGTGACGGTATCGTCGGGGAACAGTTCGAATGCTGAGTTTGCGATTGCCGGGGGATCGTTTCCGTTCACGATCAACGCGGGACAGAGCGTCTCGGTGAACGTGAATTTTGCACCGACGGCAGGCGGGAGTGCTTCCGGCACGCTGAGCTTTTTGAGCAATGCGTCGGATTCGACGGCCACAGAAGGGACCTCAGGCACCGGTGTTCTTCCTTCGTACAGCGTAAGTCTGACCTGGAACGCCAGCAACTCCGTGGTATCGGGATACAACGTTTATCGAGGAGCAACAGCGGGCGGTCCGTTTGCAAAGATTAACTCGGTGCTGGATCCGAATACGGCCTACACGGACAGCACCGTGGTGGCGGGAAGCACCTACTATTACGTAGCCACGGCAGTGAATTCCAGCGGGCAGGAGAGTTCTTATTCATCGCCGGCAGTTCAGGCGATTATCCCGTAGCAGGCATGTGGAATCGTGTAACAGGCAAGCCTTCCGTCATCGTTTCAGCCGCTCGTCGATATTTCGGGCCAGAGACATGAGCGCCGGTGGAACTTCGGCAGACTGCTGGAAGGCGACAAGGCGCACGAGGTAAGGTCCTCGACGGAAAACCACACTTTGCGAATACTGCCTGGCCTCATCTCCCAGTTGGACCGGCTTGGCACCGCTCATGGGCTCTGATGCGAGGAGCTTGGTTGCTCCTTCTGAATCTGGCATGGCGTACACGTCAGCGGCTGCTTCCACTGCATTCTGGAACTTGTAGTCGGCGGTCTGCACCCTCTGCACGCCAAGCTTCAAGTAACGTTCCGCATCGCCATCGATGTATTTCCACAGATCTGCCGCCTCAAAGGTGCGCACCTCGCTGACCCGTGCCCAACCTGCAACCTCGTTGGAGGGTAGAAGTGCCTGGCCATTCGCGCGGGTTTCGCGGTTGCAAGCGGGAACGACTGCTGTGAGTAATGAGACAGTCACAAGGACGGGCAGAACCAGGCTTTTCCTCACGTTCTCTCCTGGGCGACAAGTCAATGAGAAGAAAGGTGCTTGTGGCCGCTTTTCGAGCAACAAGGAATTCTGATCGGTTTCGCCCTTGACCGGGAAACCTTCGAATCACAGACCCGTGTGATCCTAATCGCAGTTTGCCCACGCACCGCGCAGCTAGCCTAAAACGTTCGTCGGTGGAGCCCGCATGCGTGATGCCGTCGCTCGGCTGTGGCCGGAAATCGAGTGGATTCAGAACCTTGACTTGCGGGAGAGAGTCACACAGACCTGGATCAAGGCGCTGGAGCGCAGTCCGCTGACGGCGGATGACCTCAACAGTATCCCATTCACATTGCTAGTTCCGAATTGCCCTATCACCTTCATGGAACACAAGCGATGCGTGGTGCACATCGCCCGTGAAAGCGCGCTGGCGATGCAGAGTTTCATGGGACGCGCGCTGCCCGTCGACGTTGATACAGTGATCGCCGGGGCGATTCTTGCCGATGTGGGCAAGCTTCTGGAGTACGAACTCGGCCCCGACGGGAAGAGCCGGCAGAGCGAGCGCGGAGAGGCGCTGCGGCATCCTTTTACGGGAGTTGCGCTAGCCCTCGAATGCGGAGTTCCCGACACCGTGTGTCACATCATCGCGGCCCACGCCGCGGAGGGCGATCTGGTCAAACGAACGACCGAAGCATTCATTGTGCACCACGCTGATTTCATGGCGTTCCTGCCGTTCAAGAATCCGAAAAATATCAAACTCAAATCTTAAGGAGCTCCAACTTGCCGGCCACAAATCCCATTGCTTCCGCCAAACTGACCGTGAGCGCGACGATGTCTCGCTGGGCGGCGAGCCTGCAATACCAGGACATCTCTGAAGAAGCGGTCTATCAGGCCAAACGGTTTCTGCTTGATTCTCTCGGTTGTGCGCTGGGGGGATTTCAGCAGCACGATGTAAGCATTGCCCTCGAAGTCCTGGACGAAGTTGCCGGCCCGGGACGCGCCACGGTAATTGGGACGGGCAAGCGCATGGACCCAGTGTCAGCGGCATTGGCTAACGCGCTCATGATCCGCTGCATGGATTACAACGACATCTACTGGAAACAGGACCCGTCGCATCCTTCCGACATTTTCCCCGCGGCGATCGCCTGCTGCGAACGTAGTGAGAGCGATGGCAAGGAGTTGATTGTCGGGCTGGTGCTGGGCCACGAATTCGAGATGCGCTTGTGTGAAGCGGCGTTTCCCGGAATCCGCGAGCGCGGCTGGCATCATGCGACCCTGACGGCTTTTGTCTCGCCGATTGTTGCCGGCCGGGCGCTGCGTTTGCCGTGGGAGCAGATTCAGCATGCCATTGGCATCTCCGCGAGCCGCCATTGCACGTTGGGTGCAGTGACAGCCGGCAAGTTGACGATGATGAAGAACACCGTCGATCCCCTGGCGACGCAGAGCGGAGTGCTGGCGGCATTGCTGGCACAAAAAGGCTACACGGGACCGGAACATGTGATCGACGGAAAAGAGGGGCTGACGCACGTGTTCGGCCCGGACTGGAAGCTTGGTTTGCTGACCGAAGGTCTGGGCTCTTCGTGGCGCATTACCCAGTGCGGCATGAAAGCGTTTCCGACCGAGGCGTTGACGCACACGCCGATTTCCGCGGTTCTCGACCTGGTGAAAGAGAATGATCTTCATCCCGAGCAGGTGCAGAAAATTCAGATTCGCTCGCTGGCGCGGGCTGCCGACATCCTGTCGGATCCCAGCAAATACGATCCTCACACCAAAGAGACTGCGGACCATTCGCTTCCGTATGTGATTGCCGCGGCGTTGGTGGACCGGCAGGTGACTCCAGTGCAGTTCACGATGGAGAAGATTCGAGATCCGCAGATTCGTGCGCAGCTTAAAAAAGTGGAAGTAGTGGCTGATCCAGAGATCGAAAAGGTATTTCCGGCATTACAGAGGGTAATCGTGCATATCGATACTACGGATGGACGTTCCTTCAACAAACAACTGGATTTCCCGAAAGGCGATCCGCGTAATCCCTTAACCGATCAGGAACTGCAAGAGAAATTTGCGGCGTTGGCGGACGGTGTTCTTTCCAAGCCGGCGCAGCAGCGGGTGAAGGATGCAGTCTGGAAATTGGAGCGTGTCGGCTCGGTGACGGAACTGATGGTGTTGATGGAGTCCGATCTCCGCCATGCGGCTACGAGAAAAAGGAACGCGGAGTTGTCCAAGCCAAAGCGCCGGAAAACAGCGCGCGCCTGAGCGGTGTGCGCCGGGGCCAAAAGCGTAAGTCAGATTTGGAGTTTTATATGGCACAAACGATCGTCGAAAAGATTGCGCAGGCTCATATAGCGGCAGGCCCGCATCGCCCTTTGCGCGCCGGGGACTTTGTTTCCATTCGTCCGCTTCACGCTATGACCCACGACAATACGTCGGCGGTCATGAGCAAGTTCAAGGGGATCGGAGCAACCCGGATTCAAGATCCCCGACAACTGGTTTTTGCGCTCGATCACGACATTCAGAATCAGGATGAAGTGAATCTGAAGAAATACCGCGCCATTGAAGCATTCGCGCGGCAGCATGGGGTTGATTTCCATCCCGCCGGTTCGGGCATCGGGCATCAGATCATGATCGAGCGGGGCTATGTTCTGCCGGGATCGTTCGTAGTCGCATCCGACTCGCACTCCAATATGTATGGTGCGCTGGGAGCGACCGGGACGCCGATCGTACGCACCGATGCCGCCGCGGTTTGGGCCACCGGAGAATTCTGGTGGCAGGTGCCGCGCACGATCCAGGTCGTACTCGAAGGCCGGCTCCCGGATGGAGTGAGCGGCAAAGACGTCATCATCACACTTTGTGGGCTGTACAACCACGACGAGGCGCTCAATGCGGCCATCGAGTTTTCCGGTCCCGGAGTGGAGAGCCTGTCCATGGACGACCGCTTCTCGATTGCCAACATGAGCACGGAGTGGGGACCGATCGCCGCCTGGTTTCCGGTGGATGACGTCACGATCGGCTACCTGCGGGCCGTTTACAAGAGGCTGAAGGAACAAGGAATCCAGCGCTTTACGGAAAATGATCTTCACCTCTGGAGGAGCTATCCGCTTCTTCCTGATCGCGACGCAACCTACGCGGCGCGGATAACGCTGGATCTGAGTCATGTCGTTCCGCATGTGTCGGGACCGGATACCGTGCAGACGATGCAGTCTCTAGCTGAAATGGAACACAAGAGAATCCGAATTCAGAAGGCGTATCTGGTCTCGTGCGTCAACTCACGATTGTCAGATTTGCAGGCGGCAGCATCGGTGCTGCGCGGGAACATGGTTGCACCTGGAGTGAAATTCTATATCGGAGCAGCGAGCGCCTGGGTGCAGAAACAGGCAGAGGAGAAGGGCATCTGGGCAGTTCTGCTGGAAGCGGGAGCGATTCCTCTTCCGCCCAGCTGTGGCCCGTGCATCGGCCTTGGCACCGGGCTGCTGGAAAAGGGAGAGGTCGGCATTTCAGCCACCAACCGCAATTTCAAAGGGCGTATGGGCTCGCGGGAGGCGCAATGCTATCTAGCCAGCCCGGAGGTGGTCGCGGCCTCAGCGGTGGCCGGGTATATCACAGGGCGGCGAATTTTTGATGCGCGTCTACTGGAGCGGAACTACGAGGTGTACCCGATTCAATCCCAGACCAGCGAACGGGTGGACATCCTTCCCGGTTTTCCCGGAAAAATCGCGGGCCGACTGGTCTTCCTCCCGCCGGACAACATCAACACCGATGCGATTTATGGCAAGGACTACACCTATCGCGATGATATGACGCCGGAGATGATGGCGCGCGTGATCATGCAGAACTACGATCCGCAGTTCGCGAGCCGCACGCAAGCCGGAGATGTGGTCGTCGCCGGCTTCAATTTCGGAACGGGGTCGAGCCGCGAACAAGCGGTCACCTGTTTGAAGGCGAAGGGCATACCCCTGATTGTTGCCGGCAGCTTTTCGCAGACCTATCTCCGGAATGCGTACAACAACGGATTTCTCTGCATTGAAGTGCCGGAATTGCTGCCGCGGCTGCGGGACGAGTTTGCCGGGGCCATCGCGTCCCCGGAAAAGACCATCATCTCGGAGGATAAGGTTGCGATTGATTTCACTTCCGGGACACTCACCTGGCGGGAAGAGAAATTCTCATTTCCGCCGCTGGGCAACGTGCCGCAATCACTGGTAGTTGCCGGAGGAGTGGAGAACGTAATCGCAAAGAAACTCGGGCTCGGCCAGAAGGAATCGGCTCTGGTTTCAGGAGACTAGTCAATTTATGGCGAAACATACTGTAGTCACTATGCCGGGAGACGGAATCGGCAATCAGGTTTTACCAGAGGCTATCCGTCTGCTGAAGGCAGTTCAATTCGATGCGGAGTACATCCACGCCGATATTGGCTGGGATTGCTGGTGCCGCGAAGGCAACGCGCTGCCGGACCGCACGGTGGAACTGCTGGCCAAGCACAAGCTGGGGTTGTTTGGAGCCATCACGTCAAAGCCGAAGAAACAAGCCGATGCCGAACTGCGGCCGGAACTCAGAGGCAAGGGATACTCCTACTTCAGCCCAATCGTGACCATGCGGCAGCGGTTCCATCTGGATACGTGTATTCGCCCATGTATCTCGTTTCCCGGGAATCCGCTGAATTTCATCCGCAAGAAACCCGACGGAGGTTTCGAAGAGCCGCTGGTAAACGTGGTTGTCTTCCGGCAAAACACCGAAGGACTGTATGCCGGGGTGGAGTGGACAAACCCGCCGGAGCTGGTGCGTGCCGCCCTCGCAACGCACTCGAAGTTCAAGCCGTTCGCCGGTATTGCGGGGCCGGACCTCGCGATCTCTGTCCGTATCATCACACGCAATGCGGCGCGCAAGATCTGCCGCGGAGCATTCGAGTGGGCCAAGAAGTACGGCTACAAGTCAGTGACCATCTGCGAGAAGCCGAATGTGCTTCGCGAAACGTCAGGAATGATGGAGGAAGAAGCGAAGAATGTTGCCCGCGAATTCCCGGGCATCGCGTTATGGTCGACGAACATCGATGCGCAGACCATGTGGCTGACAAAGAATCCGGAAGAGTACGGCGTGGTTGTTGCGTCCAACCTCTTCGGAGACGTTATTTCCGACGCTTTCGCGGGCCTGGTCGGTGGGCTGGGATTCGCCGCTTCCGGCAATATCGGAGATGAAGTTGCAGTCTTCGAGCCGACGCATGGATCCGCGCCCAAGTACGCGGAACTTGATCCTCCCATAGTGAATCCGATCGCGATGTTTCTTTCGGCAGTGATGATGCTGGAGCATGTGGGCGAGATCGAGAAGGCCGGCCGCATACGCCAGGCCATTTCTGCTGTTGTTAAGCAGGGGACAGTAAGGACGTATGACATGATGCGCCTTCCCGGCGGCCCGAAAGCGATTGCGCAGGGAGCCGCGAGCACCGTCCAGATGACGGACGCTGTGATCGCGGAGTTCGAGCGGCAAGCCGGTTCGCATGGGTTGGATCGGGAGCTGGTGGCGGCTGGCAATTCCAGGCAACGGTGACGACCATGAGTGTGGCGACGACACTTCAGGCGGGAGAAGCGGGACATTGCGGAGCCGATATCCGTTCCGATCTGCAGGTACGAATTGAGGTTCGCGATGGCGGAGGGCTGAGGATTGAACTCGAATCGCGGGTTGGCAGTTTCTACGGGGATTCGATCCGGAGGCAAGCGGAGGAAGTTCTCGAAGCACTCGGGGTTCGCCATGCCCTGGTTGAGATTCGGGACGAAGGCGCCCTGCCGTATGTGATTGCTGCGCGTATCGAAGCGGCGGCGCGGCGCGCGGGACGAGGCATGGGAACAAGAGTGCTCCCCGACCGGATTGCGCTTCCGGAGCCGTCGGGGCGGGACCGTCTGCGGCGTTCGCGCTTGTACCTGCCGGGGAGCGAGCCTAAGTACATGATCAACGCGGCGCTGCACGGCCCCGATGCGATCATTCTCGATCTTGAGGACTCGGTTCATCCCAGAGAAAAAGATGCTGCGCGCTTGCTGGTTCGGAACGCCTTGCGGGCGGTCGATTTTCTATCGTGCGAGCGGATGGTGCGCATCAACCAGCTTCCTCTTGGCCTGGAAGATCTCAGCGAGATCGTGCCTGAATATCCGGACCTGATTCTTATTCCCAAGGTCGAGAGTGCGGCTCAGGTCGTTGAAGTCAGCCAGCACGTGGAAAAGATTAAAGCCGATTACGGCATCACGCGTCCGGTCTGGCTCATGCCGATCCTGGAATCTGCCGTGGGGATTGAGAACGCCTTCGCGATCGCAAAGGCCAGCGAGCAGATCGTTGCCTTGACGATTGGCCTGGAAGACTACACCGCGGACCTGGGCGTACCGAAAACTTCCACGGGAGCCGAGACGCTTTACGCGCGGCAACACCTGGTCAATGCGGCGCGCGCTGCCGGGTTGCAGGCGATCGACTCTGTATTCGGCGATGTCGGCGACATGCAAGGATTGCACGCCTGGGCACTCAACTCCCGCGCGCTTGGCTTCGAAGGCATGGGCTGCGTTCATCCCTCGCAGATCCCGATTCTTCACGAGGCATTCGCTCCCACTAAAGCCGAAATGGACAAAGCAAGAAAGATTGTTGCGGCGTTTAAAGAAGCACAGGATCAAGGGCTCGGAGTTGTGAGCCTGGGTTCCAAAATGATCGATCCTCCTGTTGTGCAACGAGCGCTCAAGTTAATGGCGCGGGCGGAAGCGATGGGGTTAACGCAGTGAGGGTAACAGGGAGAGTTCATGCCCACCGTTGAAAAAACCGGATTGGCGGCAAACGCCGCAGGCCGCATGGTTCCTGAATCAGTGAACGGGCGCCGGCAGGTGCCTTACCTCGGCGCGGGGAAATACTGGCCGGCTGGGCTCAAGGCTTCGGCGCCAATTCGCACGGCTGCTAATTATCCCGCCAACGGCGATAAACGCGTGTCCGACCTGGAGACTGCCTTGCGGAAATGCGGACTTCGCGACGGCATGGTGATTTCGTCTCATCATCATCTGCGGGATGGCGACCGCGTTGCGCTCATGGCGCTGAAAGCTGCGGCCAGACTCGGTGTCAAGGACCTCATGTGGTTTCCCAGCGCTTCATTTCCTTCGCAGAAAGATGCGATCGAGCTTATGGAAGCTGGAGTGATCGATCACATTGAGGGCAGCATGAACGGTCCTCTGGGAGATTACTGCACGCAGGGGAAGATGCGCGGCATGGGAGTGCTGCGCTCGCACGGAGGCCGCTGGCAAGCGATACAGGATGGTGAAGTGCATATCGACGTGGCAATCATCGCCGCTCCCGCCGCCGACGCTTTCGGCAACTGCGACGGATCGCACGGCAAGTCGGCGTGTGGTTCCCTCGGTTTTGCTCTGGCCGATTCGATTTACGCCGATTACGTCATCGTTGTTACCGATAACCTGGTGCCGTTTCCCTGTGTGCCGTGGCAGATACAGGGCAACAACGTGGATTTCGTGGTGGAAGTGGATTCGATCGGCGACCCCGCGAAAATCGTTTCGGGTACAACCCAGATCACGCGATCTCCAGACCGGTTGCGGATCGCCGAGTTCGTCGCGCGTTTTCTTCAGGATGCCGGAATTATGCGCAATGGCTTCTCGTTTCAGGCCGGTTCGGGAGGAATCTCCCTGGCATTCGTCAGCTACCTCAAGGAGATGATGAAGCAAGCGGGAGTGAAGGCGAGGTTTGTGCGTGGAGGCTCAACGAAATACCTCGTCGAACTGCTCGAAGAGGGGCTGACCGATTACATTCTCGATGGGCAGACGTTCGATCTCGACGGTGTGCGCTCGCTGGCGAATAATTCCCGGCACCTGGCCACATCTCCGTTCACTTCCTATAACTACCACGGCAAAGGAAGCTTCGCGTCGATGGTGGATGCGGTTGTGCTGGGCGCCACCGAGGTCGATACAGACTTCAACGCCAACGTCGTCACCCATTCCGACGGCAGGCTTTTACACGGAATTGGGGGCTGGCAAAACTGTCTGGCAGCGGGATGCACGATCCTGGCGCTGCCGTCGTTTCGCGACCGCATTCCTGTCATCGTTGACGATGTAACCACGCTGTGCGGCCCGGGAGAACTGATCGACGTTGTCGTCACCGAGCGCGGTATTGCCATCAATCCGTTACGGCAAGATCTCATTGACGCCGTAAAAGGTTCAAAATTGCCGATTCGACCTCTAGAGGACATTAAGAACGAAGTGCAGCGAATCTGTGGAGGAAAGCCCCAGCCACGGAAACACAGCGACCGGGCGGTGGCCATTGTGAAATGGGTAGACGGAACGGTTCTCGACACGGTCTGGCAAACCGCATGAGGTAATTCGCCGCCGGTTAGACCTGATGACGGTTAGACCGTTACGAGTTCTTCCGCGGCGACCTTGCTATCTGGTTTCTGATGAGCTTGTGCCATCAAGCTCTCAAATTGTGCCTTCTCCAGGCACATGGCATGCTGGCCAAATCTGGCATCTTTTCCAGTGACGTGCCAATAGGGCATCCAGCAGAATTGCCGGTGATCGCTCTGGCGTTGCAGGACGACCAGAAATGGGTAGAGCGTCACTTGCTCTTCATTTTCACCGAGCCACGAATCAAGCCTGTCCGGAAGGAATGCGGACACAACTTTGAACTCTGTATCACCGCTGCCCAGTTGAAAATCAAGGGTTATGTGTAAGTTGCGCGCTCCGCCGCAGGCAGGACAGTGCTCCGCCCCTGCTTTGTGAAAGTTGTAAAGAGCGTCGAACAGTTTTTGATGAGTTGGATACTTATGATGGCAATGCTCGCAAAAAAAGTGTTGTGTGGACATAACGCGCCTTCCCTGGAATGGCCGCCTTGCTGGATGACGACTCCATCGGGCTCAATTTGCATGGATTCTAGATGAGGTCCGGTCCCCAGGCTGTGACGGGACTCACAAGGGTTGTGCTCGAGCGTTGGTGGGCCGAATGCGTTAAACGAGAGCTATCGTACTCATGCGTGTCTACCTGCAGCCGACTGCTTTTTATCTGGAATGCGCAGTTTGCGGTTGCATTGTCGTCAAGCCGTTTGTTGCACGTGTTCTATCAGCCGCCGCACACTTTTCGCTAGCTCGACAATCTCACCTTGGCCGCGAAGTTCAAAATCGATGAGGTAATTTCCGGCAATAGCGTCATCGACGGCTTGCCTAAGTTCGACCAGCGGTTTCACGACCTGGCGTGGTAGTACGAAGCTGATCCAGATGCTCAGCAGAAGCGTCAATCCGGAGACAATGCTGAGCACCCATTCGGCGCTGTAAAGCAGGTGCCGGGCTTCGGCGTGGTCATATTGGACACGCTCCCAGCTGCGAGCTTCCAGTTCCGAAGCCCCTTGCAATACCTGCTCACTCGAGTTTTGCAATGCCGGTGCGGCCTGACGCAAGGTGGGATCTCCTGCTTCCATCGTCCGGGTGATTTCGGTGTCGAAAGAACCGACCTGATTGCGGAGGCTGTCGATGAGCTGAGCACGAGTTTTGTGGTGTGCTGCCTTCAGAAGGTCATTCAGATTCTCTTCGTAAGCGCGCACGACTTGTTGAGCACGTTCAATGGCCGAGCCTCCAGGCTCTCGCGCCAGTGCAACGGCGTCACCGAATTCTTGCTCGTACAACCGCACGTTTTGCAGAATCAACATCGTGCGGGGCCGCTCCTGAGAGGAGAGATCCGCAACTTTATCAGCCAGTTGCTTCAATCGTTGGAGTGCCTGTTGATTGGCTTTCAGGTACTCCGCGTCGCGGAGCAAGAAATAACTGCGCTCGGCGCGGCGGGCATCCAACATCTCGACTGAGATCTGCTCCGCGAGGTTGGTGACCGGAGCATCAACATTAACGATACGATCGACAATGAGGCCCATCGTGAAAAGGTAGTACACGGCCAGCAAGATGACGGGGACCAGCACGAGCCGAACAAGGGCCAGGCTATAGCCGACTCTGCGCCGCAGAGAGTTGCCCGGGGCCAAAATCTTGAAAGACTTGAGTTCCACAACCCACCTCCGCGGATTCGGTCAGGTGCTCTTCCTCCCGCATGGTATTCCAGAAAGCATTCCTTTTTATAGTCGTCTGATGGATCGGCCGGGGTGTGCGTGGAGCTTGCAGTACGTCTTCTCCACTGGCCGTGCTCGATCCCTTTCAAGATGGGCGCGATTTCCTCACTGTATGCACCGTCACTTGGTGGCGTGGTATCTGTCACTGACGGTCACGCGAATGGAAAGTATCGTACTGCAATTGTCGAATTGTCAGGGCGAGTCCGCAGCGAGGTTAATCATGAGGCGTCGCGAATTTTTGAAGAACGGAGCGGCAGCAGGATTCCTCGGCTCCGCCGGTATGCTGGAGGGGCCTCTCGCCAGGGCAGAGCAGACAATCAGCAACGCAAGGCCAATACCGAGGCGCACCCTCGGCAAGACGGGCGAACAGCTTTCGATCATTGGCTTTGCCGGGATCGTTGTTATGGAGAACAGTCCGTCATTCGCCAGCAACATGGTGGCGGAAGCTGTCGATCGAGGTATCAACTACTTCGACGTTGCTCCTACTTATGGCAATGCCCAAGAACGGCTGGGGTCGGCACTTCACCCGTATCGTAATAAAGTGTTTCTGGCTTGCAAAGAAGAAGATTGGACCAAAGACGGTTCATCCAGACTACTTGACGAGTCGCTGCGATTATTGCGGACTGATCGTGTGGACCTCTACCAGTTCCATGCGTTGTCGAAAATGCCGGATCTCGATCAGATCTTCGGGCCTAATGGCGCGATGGAAACCTTTGAGTCTGCAAGAAAAGAGGGGAAAGTGCGATTCATCGGGTTCTCGGCGCACTCAGTGGAAGTCGCCCTAGCGGCGATAGAACGCTATGATTTCGACACAATATTGTTCCCGATCAATTGTGTTCTCTTCTCGCAGGCAAAGTTTGGGCCGCAGGTGATAGAAAAGGCGCGACAGAAGCAGATGGGAATTGTGGCGCTGAAAGGAATGGCGAAGACAACCTGGCCTGATTCCACAAAAAAGATCACCCGCATCCCAAATGCTGGTACGAACCAGCAGCGTTTCCGGAGGAAGCTACGCTGAGCCTGCGCTGGACGCTGACACAGCCAATCACGGCAGCTATTCCCCCTGGGGATGAACGCTACTTTCGCTTGGGAATGGATGTCGGCCAGAATTTTGAGCCGGTGACGGAAGACGAAATCCGGTGGCTGATCGCGGCGGCCCGTGGAGTGAATCCGATCTTCCGACTAGAGAGCGCATAGATAGGATGACTTTGCGCTAATCTTTTTGAGTTCCGGCGTGGGTCTGCTCCTCGAAGGAAAGGCCTATCTCAAACTGCTGGAAATCGCGAGAACCTAAAGAGACCGGCTTGCGAAAGGACTGGAATTGGCGAAGCGGCTCGGCGGGGCCAGCGAAAGTCAATGTGCAATATGGTGCACGAGAGCCCGGCAGATGCCGGGAGAGACGTTTCGGAACGAGGCAGCGAATCAATCATAGATAGCTTTTGCCGAAATTAGCTATCCGCCAAACGTTCGAGTTCGCTCTTGGTGACTTTTCCGGAACTGTTTCGGGGAAGGTGATCGACGGCTATGGTTTGCTTGGGGTGATATTCGCGGGG
>DAIDGW010000004.1 GCA_027452245.1 Acidobacteriaceae bacterium
CTGCTGCCGGCTCTTTCGCAGCGCTGGGAACTGAGCTACCAGCAGAGCGGAACACTCTTCACTGCGCAGTTTGCCGCCTCGACGCTGGCCGTGGCTCTTTCGGGATGGATGATCTCGCGGTGGGGATTCCGGTTCGCGATCAATGCCGGGTTGTTGGTGATGGCGATTGGCGTCGCGCTGTTGCCCATGGGCACCTATCAGATGGCGCTTGCGTGCATTGCGGCATATGGATTCGGGCTCGGTATTTCGGTTCCTGCCGGAAATCTGGTGGTGGCAGAAGTAAATCCGGAGCGCCGAAGTTCCGCGCTGAGCGTGGTGAACTTTTCGTGGAGCGTGGGCGCGGTGGCGTGTCCGTTTCTGATCGCCGCTGCCGCCAGGTTGCACAAGGTAAACCAAACGCTTGCCGGAGTTGGCGGACTGCTGTTTGTGGTGATGCTGGGAATTCTCGCGATCCCCTCCTGGGTTCAGGAACCGAAGGTCAGCAAAAACAGCGATGGGAACGTGAAGTGGCGGGGGCGTACGTTTTGGATTTTGGCGTCACTGTTCTTTCTCTATGTGGGAGTGGAAAATGCGCTCGGAGGCTGGCTCGCGACTTACGCGAAGAGCAAGGAAACAATTCCGCTGGTGCTGGCAGTCATGATGCCGTCATTTTTTTATTCTGCATTGCTATGCGGGCGATGGCTGGCACCGCTGATTTTGCGTAGCGTGGATGAGATTCAGTGGGCGCGCATTGAACTGGTGATTGCCTGTGTGGGAATAATGGGGCTGATTTTTTCGCGGGCCACATTCAGTGTTATTGCCAGTGCGATTGTGACGGGAGCCGGGCTCGCGGCCGTTTATCCCATTACGATTTCTTTGCTATCGAGAGAGTTTGGCGACGCGGCATCAAGGGTCGGATCTGTGATGTTCACGATGGCGAACCTTGGCGGGTCGAGCATCCCATGGCTGGTGGGATTTGCATCCAGCCACTCCGGCAGTTTGAAAATCGGCATGGCAGTGCCTTTACTGGGTGCCGTAATGGTGTTCATTTTGCACGTGACGACTTGGACGCCGCTGACTTCCAGGCGGCGTCCCGAATTAACCGCGGATTTTTCCGGGGCGGCCGACACGCGCCGCCAGTCGCGAGAGGCGGACAAGACGATAAAGCGGGAAAAGTGAGGCGGGAAGCTTTATGGTTTTCCATTCGCCGGGGCCGGGCGTAAAAATGAGCCGTTGCAGAAAGCGGATGCGATCCGAGCGGCGCTCACGTAACTTCAGCATGAAACGGAAATAGGCCAGCGATTCGACCGGGCAACTGGTTCCCGAGAAAATCTGATTGGCCAGTTCAGCGGCAATCCTTTGCGATCCAGGATCGGCGGCGAGTTCGGCCTGCGCATCCGAAGGGATGTCTGCCGCGAGAAGATGCTGGGCGAGCAACAAAGAAACTCGCAGAATCCGGACAATTGCGAGTTGCTCTGCCTCTTCCGAAATCTGTTGCCAATTCAAAGGATGCCTGCTGATCAGGCGGGCAATGTCGCTGATCCAGATCAGGCGTGACCAGAGATGCTTGGCGGCATGGAGAGATAACACTACAAACATGTCTTCGGGACAGAGTGTGCGAACCGTGCGACCTGCGACAGAGGCGGATAGTGACCGGCCGAAAAAGCTATTCGTATCCAGATCGACGGCATAAAAACGGGATTGAAGCGCCCATTGCACTTCAACCAGGTTGCGGCCGCCTGGGCCGTCGAAGGCACATTCGTAACCGGAAGATAAATACGCCTGCTCCTCTGCCGGCGAAAACTGCATGTGAGGCACATACCCTAGTTGGCGGAACGTTTCTTTGGTTTTAGGGAAATCGGTGGCCCTTATCAGCAAATCGATGTCGCCTGCAGGCCGCGCGGCCATGTCGCCATAGAGCGTTTCAGCGAGCGTGATTCCCTTGTAGGGCAGCACGTCGATGTTCGATTGTTGCAGCGCATCGAGGATGCGGAAGAACTCGCGCGCAAGCACCAGGGTCTTGCGCACGTTCTGCTGATACGAGGCTGCCAGGAACTGCCGGGTTTCTGCTGGAGTAGCTTCGTTCGCAGAAAGGCATTTATAAAGAAGAAATGTCAGGCCATGCTGCTCGGCATGTCGGAGCAGAAGATCCCAGCCGGCAGTCCTGCACGCTTCCGAGAAAACTTCATCGTGAGTGTCAACCACAGCAGCCGATGCAAGAAGGATGGACCACTCGGGCGAGAGAGCTTTGGCGATGGTGGACATCGAGGCGGCGATGTCCGGATTTTACGCCCGCGCAGATGCGTTGACAGGTGATCACAGGCATTCCGGAGCTTCTAAAATCCCTGGGTTGGGCTAGATCTGGTAGTCGATGTCTTCCATGATTTTCTGCAGGGAAGCAGCCGCCGGTTTGTGCCCGGCGTCGGAGCCTTCTAGTTTCTGCACGCGATCGCTGAGGCGATGCACCTGCGACGCCACCGCAGCCAAAGCCTCCGAGAGTGGATCATTAATTTGCTTCGGATCGGTGATGACGATGCGCTGCCCGTTGCGGAAGATGATGTGGCCGGGAACTCCGACGACAGTGGAGCGCTCGGGGACATTTCGCAGCACAACAGAACCCGCGCCAATGCGGCAGTCGCGGCCGATCGTGATATTGCCGAGAATTTTGGCGCCCCCGCCAATGACGACTTCATCTTCGATCGTGGGGTGGCGCTTGCCGTGTTCTTTGCCGGTGCCGCCAAGCGTGACTCCCTGATAAAGCGTGACATCGTTGCCAACGATAGCGGTTTCGCCGATGACGACTCCGAGTCCGTGATCGATGAAAAGGCGGCGGCCGATCTTGGCTCCGGGATGGATTTCAATTCCGGTAAGAAAACGCGCAGCCTGCGAGAGAAATCGCCCCAGCAGGAAAAAGCTGTGATTCCACAGCCAATGATTCACGCGATAGAACCAGACCGCGTGCAGTCCTGAATAGCACAGAAAAACCTCGAATCGCGACTTCGCGGCAGGGTCACGTTCCATTACCGCGTCGATGTCTTCGCGCATAAGAGCGAGCAGGTGAGGCATGGATCACACCGACACTGAGGCGGTTGGAATTTGCAGGGCCTGGTTACGTACTTCTTCGAACAGGACGCTGCTGAGATAACGCTCTCCAAAGGAAGGCAGAATTACTACGATGAGTTTGCCCTTGTTCTCTGGACGCCGCGCAACGCGCACGGCAGCCGCCACGGCTGCGCCAGAGGAGATTCCGACAAGCAGACCTTCTTCTCTCGGCAGCCGCCGTGCCATTTCAATGGCGTCCTCGTTGCTGATTTGAACCACTTCGTCAACCAGGTCGGTGCGCAGGATTTTGGGAACAAATCCAGCTCCAATGCCCTGGATCTTATGCGGGCCGGGCTTGCCCCCGGAGAGAACGGGGCTTTCGACGGGCTCGACCGCAATGGCTTTGAATGAAGGCTTCCGCGGCTTGATGTATTCGGCCACGCCAGTGATCGTACCGCCAGTGCCGACGCCAGAAACCAGAAAGTCGACGCGTCCGTCGGTGTCGTTCCAGATTTCGGGTCCCGTAGTTTCCAGGTGGACTTTGGGATTGGCCGGATTATCGAACTGCTGCAGCATGTAGCCGTTAGGATTGGAGCCGAGGAGTTCTTCGGCTTTGGCAATGGCACCCTTCATTCCCTTCGGGCCGGGAGTCAGAACGATCTCGGCGCCCAGAGCGAGCAACAGGACACGGCGCTCCAGGCTCATCGTTTCCGGCATCGTGAGAATGAGCTTGTATCCTTTTACCGCGGCCACAAAGGCCAAACCAATGCCGGTGTTCCCGCTCGTGGGCTCAATCAGAATCGTCTTGCCGGGATGAATCTTGCCGGCGCGCTCCGCCTCATTGATCATGCTGACGCCGATGCGATCTTTCACGCTGGCTAGCGGATTGCGGCTTTCCAGTTTGGCCACTACTTCGGCGGCGCAATCTTTCGTGACGCGGTTCAGGCGAACCAGCGGGGTTCCGCCGATCAATTCCGTAACATTGCTGGCAATCTTCATGGCGATCTCTTTCTAGCCGCAGCCCATCCGTAAGGGATTCATGCTACTGGAGATACAGGAGGCGTACAAGCATATCCGCTTCCGGTTCGCACATCCGATTGGCACAAATGTCCTATTGTGGAAGCCCATCTCCGTACGCATAGTAAAATGGCTCTACATCGTTCCAGCTGAAACCGGGGACTTCCCAGTATCTCAGGCCGTAGCTAGCAGTAGAGCCAGGGAAGCTGCCCCCTGCATCAAATTGGACTCAAAAGGGTCACAAAAGAATCAAGATCGCAGGACTTTTTTTCAGGGAGGAGTACAACACAAGATGGAGGCGCAGAGTTCGGAGCTCGACCACGAGAACGCAGCACAGGAGATTGAGCAAGACTTGGATACGCGAGAGGCCGGACATGTCCTGACATCGGGTGAAATTGCAAGGCTTGCGGCCCAGGCAGGAAAGCCGGCTGAAGCACTGATGAATGTGGTGGCTCTGATTGCGGAGCGATTTGGTTCCGATGTGTGCTCGGCCTATCTACTGGAGCCCGACCGCGCCAATCTTGTGCTCGCCGCGACGCTCGGGTTGAGGCGGGAATGCGTCGGCAGTTTGCGCATGGCAGTCCATGAAGGCCTGGTGGGATTGGTTGCGGAACGGGTGCAGCCGGTGGCCGTCGCCAGCGCGAAGAATCATCCGCGGTTCAAGTATTTCACCGAAGCGGGAGAAGATTCCTACGAGTCGTTTCTGGGAGTGCCGCTGATCGATCGCGGCATTTTGCAGGGTGTCCTCGTCGTTCAAACCATGGAGGCTCGCAGCTTCAGCGATCATGAGATCGCGATGCTGACCGAGGCTGCAACTCAAGTTGCTCCGGTCGTCAGCGAAGCGCGCACCCTCGATAGATTTATCGCCCCCGTGCAGGAGCGGCTGTGGGCGCTGGCTCGCAATTTGTGGTGGAGCTGGGACCACGATTCCGCCAGCTTGTTTCTCGACCTGGATCCAACGCGCTGGAGCGAGTTGAACCACAACCCAGTGGCGTTGTTGACCGAGTTTCCGCTCTCGAAGCTGGAGCGACGCGCGAACGAAATTGTTCTGCATAGCCGGATCAATTACGCCTACCGCCGCTTACGCGAATACCTGCAACTGGATCGTACCTGGGGGACACGACACGCCGGAGTCTTGCGGCCGCGGCCGGTTGCATATTTTTCGGCGGAGTTCGGACTTCATGAATCGCTGCCGGTGTATTCCGGCGGATTGGGTGTGCTGGCCGGCGATCACATCAAGAGCGCTTCGGATCTCGATATCCCACTAGTGGGAATTGGGCTCTTCTATGGCCAGGGATATTTCCATCAGCGGCTTGATCGCAATGGCTGGCAGCAGGAAGAGTATTTGCGGACGTATGTGGGCCATCTGCCCATGGAACTCGCGATTGGAACCAATGGGCGACCGATCGAGGTGCAGATCGAAATGCGAAGCGGGGTTCTGCACGCGAAGGTGTGGCGGATTAAAGTTGGCCGCCGCGACTTGCTGCTGCTGGATTCCGACGTGGAAGGCAATGCCCCCGAAGATCGCGCGCTCACTTCCCGGCTTTATGGTGGCGATTCCCGAACACGAATCCGCCAGGAATTATTGCTGGGTGTTGGCGGACTGCGCGCCATGACAGCGCTCGGGATCACTCCCGGTGTGCTCCACCTGAATGAAGGGCATAGCGCATTCGCTGTGCTGGAAGCGATCCGCATGCGCATGCACGAGGAAGGCACATCCTTCCAGAACGCCGTGCCACGCGTGGCGCGGGAAGTCGTCTTCACCACGCATACTCCGGTTCCGGCGGGCCATGACCGGTTCGATTCCACGCTGGTGGAAGAACACCTCGGACCCTTGCGCGAGTCGCTCGAACTCACGCCGGAGACTTTCATGGGACTGGGACGCGTGAGCCCCAATAATCAGGACGAAACGTTCTGCATGACAGTTCTAGCGCTGCGCCTCTCGCGGCGCGCCAATGCGGTCTCGGCATTGCATGGAGAAGTATCGCGGAGGATGTGGACGGGGCTGAATCCGGGAAAACCGGAAGATGATGTGCCCATTGGGCATATCACGAACGGCGTGCATGTTCCTTCCTGGCTGGCCCCGCAGATGTTCCGCCTCTATGACCGGCATCTCGGCACGGGATGGCATCAACGCAGCAGCGAAGCCCGAACCTGGGAGGGCATTGAGAACATCAACGATGGCGAATTGTGGGAGACGCACCTGAATCTGAAGTCGCGGTTGCTGGAATTTGTTCGGCACCGCGCCGTGGAACAGGCCAAGCGCCGGTTCGAACCACAGGATACTCTGCAGAGGCTCAATCGAACTTTGAGCCAGGACGCGCTGACGATCGGATTTGCTCGCCGGTTCGCTACTTATAAGCGTGCCAACCTGATCCTGAACGATCTCGAACGGCTGGTCAGCATGGTGAACGACCCCAAGCGGCCGGTGCAGTTTGTATTTGCCGGGAAGGCGCATCCACTCGATGAGCCCGGCAAGCGCATGCTGCAGCAGATCGCGGAACTCATGCGCGATCCGAAGTTCGCTGACAAGATCGTGTTCGTCGAAGACTATGACATCAACGTCGGCCGCCATTTCGTGCAGGGCGTTGATGTGTGGCTGAATAACCCGAGGCGTCCTCTGGAAGCGTCCGGCACGAGCGGCCAGAAAGTCGTGCTGAATGGCGGATTGAATTTCTCCATTCTCGACGGCTGGTGGGCCGAGGCGTATGACGGCATGAACGGTTTCGCCATCGGGTCGGGGAGGACCCATTCCAACATGAGCGTTCACGACGCGCGCGACGGAGAAGATCTGTTGCGCACGCTCCGCGAGGAAGTCATTCCTCTTTATTACCAGCGTGATCGCGATGGCTTGCCGACAGGATGGATCAAGCGCATGAAACGCGCCATCCGCACGCTTGGCTGGCGTTTCAATGCCGACCGCATGGTCATGGATTACACCCTGAAATGCTATGTGCCGGCGGCGGGCGGAACCTCGAGCGACATGCGGATCAGTTGAGACCGCATGAGTCTGTGGTTCGAGCGAGTCTTCTGAGACGGGACGAAGCGCTGTTGTAGACTATCGACAGACCCTCACAGTTGGCCATGCGGAGGGATGTGTGAGTGGTTGAAACAGTCGGTCTTGAAAACCGATGTACGGGAAACCGTACCGGGGGTTCGAATCCCTCTCCCTCCGCCAGCACTTCGGCATCTACACAATCAACTTCCTTCACCCAGAAATCAGGCGGCGCGGTGCTTCTGGCAAGAATCCTGCATGTGTTTCATGAGCAGGCGTTGGGAGCGGCTCTGGTAGTGGTGGCGCGCGGTTACGATGCCCACCACGCGCGTGCTGTGTTTGCCGGAGATCGGAATAAATTTGCATCCTGCTTTCGGCTGCACTGCCATGGCTGGCACCGCCGACACGCCCATTCCGGCGGAGACCATTGCGAGGATGGTGGCAAACTGTCCGCTCTCGAAGACGATTCTCGGCGAAATCTTCAGTTTGTGACACGCCGCGATGACGCTGTCGCGAAAGCAGTGGCCTTCCTTCAGGAGCAGAAACGGTTCGCGGTTCAGTTGTGCCAGGCTGATGGAAGCGCGCGACGCGAGTCGATGTTTCTGCGGAAGGACGGCATAGAATTTTTCCTCGAATAATTCGATGCAGGCGAGTTCGATTCCCTCGATCGGTAATGCCGCGATTGCCAGGTCAATGGTTCCTTCGTGCAAGCGTTGCAGTAGAGTCGGGGTGATGTCTTCTACGACTTTGATGTTGATGAGCGGATGGTGCACTGTGAAGTCACTCAGCAATCTGGGAAGCAGATAGGCTGCGATGGTCGGAATGATGCCAACGATGACCTCGCCTTTTTCGTTGCCCGACATATCGCGAAGTTCGGTCCGGGCCTCCTGCAAATCCCGCAAAATGCGTTCCGCCTTCGGGAGGAAAGCTTTTCCGAATACGGTCAGCTTGGCGGAGCGGGGCAGGCGGTCGAAGAGCCGCGCACCCAATTCCGCTTCCAGTTTCAGAATCTGCTGTGAGAGGGAAGGCTGGGCGATATGTTCGATCTCGGAAGCTCGCGTAAATGTACCGTAGCGGGCGACTGCGCAGAAATAGCGAAGCTGATGAACTTCCATTGGACCTCGAATCGATCAAGATGAAAATCCTATGGCAGATATAGGAAAGATATATTTTACCTCTGGCGTTCGGCGTACGATAATCGAATCTATGGAAAAAAACATTGCCACTGCACCGGGGCATGGCCCCGAAGTGAAAGACCAAGCCTCGTCAACCGAAGGAAAATGTCCCGTCGCGCATGGCGCTCCCAGAGCCCGGATGAATGCCGATTGGTGGCCGAACCAGCTGAATCTCAACGCCCTCCATCAGCACTCTGACCTGTCGGACCCCATGGGCAAACAGTTCAACTACGCGGAAGAATTCAAGACCCTCGACCTGAACGCCGTGATCAAGGACCTGCATGCCTTGATGACGGATTCCCAGGAGTGGTGGCCGGCAGACTTTGGGCACTACGGCCCACTATTCATTCGTATGGCATGGCACAGCGCCGGCACATATCGCATTCATGACGGCCGCGGCGGCGCCGGTTCCGGTCAGCAGCGCTTTGCGCCGCTGAATAGCTGGCCCGATAACGTGAACCTCGACAAAGCGCGCAGGTTGCTTTGGCCGATCAAGCAAAAATATGGCTGCAAAATTTCTTGGGCCGATCTCATGGTTCTGGCCGGCAACGTTGCCCTGGAGTCGATGGGCTTCAAGACCTTCGGTTTCGCAGGCGGACGTGCCGATGTATGGGAACCCGAAGAGCTCAACTGGGGATCAGAAGGCACATGGCTCGCCGATGAGCGTTACAGCGGCGATCGTGAACTAGCGAATCCGTTCGGCGCGGTGCAGATGGGCCTGATTTATGTGAATCCCGAAGGACCCAATGGGAAGCCGGACCCAGTCGCTGCGGCGCGGGATATCCGCGAGACGTTTGCTCGCATGGCGATGAACGACGAGGAAACTGTCGCTTTGATTGCCGGTGGTCACACATTCGGGAAAACTCACGGTGCCGCTGCCGCGGCCCAGTATGTTGGTCGCGAACCCGAGGGTTGCGATGTGGAGGAGCAGGGACTTGGCTGGAAAAGCAAATTTGGAACGGGCATGGGCCGTGATGCCATCGGCAGCGGCCTGGAAGTCATTTGGACCACCACGCCAACCAAGTGGAGTAACAACTTCTTCCATAACCTGTTCGCATACGATTGGGAGCTGACCAAGAGTCCGGCGGGCGCATATCAGTGGACTCCGAAGGATGGCGCAGGGGCCGGAACAGTGCCAGATGCGCACGACCCCTCCAAGCGCCATGCGCCATCCATGCTGACCACCGACCTGTCGTTGCGCTTCGATCCGGCCTACGAGAAGATTTCGCGGCGCTTCTATGAGCATCCGGACCAGTTCGCCGACGCATTTGCCAAGGCCTGGTTTAAGCTCACACACCGCGACATGGGACCGATTGCCCGGTACCTCGGCCCGCTGGTTCCGAAAGAGCCGCTGCTCTGGCAGGATCCCATTCCTCCGGTCGATCATGAACTGGTCGGCGAAAAGGATATCTCCGCTCTGAAGGCGAAGATCGCGGCATCGGGATTATCGATTTCTCAACTGGTGTCAACGGCTTGGGCGGCGGCGTCTTCTTTCCGCGGATCCGACAAGCGGGGCGGGGCAAATGGAGCGCGCATTCGCCTGGCTCCCCAGAAGGATTGGGAAGTAAACCAACCGGCGCAACTGGCAAAGGTCCTTGAAAAGCTGGAGGCCATCCAGAAGGAGTTCAATAGCTCACAATCCAACAGCAACAAAGGCAAGAAGAAGGTTTCGTTGGCCGACCTGGTTGTTCTCGCCGGCAATACAGGTGTTGAGGATGCTGCGAAGAAAGCGGGCTACGACGTGAAGGTCCCCTTTGCGCCGGGACGCACCGATGCCTCCCAGGAACAAACCGACGTGCAGTCGTTCGCTGTATTGGAACCGGCGGCCGACGCGTTCCGCAATTACCGCCGCAAGGGCGAGCAGAGGTCCACGGAAGAACTGCTGCTCGACCGGGCGCAGTTGCTGAACCTGACTGCTCCTGAGATGGCAGTTCTCATCGGCGGCATGCGCGTGCTCAATACGAACTTCGGGCAGTCGAAATATGGCGTCTTTACCAAACGGCCCGAAGCCCTGACGAACGATTTCTTTGTCAACCTGCTCGACATGAGCACCGTATGGCAGCCGTCAACTGAGTCGAATGGGGCTGGAGCCATCTACGAGGGCCGCGATCGCAAGACGAACGAGCTCAAGTGGAAGGCCAGCCGGGTCGATCTGATCTTCGGGTCGAACTCACAGCTGCGTGCCCTCGCCGAAGTCTACGGATGCGCCGATGCGAAGGAGAAATTCGTAAGAGATTTCGCGGCGGCGTGGAACAAGGTGATGAACCTTGATCGCTTTGATCTTGCTGTGGCTAAAAGTAATGCTGTTTAAGCCCAACCGAAAATTGGAAGTGCTGTGTTTTAACACAGCACTTCCTCACTTTCACACCCAGTTCTGCTGCTAAAGCCTCATTGCACCAATAATTCTTTGGCAGCTGCAGGCGAACACCTCGCCCGTATTCTCCACAAAGACCCCCCCCAGGCTTAACTCAGGCTGCTGCGGCTGCGTGCTGATATGCGGGAACAAACGTTTCGGCGACGAAGGTTTCAAAATTCGTCGGCGTGGTGTTCTGGGAGGTGCGGGGTTCGAGCGCACGCATCTTACCCGCGTTGAGCGCGCCCGCCATTTCCAGCAGCAGGTTCGCCATCGCCTCCGACATGCCCATCTGAACCAGCGCGGGTCGTAGTTGTTCGTCTGCCACTTGGACATATCTCAAGTCAGGCCTGCCAATTGCCTTACCGATAATGCTGGCGACTTCGTTGTAAGAGAGATCGCGCTGGCCGAGCAGTTCGCGTGCTTGTTTTCCGTGCGTCGCCGGATGCAGCAGCGCATCGGTGGCCGCGCTTCCAATGTCGCGCGTGGCGATCATGGGAAGTTTCAGGTCGGGGCGGATCGGACCGGCAACGCCGCCCATGTGGCGGATTGCGTTCACCTGGGGAAGCGTGTTCTCCATGAAGTATCCGGCACGAAGGTAGAGCACGTTCGCGCTGCCGATCTGGTTCAGTTTTTGTTCGAGATTGTGCAGCCCGAGCACCGGGCCGTTTCCGCTGGAGAGGTCGGCTCCGATGCTGCTGAGCGCAACCACATTTTTGACTGCCGATTTCTTCACGGCGGCGGCGATGGCGTCGCTGACCCGGTTGTAATGGCCGAGCGGATCGTTGCTGGCGATATTGGGTGGAACCATGACGTACGCCCCCTCGGCGCCGTCGAACGCTTTGACGAGCGGGCTGGGGTCGCAAGCATCCGCGATGAAGGTTTCCGCGCCTTTCGCCGCAAGAGGCTGCAGGTGAGCTGAGTTTCTACCGATGACGCGAACTTTGTGTCCGCGACTAAGCAGGTTGTTCGCCACGATGTGTCCAGTGTTGCCACTGGCTCCCATTACCACGTACATAGACATACCTCCATCTTCCCTTCGATGACGGAGGGTGGGCTTTGGACTCGGGACTTATGGAATGATTGAGCGATTGCGGGATGGGGCCGTTTAGAAACAGCGATGATTGCTCAATCATCCGATCAGAAGCGGAGCACGATTCCAGTGGAAATGCGCACGTTGTTTTGAGTGTTGCTGAAGAAGCGGGATTGGACGTAGTCTCCCTGGACGCGCCAGGCCAGAAAGTGAATCAGCCGATAGTCGAGACCGCCGCCGAGCGCGGTGGCGAATGACGTGTCGGAACCCCCGCCGATGTGTACCTGCGAGATTCCGAACAGAGCCTCGGCAAAGGGGCGGAACTTTCCGATTGGTACCCCGAGTCGCGGCCCGAACAGGTAGTTATGTTCGGTGAGGCTTTCGGGCACGACCAGCGGTTCGCAGACGCGGGGACACAGCGGGTTCGGCGGGAAGACGGTTGTGTCCTTGGTACCGTAATGGCTGCTGAAGTCGGCGACGATGCCTAGCAGCGGCAGAACTTTGCCTTCGGCGGTCGCTTCCCATCCATTGGTGCCTGCCCGGCCCAAGGAGGCGAGATCGACGTTGGAATAGGAATATCCGAAGAAGACGTTACCGGAGGGAATCTGCGCCATGGCGCTCCCGGCCACGAAAACCAACCCTAGAATTGCAATCAGGCTACCGCGCATACATAGTTTCCACTCTGAATACTAACTCCGCTAAATTGAAGATAGTTTGTTGCGTATACCAGAATTTCTGTTTACGCCACGCTGCTTAGATTCAAGCCGCGAACGCGCAACCGGGAGCCTATTAGAATAGTAGGGCACGCAGGTGGAGCAAAGACCTCACACTCTGTTCACATCCTTCAATTCCAATTGCAGGCCGCCGTACTCCGGATGATCGTTGTGCCCCACGCAGAACGCGATATCCACCACATCCCCGGCCAGCAGCGGATCTTTTTCCAGCCGCTCCGCCATGTGCCAGCCCAGAGCGTCCAGCACAATCGAATTCCGCCACGCACCCGATTTTCCCGCTTGAAACTCGCCTGCAGCCGCCGCTCGCTCTTCGCGCCGGATCGCCGCTCCATCCGGCGTGCACCGCGGCGTCGCCACAACCCCCTCCGCCGAACGCTCCTCAGCTTCTGCCGCCCCACCCTTGAGCCTCAACTTCACATGCTTCTCTTTCAAGATCCTTGGCGGAGCCGCCACGCGCACTCCGCGCGCAGCAAATACCGGCTCCGGATTGCCCACACCATAGGGCTCCAGCATCTGCAGCGCCTGAAACAGCGCAGGGGTGATCTCGTCGAAACGCAATCGTGCATCGATGTCGAGCACCGGATCGAAGTCCTGCGCCGTCAGCCGCGCCCGCGCAAACGCATCCAGCCTTTGCCGCAATTGCTCGACATTCGCCGCCGGCATCGCGAATCCGCACGCATGTGAATGCCCGCCATAGCGCGTAAACAATTCGCGGCACGACTCAATTGCCTCCAGCAGATGAAACGCCCGGATCGACCGCCCCGACCCAAACGCTTCCTCGCCTTCGCGCGAAATCACCACTGTCGGACGGTGATATTTCTCCACGATCCGCGTCGCCGTGATTCCAATGACCCCGCGATGCCACCCGTCTCCATCAATTACAATGCAGCACGCGCCGCACAGGGCCGGATCGCCACTGAACCGTTCTTCCGCTGCCTTCAAAATCCGCCGCTCTTCTTCCTGGCGATCCGTGTTCAGCTGGTCGAGCTTCGCCGCCAGCTCGCGCGCCCGCGTCACATCCTTCACCGTAAAAAGTTCGATCACGTCTCGCGCCACATCCATGCGCCCTGCCGCATTGATTCGCGGCGCGATGCGAAACCCTACTTCTCCCGAGTTCGGCGGACGCTTCGTCGAAACCTGCGCCACTTCCAGCAGCGCCTTCAGTCCCGGATTTACCGCCCGCCGCAGCGCATCGAGGCCTAAACTCGCAAAAACGCGATTTTCTCCCGTGAGCGGCACCGCATCGGCAATGGTCGCAATTGCCACCACCTTCAGGAACGATCGCATCAGCTTCGGTAAATCTTTTTCCGGAAGG
>DAIDGW010000005.1 GCA_027452245.1 Acidobacteriaceae bacterium
TTCATCGTAAGCTGCGGGAGAAACAGGGTCAAACCCGGAAAGGCGGCATGATGATGCTTTAAGTACTTGGATGCGGTCCAGAGACGGGAAGATTGCCGGGGACGGGTTATATTCAAGGTTTGCAAAAGCTATTAAGCAAACACGCGCGCTTCTTCGTTGCCGCCGGGTTGGCGGGCCTCGCTCTCCGCCTGCTCTTCGTTTTTCGCTTTCCGGCGGTGGTGGATGATTCCCGGCTCTACGCGGATATCGCCAAAAACTGGCTGTATCACGGGATCTATGGGTTATCCAGCGGAACCGACATTGTGCCAACGCTTTCGCGCCTACCGGGATATCCCGCGTTTCTGGCCATGGTCTTCGCGATCTTCGGAGCCGGCAAGTTTCTACCGGTTCTAATCCTGCAAGTGATGTTCGATCTGGGGACTTGCTTTCTGGTCGCGGATCTGGCGCGACGCTTTGTCGGAGAGCGGTCGGCTCAGGCGGCATTCCTGCTGACGGCGCTGTGCCCCTTTCTGGCGAACTACGCAGCGGCGGCGCTGACCGAAACCCTGGAGATCTTTTTCACAGCGCTGGCTTTCGATCTGGCGGCCAGAGGAGTGGGATTGGGGGAGGCCGATTCAGGAAGTCCGCGCGCGGATCTTTGGCTCGCTTGCGGGTTCAGCATCAGCGCGGCAATCCTTTTGCGTCCGGATGGCGGGATCGTGCTGGCTAGCATCGGAGCGTACCTCGGGTATCTGCTGATCAGAAAGTTCATCGGTGGTGGCGACTGGAAGCGCGATTTCCAGTACATGGTGCTGCTGGGACTTGGAGCGCTGCTGCCGCTTGTTCCCTGGACGGTGCGCAACCTGCACACCTTTCATCTGTTTCAGCCACTGGCACCGCGATACGCCAACGATCCGAATGAGCCTGCGCTGATGGGCTTTAACCGGTGGGTGAAGACCTGGATGGCCGAGTTTGTTTCGGTGCAGGAGATCTACTGGAACGTGCCAGACGACGAGATCGATGTGAAAAATCTTCCGGACCGGGCATTTGATTCCGCGAGTCAGAGGCGAGCCACCGAGGAAGTCTTTGCGCAATATAACGAGGACCACGCGGTCACGCCGGAAATTGATGCGCAATTCGGTGCGCTCGCGAAGGAGCGCATTGCCGCGCATCCTCTTCGCTATTACGTATGGCTTCCGGCCTTGCGCATTGCGGACATGTGGCTGCGTCCCAGAACTGAACTGACGTCGGCCGATCCACGCTGGTGGGAGTTTAACGACGATGCCGGCCTGCTGGCCGTGAGCATCGGGTTCGGAGCGATCAATCTTGGTTATGTGGTCCTGGGGATGGCTGGGCTGGTGCGCACGCACAAATTATTTGGCATCGGGCTATTTGTTGTATTTCTTATACTGCGTTCAGCTTTTCTTGGGACGATGGAAAATCCCGAGCCCCGGTACACCCTGGAGTGCTATCCCTTATTGATTGTGCTGGCTTCGGCGGTGTTTAAAAACGCCGCAACTGGCAGTTCGGCAATGACACACGCGTGAACGCGAATCGATTCACAATTGCAATTTCCAATTTTTTACTTGAACCCCGTCAACGAGACGTTGCACAATAGCGCCCCAACAAGCCCCAGGGTCTCACTCGCGGTCGCCTCATCTCCTGGGCAGGTACTAAAAATTTGGACGCCTTCGCGGCTGAAGGAGCATTCCTATGCGTCGTCGGATACGTGTAGTTGCTCAGATCGTCGGTATTGTCGTGGCAGTTGCAATCACGACTTTCGCTCAGACAGCGACAACATCATTAAAGGGGACGGTGACGGACGCCAAAGGGGCGGTTGTGCCCGGGGCGACTGTGACCATTCTGAATTCGGCCACCGGGTTCACACGAACAACGAAAACCGATGCGCAAGGAATCTACGACTTCGTGCAGATCCCACCGGCGACCTACGACGTCACCAGCACGGCGCAGGGGTTCGCAACGACCAAGGTCAATGCGGTTACGCTGCTGGTGAACAGCCCCGGAACGCAGAATATGACGCTTCAGGTTGCCTCCAGCACCACGGTGGTCGAGGTGCAAGGCCAGGCGGAGATGATCAACACCGAGGACGCCTCTCAGGGGAATGCGTTTGCTTCAAAACAGTTGCTCAATTTGCCTTCCGAAGGCCGGGATCCGGTGTGGATTTTGAGCTTGCAACCGGGCGTAACGTACGTGGGCGGGGCATTTGTTGATCAAAACTACGACAGCCGGGGAGGGTCGGTGAACGGTGCCCGCAGCGACCAGACTAACGTGACGCTCGATGGAGTCGATAATAACGACGTTAATAATGGTAATGCTTTTCAGGGATCGCTGCGCGCGACAATGGATTCTCTGGACGAGTTCCGGGTGGCGACGAGCAACTCCAATGCCGATCAGGGCCGCTCCTCTGGGGCGCAGGTATCACTCGTCACTAAGAGCGGGACCAATCAGTTCCACGGGACGGCCTATGAATACAATCGCTCGAATATTGGTGAAGCGAATGACTGGTTCAACGAGCAGGCGCAACTTCAGGCCCGCTTACCCAATATCCCTCCACACCTGATCCGGAATACCTTCGGAGCGACGGTCGGGGGACCGATTATCAAGAATAAGCTGTTCTTCTTTGCCGCGTATGAAGGCCAGAGAACCAACGAAAGCCTGGAGGTTTCGCGCACCGTGCCCAGTGCGGCATTTCGCCAGGGTGTTCTGCAGTACCTCACGGGCAACGGAAGTATCGTGCAGCTCAACCCCACCCAGCTCAAACAAATGGACTTGCTGGGAGTTGGCGTAAATCCGCGGCGCAACAGATGTTTAACCAGTACCCCACTCCCAACGCCACGAACTGCGGCGATGGCCTGAATTTCGTGTGCAACACGTTTCCTGCCTCTACGCCGACCGGGCTGAATACCTATATCGTGAAGCTTGATGCCAATCTGACGTCGCGGCAAACGATGTTCGTGCGCGGCAACCTGCAGAACGATCACCTGGTTGCGGCGTCGGTGACGGATGCGCCGCAATTCCAGGGCAGCCCGGCCAATATCACCCAGCAGGATAATGCCAAGGGAATTGCCGTCGGGCACGTGTGGACGATCAGCAACAGTATGATCAACAACTTCCGTTATGGCTATGCGCGACCCAGCGTCAGTCTTTCGGGCCTGCAGACTCAGCCATACATCGAGTTCCGCGGCCTGGACAACGTGTCCGGACAAACGCCCACATCGTTTTTCCAAACGCCGGTGCACAATTTCATTGACGATGTGACCCGGATCAAGGGAGCCCACACCATCCAGTTTGGCGCGAACTGGCGGATCATTAACGACATTCGCTCCGACAACTCGCTTTCATTTCTGGGCGGATATACCAATCCATCGTGGCTGATTGGCTCGGGGTACACATGTGGAGCCTGCACACCGAACGGATTCAACCCCACGCAGATCGGCAAGCCAGCGGTGGGCGGTTCGAATACAAACGATACGGTCAACTTTGTTCAAGCATACGATCTGGCGGTCAGCGCCATGGCGGGCGTGATCTCAGAGGGATTCTCCGACTATAACCGGACGAAGACGGGATCTGTTCTGGGAGTCGGAGTGCCAGCATTTCGGCATTTCAAATCGAACGAGTTCGAGACGTACCTGCAGGATGCGTGGCATGTGCGTCCGGACCTGACACTTACCTTTGGCGTGCGGTATACATTGCTGCAGCCTCCGTATGAAACCTCCGGAACTCAGGTGGGACCGACAAGCAGCATCAATAGCTGGTTCAACGACCGAGCGAATGCGATGTTGAATGGCCAGAGCTATGCGCCACTGATCACCTTCGGTCTTAACGGGCAGGCCAATGGCAAGGCCCCTTATTGGTCGTGGGACTACAAAGATATAGCCCCACGCCTTGCATTCGCCTGGGCGCCGAGCGGATCCGGAGGTAGCTGGTGGAGCCGCTTGTTGGGCAGCAGCGGTCAAACTTCCATTCGTGGCGGCTTCGGGATGTACTACGATCACTACGGCGAGGGAATCGTCAATTCGTTTGACCAGAATGGCTCATTCGGGCTAACAACCCAGCTCTCGAACCCGGCAGGCATACTGTCGGCTGGGGGCGGGGGAGGAAACCCGATTGCTCCGCGTTTTACAGGTTTGAATTCGGTCCCAAGCTCCGTGATTCTTCCGCCGCCCGCCGGAGGATTTCCGCAGACGCCCCCCTCTACTCTGAACACTGGTGGGTACGCAATCACCTGGGGCATGGACAACAAAATAAAGACCCCGTATTCAGAGGTATTCGATCTATCCATCACCCGTGAACTGCAGCGCGGGTTCGTCGTAGAAGCTTCATATATCGGCAGAATGGGACATCACCTGCTACAGGAGGAAGACCTGGCGATGCCGCTTGATCTGGTGGATCCAGCGTCGAAGATGAGCTACTTCCAGGCGGCGACGATGCTCTCGCAGGCCTACAACAAAGGAACGCCGATCAATAACCTGAAATCCATACCCTATTGGGAAAACCTGTTCCCCGCTGCCAAGGGGAACTTGGGATTTGGACCTCCGGGCAGCAGCGGCAATCTCGGTTGTGCCCCGGGAGACAGCGTCAATGGCAATTACACGGCCACGCAAGCTGTGTATGACATGTGGAGTTGCTATGTGGGCAATGAAACTTCGGCGTTGTTCAACCTGGATGTTCCCGGCCTCTGCTATCCGGCCTGTTCCAAGCTGGGCCCGGATGCATACTTTGACTCACAATTCTCGTCTCTTTACGCATGGCGCAGTATCGGCGATTCGTCCTACAACGCACTGCAACTGATGCTGCGGCACAAAGGGAACGGCCTGGATTTTGACCTGAATTACACCTATTCAAAATCGATCGACGTTGGATCGAACGCGGAACGAATTAACACGTTTCAAGGATTTGGCTTTGCCAGCCAAGTCATAAATTCATGGGCTCCGAATCAATTGCGCGCGGTGTCAGATTTCGATGCCACTCACCAATTGAATGCGAATTGGGTCTATGAGCTGCCAGTGGGTAAAGGGAAGTATTTTGCCAGCGGATTACATGGGGTCGGACAGGCCGTGTTCGGAGGATGGAGTCTGACTGGCATCCAGCGACTTTCCAGCGGCTATCCCTTCACGGTCGAACCGGGACTCGGATACTGGCCGACGAACTGGGAATTGACCTCAGCGGCGGTGATGCTGAAGGCTCCCAAGACGGGGGTTTATACGGATCCCAACGGCAATCCCAATGTGTTTAAGGGAAATCCCACGCAAATCGGTTCGCCGGGAAATTACTTCCGCTTCGCATATCCTGGGGAATCCGGCCAGAGAAACAACCTGCGTGGGCCGGGATTCTCCGAGACCGATGCCGGATTAGCCAAGTTGTGGAATGTGACGGAAGGTCAGGCTTTACGTTTCAGCTGGGAAGTGTTCAATCTATTCAACACTCCTAGTTTTGATGTGGGCCTATTGCAATATGGCGGGAACAACAGCATGACGACGGGATCGACGTTCGGCGAATTCCAGAAGACCATGGCTCCGCCGCGGGTGATGCAGTTCTCGTTGCGCTATTCGTTCTAGGTTCTATCGCGAGGGCGATTGGGGGCGGAGAAACTCCGCCCCTTTTTACTTGCAGAATTGAGGTGTGCGCGAGAAAAACCCGCTTCAGACCGTGTTTATGACAAAGGCGAATCGCTCATGCGGAAGCGAGTACGCACGTGCTCGGAGAGCAGTTCGATAGCCGGTCGATTGGAGAGAGGATCAGTCTGAGCCAGATACTTCAGGGCTTCGACGAGCAGGCGTTGTCCTTCGACGTAACGCGGGTCTGAAGTACGCTCTTTGCGCTTATTTCTGATGTTTGGCGGGACAGGAATGGTAAAAACTTTGGCCATGAATGAACCCACACCCAACGTCGACTTAGTGTATATCCTTCACTCTGCAATTTCTAGCACATCCTGAGGGGGTTTGTTATCAGTAATTTACCCTGAGAATGCGCATTTCGTTGCAGTATTGACCCTAGGCCATCTCGATTAATGCGAGATAACCTGCGTCTTGCTGTTGGTCTTGATGCGGAAGACATCGGGATTGATTTTTTCATTCAGCCGGATGTCTGAGTATTTCGTAAGCCGGTAATCGCCTTGTGGCTGCAGAAATTTCTGCTGCACCGAAACTCCCTTTTCGGGATCGATCCACAAAGTAATTTCGCTGATATTGTTTTTCACCTTGGTGGACTTTGGAATAAGACGCAATTTTGCGGTCTGCTGCCCATTAACTGCTTCGGTACCTTCGTCGGTTACGTCGTAGTCTTTCATGAGTTCCTGGCCGCTGCCGCCAAAACCAAGAACAAAGTAGCTTTCGACTTCCTGGCGATTTTTGCCTGCATCGTAAACCGTCAACTGGTTGACCTTTGGGATATATAACTGGACCTTTCCTTCATTGAACAAAACCTCTTTTGCGTCGGGCTTGTTGACGTCGGCTTTCATCTGCACGGCATCGCCCACACGGCGGTAGTAGATGGTGCCGTACTGAACCTCGTCGACTTCATTAATAACCTTTTCGTAGAGGTCAGCCTCAAACTTTGCCTCGGCGCTGCGGAAATTCGCGGCGGTTTCATCCATTTTCTTGAGCACTGCCTGCAGTTGCGGGTTGGAGGTCTGCTGCCCGGCCGCATAGGGGATGCAAAACAGACAAATCGTCAAAGGAACGAGACGGAGCAAGGTTTTCATAGGACGTTCTGTGTTCGCTCACTTCTTACGGGTACGAGTACTGGATCAATGCCGCTCTGCCACGACTTTGTAGGTCACCACATTACCGCTGCGATCGGTCACTGGCTGATAGCTGACAATGGAAACGTTGCCTGAGACCGGTTCGATGGCATGCAACAGCTGCTCGCGGATGGTTAGATCATCTTGGGCGGAAACCGCGGCCCTCGATATCTCGTACATCAGATGTCCATTCGCGAGCGGGGTTACCACTATGTCGGTCGGATGCGGGATACGGGCCGTAGGTTTGTCTTTATAGTTAATCCAATAAGGCGAGAAGAAGACGAAGATCAGGATGAGCGTAACCATGATGTCGTAGTGCAGGGTTCCACGCTCGTGCTGCCAGAGAATGTAGCTGCGGATTGTCCGCCACACCGCGTTCACCGGGAGCGATGGAGCATCGGTGCTGCTGGTAGTAATTTCAGCGCGTTGCAACTCCAGTGATCCGCTCCTTTCGTCCTCCGAACAGAGTATTAGTCCTCATTAGCTTACCGCTTCTGGTACTTACGATGCACTTTTAAAGAAGCCCAGCTAAAAGGTTTTCCTGGTAATCCGGTCTGTGCCCATGTAGGGTCGCAGGGCTTCGGGAATCATAACGCTGCCGTCAGCCTGCTGATAGTTTTCCAGGATCGCCAGCCAGGTGCGGCCCACGGCGAGGGCGCTGCCGTTCAGAGTGTGCACCAGTTCGGTTTTGTTCTTGCCTTCGGGGCGATACCGTATATTGGCCCGCCGCGCCTGGTACGACTCGAAATTGGAGCAGGAAGAGATCTCACGAAACAATTGCTGCCCGGGCAGCCACACTTCGATGTCGTATGTCTTCGCCGAAGCCGCGCTCATGTCGCCCGTGCTCAATGTGATAACCCGATAATGCAATCCAAGCTTCTGCAATACGGATTCTGCATCGTGTGTCAGTTTTTCGTGCTGCTCGTACGATTCTTCCGGGCGGGTGAATTTTACCAGTTCGACTTTCTGGAACTGGTGCTGACGGATGATGCCGCGCACGTCCTTGCCGTAGGAGCCCGCTTCGCTGCGGAAACAGGGCGTATAGGCAGTGAGAGAAATCGGGAGGCGGGAGGCATCCAGGACCTCGTCACGATACAGGTTAGTGACCGGAACCTCGGCGGTGGGAATCAGCCAGAGATCCTTGTCGCCGTGGGGTACGCGGAACAGATCGGCAGCAAACTTCGGAAGCTGGCCCGTGCCGTACATCGAGTCGGAATTCACGAGGTAGGGCGGCAGGATTTCCGTGTATCCGTGCTCGCGGGTGTGCAGGTCGAGCATGAAGTTGGCGAGGGCACGTTCGAGCTTCGCGCCCAGATCCCAGTAGACGGCGAAGCGGGCGCCGGTGAGTTTCACGGCGCGCTCCAGGTCGAGGACGCCCAGTTCGGTTCCGAGGTCCCAGTGTGGCTTGGGGGCGAAATCGAATTTGGGCGGCGTGCCCCAACGACGGACTTCCACGTTCTGTTCGGCACTGGCTCCCACGGGAACGCTGGGGTGTGGCACGTTGGGAATGCCTACCAGGATATCGCGGAGGCGGCCATCGAAATCGGCCGCGGTCTTTTCAAGAGCCTGAATCTTTTCGCGGAGTTCTTTCGTTTCTGCGATGGCCAAGCTGGAATCCTGCCCGGCCTTCTTGAGCCTGGCGATATCTTCGGAGGCCTTGTTACGCCGTGCTTTGGCGCTTTCCGCCTCGGTGATGGCCTGGCGGCGCTGAGCGTCGATGTCGCGGAAGTCTTTCAGGACCGCAGCCGGATCCAATCCACGCTGCCGCAGGTTTTCTTCCACTCGCGATAAATTTTCACGAACAAAATTGAGGTCGAGCATGGGAATCAATAATGTATCGGAAACCGGAAGGAAATTGCACCCGGGCCCAGCCTAAAGGGTTAAAATTTCACGGCGGACATCTTCGGCAAGGGTCGTTACTCGGGTAACTTTGCCAGCAATCCAGAATTGCCTGAAGATGAGAAGTGGGAGCGCAAGAACTACTCGAGCGCCTTGGACGAATTTCCGGGCTGTACCGAAACTGTTCCCAATCACGCGATGTCGTCCGTAAATACTGTTCCCATTGAAAGCCGAGAATCCGTAGGCTCGTGGAAAGAGGTTGACTGGCCTGCTATTTTCGTCCTGGCTGTTTTCCTGGCCACGGCCCTCCGCCTATTGCAGGCGGTGCTCCGGTATTCCGTTAATCTGATCTTTTGGGATCAATGGGATTTTTATACTCCCTTGTTCCACAACGCTTCGCTTTGGGAAATCTTCCGCTGGGAGCACGCTCCGCATCGCGAAGGCATCGGTTTGGTGCTCGACAGTTTCGTGCTGAGGTGGACTCACTGGAATACGGAGGCCGAAGCGCTCTTCATGCTGGGAGTGCTGTTGCTAGCCGGCGTCGCAGCGGTGGTGCTCAAGCAAAAGCTCTTTGGGAGCCTGAACTACACAGACTGGGTAATCCCTTGCCTGTTCCTGGCCTACGTGCAATTGGAGGTTCTGGTCGGCGAGGAGAATCCTTCGTATTCCGTTTTCCCAGAGTTGCTGATTGCACTTTATTGTCTGTCATGGACGATTCCGGCCCGCGTTGTGCGTTATGCCACCGTTCTTGCGCTTAACTTTCTCCTGATCTACACCGGATTCGGCATCTTCATGGGAGTGGTCACATTCGGCGTTCTTCTGCTGGATTTGCGGCGGGCTCTTCGGACGGATGCGGAATCGCCCGCGTTTTCCGCAGTGGCGCTTCTTATTGCCATGGGAAGTATGGGCAGTTTTTTTTACCATTATCGGTGGAACCCGGCCCTAAGTTGCCCGATTCCTGATCCTCACCCGATCCGATATCCCTGGTTCGTCAGCCTCTTGTTCTCGTACTTTCTGGGGGTGCGGACGGTGGTTTGGGCTTCCGTGCTCGGTGGAGTGATTGTGCTCGCGGTTGTCTCTATCCTTGTCTGGCATGGCATACGGCTGTGGCGCGATGGAGTGTGGGTGCCGATTGACGTGAGCATCGTTGTCTTGCTTAGTTTCACGCTGCTGTTTGCATTTAACGCCTCAGCCGGCAGAGTCTGTCTAGGTCTACCAGAGGCAGCTCAGTTTTCGCGCTACATGGGTTTGCTGGTGCCGGGGCTTCTGGGTATTTATTTCCATCTGCTCACCTGGCGAAAAGGCGGCTGGCGCGCGGTCGCCACCCTGATCTTTGCGGTGGCGCTAATTCCTGCGACTTTTCGTACTCCTGGGGGCTATTCTCCCCAGATCGTACACGACGGAAAGCAGGCGTGGAGCCAGTGCATACGCAGCTATGGTGACATTGGCTATTGCGATTACACTACCCACTTTCCTGCTTATCCATTTCCGCGAAAGACGCAGATGGTAGAAAAGCTGCAATTCCTGCAAAGGAATCGGCTGAACCTATACTCCGAACGTCACTAACTGGACCGCAGAGGCGATATTGCCGTTCGGAGGGTAGGCGATATCGGCGACACTATTGGGGGCCACGAATCGATGGTTTTTGGTGGATTTCTCTCGCCTGTGTAAACTTACTTCGCGATGAGTTCTTCCCCTACACCGATGCGCCTCCGCCTGAGTTGGATCGTTTTATTCCTGTTGCTTCCGATCGTTTGCTCCCGCGCGCTATACGCTTCTGCGTACAACGGGCATCCCAAGCTGGTCGTGGTGATCGTCATCGACCAGTTTCGCGGAGACTACCTGGAACGCTATCGCGATCAGTTTGGCGAAGGCGGATTCCGGCTGTTCCTCGATCACGGGGCATATTTCACGAACTGCAACTACGACTACGCGAATACGCGAACCGCGCCTGGACACGCGACGCTGTTCACTGGCGCGTACAGCAACGGTCATGGGATCGTCGACAATGAGTGGTGGGATCCGCAGAAGCGGCGGATGGTGACCTCAGTCGATGACGATGACACGAAGAACGTGGGAGCGGCAGAAGAGAAGACCAGCGCCTCTCCGCACAATCTGCAGGCAGATACACTGGGCGATGAATTGAAACTGGCCACTCAGGGGAAATCCAGAGTGTTTGCGGTTTCGCTGAAAGATCGCGCGGCCGTGATTCCGGGCGGTTTCGCCGCCAATGGCGCCTACTGGATCGAGCCCAACAGCGGGAAGTGGATCACCTCGACCTATTACCGTAGCGAGTTGCCCAAGTGGGTGGCGGACTTCAATGCAAGCAACCGAACTGAGAAGTATTGGAATCGTGAATGGAAAGATCCCGAGGGCCATACGCTGCGGGACACAGCGCACCGGGTAGGCAAAAATGGTGCCCAGGCTGGATTCTATGAAGTAGTTGGCTCGACTCCGTTTGCCAACGACTATGAACTGGAGTTCGCGAAAGAGTTGATGGTTTATGAGCGGATGGGAACTGGTTCGGCAACCGATCTGCTCGCCGTAAGCCTTTCTGCCAACGACATTCTGGGACATCAGGTTGGTCCCGATACTCCCGAGATGCGGTCCATGGCTTTGGCCTTGGATAGGCAACTCGCTGATTTCTTTTTGTTCCTGGGGCATCAGGTTGGCCTGGCGAACGTGTGGATTGCGCTTTCTGCCGATCACGGCGTCTCTTCTCTGCCCGACGCGGTGAAGAAACTGCATATTCCGGCAGCTAATCTGGGTGCCGATAAGGTCGAAGCCCAGATGAACGGAGCCATCGCGGCGAAGCTTTTTTCCGGCTCGAAAACATTTGTCCACCTTAGCTATCCGCTGGCATGGCTCGACGAGAATGCTTTTGCGGCCGTCCATATTAAAGAGCGTGATGCAGAGGATCTGGTCGGCAAGCTCATGGAGCAGTCCGGACTTCGCGCCTATTACACGAAATCGCAACTGGCTGCGGGAGAGGCTCCTCGAACCGTCATGGGGCAGCAATTCCTGAACAGCTATTCTCCTGTGGGAAGTTGGTTTGTGATGGGGGTTCCTGCGCCTTATACGGTTGGATCGGCCCGAGGAACGGATCACGGTACTCCTTACCAATACGACACGCATGTGCCACTCGGGTTTTATGGTTTGCCATTTCAGACCGGAACCTACCGTACGCATGCCGAACCGGTGGACATGGTGGCGACTCTGGCTTCACTGTTAGGCATTAACGCTCCGACGCACGCTGTGGGACGCGTGCTCACGGAAGCTCTTGCCCTGCCACGTTCATCGCAAAACGCAGAGTCGAAAGGGCAGCCATGAACGAAACCGGCAGAAGTGGCAGGGATCTCCGGGTCAGCTTCTGCGGGATTGAATTGAAAAATCCCGTAATTGCGGCCAGCGGAACGTTCGGATACGGCGTGGAGTTTGAAGATGTCGTGCATCTGGCAAAACTCGGTGCCTTCGTGGTTAAGGGCTTGTCGAAAGAACCGATGATTGGAAATCCTCCGCCGCGGTTGTGGGAAACAGCCGCAGGCATGCTGAATGCGATCGGCTTGCAGAACATCGGCGCGGCCGCTTTCCTTGAGGAGAAATTGCCAAGTCTGCGTCAGATCAAGGATGCGGTCATACTGGCGAATATCTTTGGCTATACCCGCGAGGACTATGAAGCCACCATTCAAATTCTGAATGAAGGCGCCGGCATCGCAGCTTACGAACTAAACGTTTCCTGTCCAAATACTGAGCATGGAGGATTGCAGTTCGGCACCGATCCCAGATCGCTTGATGAACTTGTGACCACAGCAAAGCGCGTAGCGCAGCGGCCGCTGATCGTGAAACTCTCTCCGAATGTGACCAGCATCGCGCAAATGGCATATGTGGCGCAGGAGGCTGGCGCCGATGCGCTTTCGCTGGTGAATACATTTGTCGCCATGGCGATCGATCCGGAAACGCGCAAGCCACGAATTGCCAATGTCACTGCCGGGCTTTCGGGTCCGGCGATCAAACCGATCGCGGTACGAATGGTCTATGACGTCGCACACGCCGTCAAAATTCCAGTCATCGGCATGGGAGGTATTTCCACGGCGGCGGACGTGATTGAGTTCCTGCTCGCGGGAGCAACCGCGGTTCAGATCGGGACCGCCAGTTATTGGGATCCTTGTGCCACCGAAAAAATCGTAGATGAGCTACAGACCTGGTGCGCCGATCATCATGTTGCACGCATTGCTGAACTTACCGGCGGATTGATGCTGGAGTGATGAGATAACTCTCACAGCCTGTCGGAGTTCGATTGTTAGCAGTATGAGTTGTTGTGATTTAGCCAGTTTGCGTTAGGGCTAATGTCCGCGGGCATACCATAGGGAACCAGGAGACTTGTAATTCTCGCCTTCGCCCCACACCACCTGTGTGGCGCCTTCGCTATCGATAGCAATGGAGAAATAATCGCCGAAGGGGAATTTGAATCCCTTGGGCAGGATATAGCTGAAACCTGTTACCGGGGTGGAAAGCTGCTGCTCTGGCGACCAGGTTGCGCCGCCGTTGGTGGAAGCACGATAAAGCGTGTTCCAGATTGGGATTGACTCTCCTTTGGAACCGCGGATGGATCCGGCGCGAGTGTCCATCCACGCAATTCGCACGTCACCGGGTGTTCCAGCGACGATAGCGGGAAATCCGCTGTCAACAGAATCGGGAGCTTTGGAAACATCAGCTTTCGGAGTCCATGTGGCTCCGCCAGTAGTTGAGGATGAGAAATAGATGCGCTCCGGGGCGCCGTCAAAATAACCAGTATTCCACAGCGCATAGAGAGTGCCCGCGCTGTCGGAAGAAAGCGCGACTTGCGCTCCCAGAAAAGCGGTTTCGCACTCCTGAGCCTTGCAATCCGGCGGTCGGCTGGAGGTGTCGAGCAGCGTGTTGGTCCAGGAATGGCCGGCGTCCGTTGAGCGGCTCACGTAGATGTTTACCGCCGTCCCCCCAACACTGCGCCGAGCGTATGCAGCCCAGCCGAAAAAGACATTTCCAGACGGATCGACTGTGGCTCCTCCCGCCAGAGATGATCCGGAAATAGCTTCCGGATTGATATTCACCGCAGCGAAAGTCTGGCCTGCATCGTGAGAAGCCGCTACAAAGAACTTTTCGTCATGATTAAAGCCGACGTAAACGTCGGGGCCGCGTACGGCGAGCACAGGCTTATCGACATCTTCAACTGACCGGTCCGCAATCGAAAATGACCAAGTGCGGCCGAAATCCAGCGAACGCGCAACTACGGTATCGTGCCGGTTGTTTTGCAGCCACGAGGCATAAATTGTTTGCTTGTCGGCAGGATCGACTACGATCTGCGGATCGAACTGTCCCGTGGGATAGGGAAGCAGAGGCCGTGAGGCATGCCAGGAAACGCCGTTGTCGTCGCTGACCAGCAGCGTGATGGCGGGTATGCTGCACCGTGGGCAGTTTGCTGTTGGCCCATATTGAGGATAGAGAATGTACACATGCCCGTGCGGGTCAGCCGCCATAGCGGGCTCCCACTGATCTCCGGCAGCTCCGCCCACACGCCGTTGAGGAGTGAATCCGGAAGCGCCCATCGCTATTTGCGTAAGCCCTAACAGAGCACACAAAAAGATGGCATACTTCTGAAACGGGTTCCGGCGGCCGGGAATGAGGGCCAAGGCTTTCTCCCCAAAGATGTACACTGCTTGGACTTTACCTTCATTGCGGATGAGCGTCAACGTTGTTTGGGCTGCCAATGGACCCGTAACGTGACTTCCGTCATCGAACCAAATTACTCAATTTCGTGGAGCAACTTAGGAGCTGATCAGCATGCAGAAAGCAACTTTCGCAGCAGGCTGTTTCTGGGGCGTTGAGGCGATATTCCGGCAAATTCCGGGGGTGGCTTCCACACGGGTCGGATATATCGGGGGAAAGACCGAAAACCCAACATACAAAGAGGTTTGCACCGATCGCACTGGCCACGCCGAGGCGGTCGAAATCGACTTTGACCCGACCAAGGTCAGCTATGGTGAACTGCTTAACATCTTTTGGGAGAATCATGACCCTACTCAGTTGAACCGGCAAGGGCCGGACTGGGGGACGCAGTATCGGTCCGCCATCTTCTACCATTCCCCGGAGCAGAAAGCGGAGGCGGAAGCTTCCAAACAGGCGCTCGAGAATGCTCGCCGATATTCCAAGCCGATCACAACCCAGATCGTGCCGGCTCCGACTTTTTATGCCGCGGAAGACTATCACCAGCAATATCTGGAAAAGCGTGGTCTGGCCAGTTGCCATGTCAAGTCCTAGGCATTGGCCGCGGGCAGTTTCGGACGGAAGAAAGCCAGTAAGACGAATCCGCCCACGTAGAAGGGCAAGCTCTGCAGAAAGTCGAACCCCGTAAGCCTGAGGACAAGGCCAGTAAGGCTGAGCGCCTCACAGAGTGCGTAAGTGGCGATATAGCCGGTTTTCCAGTGATTCAGACCGACCAGGCTTTCCCGGTCTTGCGTAAGAGTTTCCTGGGCGGGGAATACAAGAGTTCGCCGGACGACAAAGATCATTCCGACCACGGCGACCCCGATGCTGGAGAGGATATAGCTGATGGTCGGATCCACATCGCTTCTCGTGCGACCGAGCATCTGGCCGAGGCTGGCATAGGTCACGATGCTGCCGAGCATCACCCATTGGACAACGCGCAGCATTTGTAAGACAGCATTCACGAGGCGTCCCCCACGAAGCGGAAATGCTATGTTCCACCCAGAACGGCGAGAGGGGAACGATTCTTTGAGATGCAGGAACTCGTTAGTAACGTCCGGAGGTCGGATGACCGCAGATCGGTAGCGGCTAGGTTCCTGTAATTTTGATCCGGATTTCTTCAGGAAGGCGCTGCCGGATTTCTTCCGGAAGCTTGTCGTGGACGCGACGGGCGCCTTGCTTGGCGGCGTCGAGCACAGTGACCGGAGCCGGGGTTGCCACGGCAACTCCCAGCCAGATCAATGCCGAAAGGGCGAACCCGCCCAGAGCCGCAATCTCCAGCCAGAAAGCATGGCGCGGACCAAAGTGGCGAATGACGCCAAAGGCCAGCAAAAATACGGCCGCCGAGACCGATGCCAGAACAATCAGCCCGACATCAATGATGCGATGAATTTGTTGGCGGCTCCGGCAGTATTCGCATGCAGCAAAATGGCGTTCGTAATCACCGCGCATTTCGGGTGCAAGTCCGGAGATGTCATAGCGCCATCCCGCCAGGATCTTGCCGACTATGGGATCAATGCACTCCTGACTCATATGAACCTACAACCGTATCGGAGGAAGCGGTTCCGTCTGGCATGCCAGCAGCACACGATTCTGGAACAACCCGCCGCGCGTGGCCAACGCCATTTCCGCAGCTCTACGGGCGATCTCCGGATGGTTGTTCTGCTCCGATAGATGCGCCAAGACTACAAATGCTGCATTATTATCATAATCGTGTACAAGGAAATCGGCGAGGGCGTCATTGGAGAGATGGCCCACCCGGCTCATGACGCGCTGTTTAACCGACCACGGATAGGGCCCGCCCCTCAGCATCTCCAGGTCATGGTTCGATTCCATCACCAGCACATCGCTGCCGTTTAGGTGATCGCGTACGCTCACCGGCAGGTAACCTAAGTCGGTGGCAATGCCTACCTTAATGCCCTCGGCCCGGAAGGTAAACCCAACCGGATCCGCAGCATCGTGCGGGATCGTGAATGGTTTGACGCAAATGTCGCCCACCTGGAAAGAGTGTCCGGACTCGAACTTTTCGAGCTTGTCCAGTTGTGGGCGCACTCCATTCTCATCGCGCATAGCCCGTGCCCACGCCTGATGAGTGGCGCCAGTCATGAAGATGGGAATGCTCAGTTTTTTGGCGAGGGTGGCCAAGCCATAAACGTGATCGGAGTGCTCGTGAGTGATCAGGATGGCGGAGAGCGAGTGCGGGTTCTCGCCGATGGCCTTCATGCGCTTGAAAGTTTCCCGGCAGGAGATTCCGGCATCGACCAGAATCCTGGTCTGCGTACTGGCCACGATGGCGCAATTTCCGCGGCTGCCGGAAGCCAGCATGGAGACGGTCAAACCCATGCTCGCCAGCATACCCCTAGATCCTGTGGAACGGCGAGTATCTTTTGTGGCTAGCGCTTGGTGCCCTTTACGGTGAGAGGCAGGAACTTAAGTTCCGTTGCGCAAGTTGTTGATGACAGCGCGCACCAGTGACCCACCATAGGCGCCGGCGATTCCCGGCAGGAAGGCCAGAAACGATCCGTAAATCTGCGCCCGGCTCGGCTTCACCGTGCTCACCATATAAGCGGCTAATTCCGTCAGCGGAATGAATATGCCCACGCTGACAACCCAACGCCAGGGCCAGCGGGGCCGCAGGATTCCCATCATCATGCAGGAGGCAAGCACCAGAAGTGCCGTAAACAGGAGATCATCGACGACCACGTCGGCGCAGCCGGTGGCGATGCCGCAGAACGCCGCGAGAAGGTAAAACGGCCAGTCCCGGGAATGCTTATCGTCGCTCATTATTGTACGAGACTCTTAGCGCGAAACTCCCAATCCTCAGGATCTTCAGTGTGGGAGTGCGCCCGGTATGCAAAAGCTGCCGCCTTACTCAGTATTTGTAAAATCCGCGGCCGCTTTTTCTGCCTAGCCAGCCAGCGTCGACCATCTTGATCAGCAGGGGGCACGGCCGGTATTTCGGATCGCCCAATCCGTTCTCCATCACCCGCATGATGTCGAGGCAAACATCGAGGCCGATGAAATCCGCCAGGGTCAGCGGTCCCATGGGATGCGCCATGCCGAGCTTGAAGACTTCGTCGACAGCTTCGGGAGTGGCCACTCCTTCCATGACCGCGAACATGGCTTCGTTCAGCAGCGGCATCAACACGCGGTTGGAGACGAATCCAGGGGCGTCGTTGACTTCCACGGGAGTCTTCTCCAGTTTCGTGGCCAAATCGCGGACAGTCGTGAAAGTTTCCTGTGACGTGGCCAGTCCGCGAATGACCTCGACCAGTTTCATGACCGGCACGGGATTGAAGAAGTGCATGCCGATCACATTCTGCGGCCGCTTGGTCAAGGCGGCGAGTTTGGTGATGGAAATCGACGAGGTATTCGAGGCGAGAATGATTTCGGGCTTCATCATCCGATCAAGATCACGAAAGATCTCAGTCTTGATCTCGAACCTTTCTGTCGCCGCTTCGACGATAAAATCGCAATTGGCCATGCGGCCGCGATCGGTCACAGTTTCGATCCGTTTCAACGTAGAGGTCTTGTCGTCAATCGTGATCTTGTTCTTGTTGACTTCGCGGTCGAGATTCTTTGAAACCGTCTCTAATGCTCGATCGAGAAAGCGCTGCTCGATATCGCAGAGAACGACCGAGTATCCGCTGCGCGCAAAGACGTGGGCGATGCCGTTGCCCATCGTGCCGGCCCCGATGATTCCGACCTTCTGAATATTCATCCGTTCACCTCGATGAAAACTTTTGAGTCTACCACCGGGAAGCATGGGAAATCTCGCTGGCTGCGATTCTACGCACGGTTCCGCGTGCGAAGGATCACATCCCAAATTGCGCTTGCGGATCAAACATGAGAGTTTGTGGCGCCTCGAGGCGCTTCCAAGGACATTCCTATGCCTGCCAAAACCATCATCGAGCCATTTCGGATCAAGAGCGTCGAACCGATTCGCTGGACAACTCGCGTGCAGCGCGAGCAACTGCTCGAAGCCGCCTATTACAACCTGTTCCTGCTGCCTGCCGAAGATGTGCTGATTGATCTGCTTACCGACTCCGGCACAGGAGCCATGTCAACGCACCAGTGGGCAGCCATTATGGAAGGAGACGAAAGCTACGCCGGCAGCAGAAGCTTCGATCACTTCAAGAATTCCATCCAGGACATCTTTGGGTATCGTCACGTAATACCAACGCATCAAGGGCGCGCTGCCGAGCGCATCCTTTTCGGTGTGGCCTGCAAGAAAGGCGACGTGGTTCCGAACAATACGCATTTCGATACCACGCGGGCCAATATCGAATTTGTAGGTGCTGAAGCCGTTGACCTTGTGATTGAGGAGGGAAAGCACCCGGCGTCCACGCATCCTTTCAAAGGCAACATGGACGTTGCGGCACTCGAATCGCTCATCGAGCGCGTCGGACGCGAGCGCATTCCCCTGGTCATGCTCACCGTCACCAACAACTCTGGCGGCGGACAGCCAGTATCAATGGAGAACGTCCGCCAAGTCAGCACTGTATGCAGGCGGCACTCGATTCCGCTTTATTTCGACGCCTGCCGCTTCGCCGAGAACGCCTGGTTCATCAAGCTGCGCGAGAAAGGATATGAACTGAAGACTCCGAAAGAGGTCGCGCAGGAGATGTTCCGCTACGGCGATGGCTGCACCATGTCGGCCAAGAAGGATGGCATGGCTAACATCGGCGGATTCCTCTGCACGAATAACGACCTTCTTGCCCAACAGGAGAAAGACCTGCTGATCCTTACCGAGGGATATCCCACCTACGGCGGCCTTGCCGGGCGCGATCTCGAAGCGATCGCCGTCGGCGTGCAGGAATCGCTGGAGGAAGACTATCTGCGCTACCGCATTGCCTCGACCGCCTATTTAGGCAATCACATCGCGAGCCAGGGCGTGCCGATCGTCCAGCCGCCTGGAGGCCACGCCATCTATCTCGATGCCCGTGCCTTCCTGCCCCACATTCCTCCGGATCAATTTCCGGGAGTAGCACTGGCCTGCGAACTCTATCTCGAAGGCGGAATTCGCAGCGTAGAGATCGGTGCGCTGATGTTCGCGAATGCCGCGAAAATGGACCTCGTCCGCCTCGCGATCCCTCGGCGTGTCTACACCCAAAGTCACATCGATTATGTCGTGGAAGTTATTCTCGAGGTCTGGAAGAACCGGGGAAACATTCCTGGGATGAAGCTCACGTATGAAGCGCCATTCCTGCGGCATTTCACCGCTCACCTCGAGCCAGCGAGGGTTGCGGTGGCGGGTTAGCGCGAGCGTCTGAATTCACGCGCTTTCAAAGCCTTCCCTGCGTGTTTCCGGGGTGTAAACTAATCTAAGTCCTATATCCTGAATTATTTCTCTTGGAAAGGAATTCTCCCCATGGCAACGTTAGAAGCTCCCGTCCGGCCGCGCACTACCCTACATCACGGCCAGTTTGTGAACGAGCCATTTTTTGATTTCCGCAAAGAAGAAAATGTCCGCAAGATGCGCTCGGCAATCGCCAAGGTTCGCGGACAGCTGGGCCGCGAATATGACTTGATCATTGGCGGCCAGCGCGTGAAGACCACCGACAAGATAAAGTCGCTGAATCCCGCGAAGCCCTCGGACATCGTCGGCATCCACCAGAAGGCCGGCAAAGAGCATGTTGAGCCGGCAATGACCGCGGCACTGAAAGCGTTTGAGTCCTGGAGCCGGACCTCGGTCGAAGAACGAGCCTCACTGTTGTTCCGCGCCGCCGATCTGCTGCGCGAACGCAAGATGGAATTCATGGCGTGGCTGGTTTTTGAAGTCAGCAAGAACTGGGTTGAGGCCGACGCCGATATTTCCGAGACCATCGATTTCTGCGAGTTCTACGGACGCGAAGCGCTGCGCTTCGCCAAGGTACAGCCGCCGACCCAACTTCCGGGCGAGCGCGATTCGTTGTTTTACATTCCGCTGGGCGTGGGTGCAGTGATTCCGCCGTGGAATTTCCCTTGCGCGATCATGGCGGGAATGACGCTGGCCTCGGTGGTCAGCGGAAACACGGTCATTTTGAAGCCGTCGAGCGATTCTCCGACAATTGCGGCGAAGCTCGTGGAACTGCTCGAGGAACTGGGCATGCCCGAGGGCGTGGTCAACTTCTGTCCGGGCGCGGGCGCCAGTTTCGGAGACGCCGTGGTGGCGCATCCGAAGACTCGCTACATAGCGTTCACCGGATCCCGGGAAGTTGGATTGCGCATTAACCAGGTCGCGGCCCAGCAGGCTCCGGGACAGATGTGGATCAAGCGCACAGTTCTGGAAATGGGCGGGAAAGATGCCATCATCGTCGATGCAGATTCCGATATCGATTCGGCGGTCGAAGGCGTGGCCCAGGCCGCTTTTGGATTCCAGGGACAAAAGTGCTCGGCATGTTCGCGGGCCATCGTCGATGAACGCGTGTACGACAAGTTCCTCGAGCAACTGAAGGCGCGGGTGGAGAAGATCACGGTGGGCGATCCTGCAGAGAACGCCAATATGGGTGCGGTCATCAACGAAGGCTCGATGAAGTCAATTCTCGGCTACATCGAGCAGGGCAAGAAAGATGGCCGGCTGATCACCGGCGGCGAACGTGCGACTGAAGCTGGAGAAGGATATTTCATTCGGCCGACGGTCATCGCCGACATTCAGCCGAAGTCGAAGCTCGAGCAGGAAGAGATCTTCGGGCCGGTGCTGGCGGTGATCAAGGCTCGCGGCTTCGATCATGCCATGCAGATCGCAAACGACACGGAATTCGGGTTGACTGGCGCGATCTATACCAGTTCGCGCGAGAAGATCGAACGCGCCATTCAGGAATTCCACGTCGGCAATCTGTACATCAACCGCAAGTGCACGGGCGCGATGGTCGGAGCCCATCCCTTCGGCGGATTCAACATGTCGGGCACCGATTCCAAGTCCGGCGGACCCGATTATTTGTATCTGTTTACTCAAGCGAAGTCGGTGGGTGAGCGGGTCAGCTAACCGCCTTGACTGAGGAGGCGCGGCGCCTGCCGCGCCTCTTAAATTTTGCAAGTGGCAGAAAAATAGATCATCCAGAACGGAGCCGAATCATGAAGCTGCGTTTGTGGTTTTGTGGCGTTGTCTCTCTTGCGTTGTCCTGCTCTCTGTTCGCCCAGAATTCTTCCGATCACTCAGCTATCCAGGTTGCGGAGAAGACCATCTCTCCGGAGCAGATTCGCGCGCATATCCGTTTCTTGTCTGACAGCTTGTTGCAGGGCCGCGCGCCGGGAACTTCCGGATACGATATTGCCGCCAAATATGTCGCGAGTGAACTGGAAGGGATGGGGCTGCATCCTGGCGTTTCTGGCGGATGGTATCAGCCGGTACCTTTGGCGAAAGCGGTGACCGATCCTAAGGCGAGTTCGCTGGAACTCACAATCAACGGCAAACAAGAAACTTTGACCGACGGGAAGGATTATGTGCTCTCGACCCGGTTTGCCAGCCCCGCGCCGAATGATGCCACCAGAGTCGAAAGCGACGTCAGCGCTCCCCTTGTATTTGTGGGCTTCGGAGTAACCGCTCCTGAGCAGAAATACGACGATTATGCCGGCGTCGACGTGGAAGGCAAGATCGTCGTCAGCATTTATGGCGCACCGCCATCATTTCCATCCACGGTGCGGGCGTACTACTCTGATGGGATCGTCAAGGCGAAGAACGCTGTGTCCCGTGGCGCGCTTGGAGAAATCTCGATCATGCTGCCGGAGGATTGGAAACGCTATCCGTGGGATTGGATTGTACCGCAGATTCAGGTCGGCGAAATGCACTGGCTCGACAGGAAGGGTGTACCCCACGACTTCTTCCCGCAACTGCGTGGCAATGCATTCCTGAGCGAAAAGGGGGCAGAAACGCTATTCACAGGCGCTCCGCAGAGTCTGGGTCAGGTATTCGCAACGGCTCGCGCCGGCAAACCGCAGGCCTTTGCTTTGTCCGCCAGCGCGCATATTCACACGGTGGCCCATGAAACTGTCATTCACAGTCCGAATATCGTGGCGGAGCTGAAGGGATCGGATCCTGATCTGCGTGATCAATACGTCGTTTATACCGCGCACGTGGATCATCTCGGGGTTTGCCCCGCGATCAATGGCGACAATGTCTGTCACGGCGCGCTCGACAATGCCTCTGGAACTTCAACCCTGCTGGAAATCGCCCGTGCCTATGCGAACTTGCCGAAGCCGCCACGGCTTTCAGTATTGTTTGTGTTTGTGACCGGCGAAGAAATGGGACTGCTCGGCTCCGATTACTTTGCTCATTTTCCGACCGTGCCTCTGCCATCGATTGTGGCCAATGTGAATATTGACGGTGCACCCGGCAGCTATTTCGCCATGAAAGATGTTGTGGCTCTCGGCGCAGAGCATTCGAGTTTGGGTGCGGTCGTCGATTCCTCAGCTAAAGAACTGGGTTACGCCGTGAGCCCCGATCCCATGCCCGAGGAAGTGGCATTTATCCGCAGCGATCAGTATTCGTTCGTATTGCAGGGCGTGCCGGCCGTCGATGTGGAAGATGGAATCCATGCAACCGATCCCAGGATCGACGGGCTCAAAGTAATCAAAACGTGGCTGGTCACACGCTACCATACACCGCTCGACAGCATGGATCAGCCTATTGATTTCACTGCCATGGCTAAAGGCGCAGTGATGAACTTCCTCATCGGATACGACGTGGCACAGCAAGCGCAAGCGCCCACGTGGAATGCCGGGGACTTCTTCGGGACCACCTACGGTCCAAAACACACCGCAGCTGGAGCCGGAAAGTAGGAGTGCGTTGAGATGGAAAGACCGTCCCGAGAAGGACGGTCTTTTTGTGATTGTTGAGGCCTGAAGATCTACTGCGCAACTCCGGCCGGAGGTTGCTGCGGAACGGTGGTTGCGGCGGTTGCGGCCGCGGCCTCATTCAGGATTCGGTGATGAATCGTGAACAACGCGAGTTCCAGCCGGTCGGAAACGCCAATTTTGTCATAGACGTTGCGCAGGTAGTTTTTGATGACCTGCTCGGTCGTCCCCAGCTGCGAGGCGATCTCTTTGTTCTTGTAGCCCTGAACGATTAAGGCGACGATGCGCAGTTCTTTGGCTGTGAGGCGGTCGCGCACGCGCAGTCCCACCATATCGTTCTCGGTGAGCTCGCTGGGCACGGCAACATCCTGCACCCACGTCTCGCCCCGCGCCACTTTGCGAACGCAATCGACAAGCGCGGAACTGGTCACGTTGCGATAAACGACCCCATGCGCGCCATTGGACATATGACGCTGGGCGCTTTCGCCCGTATCGGCCAGAATGACGACGCGGGTCTTCGCCCGGTTCGCAGCCTGTACGATCGCGGCAAAATCATTGTGAAAACCCGCGGCCACAACCAGCACAGCCGCGCGGAACTTGTCGAGCGCCATGAACATCTGCTCGGGTGTTTGAGCTTGAGCGACGATTCGCATCTCGTCTTCGACGGCGAGAACTTTCGCGATTCCCGCCCGGAAGATCGCCTGGTTATCTGCCAGAATCAGTTTGAGCATGTTATCTGGGCTCCAAATGTCAGGAGTTCCTGACGAACTCGTATGAATCGATCACGCAGGCCACGCCGCGTCCTTCGCTGGTCTTGTTCTCATCGGTGCGGACGACACGTCCCTTGCACTGAATGGTCACGTTTTCCAGGCCACCGGTCATCTCCGGCGGAAGAGTGATTTCGAACTCCACAGGCGAGCCAACATCCAGAGAGGCATCGGCGCGAATGTAGACGCCCGCTGCGCTGAGATCTCCTGTAACGCCCTTGGCCTCGCCGCTGGTTTCTGCCTGATGAATCTTTATCGGCAAATGCAGGGGAAATCTTTTCCCGGTCCGTGCTTCTTCGGACACAAGTCCTCCTCGACAGGTCACGTCACCTTTCGGTTCAGCTGAGGTCGACGCCGTCAAACCGAGCGCCAGACGCGCCCTGTGGCGTATCTGGGGCTCCGGCAGCGGTTATATCACGGATGACGCTGGTATAAAAGCCTGATAACACACTTAGTTAAGGGTGAAGCAGGTTCGCGGCGCTCCAGGCCCATGCGCTTTGCCCGATCGTACTGGCCGGCGGTCTTATACCCGAGGAATTCTCTAACGTGCTAGTGTGGACTCATAGCCTCACGTCGATCTTGAGGAAGGGGCATCATGTCGAGCCTCCAGAGTCGGGTTGTAATTTCTGCAAATATTGTCTTACTTCTTTTGCTTCTATCAGTTAGAGGCGTGTTGGCACAGCCATCTGCTCCCGCGGATGCCGCTGCTTCAGGCGCCTCCGCCACAGGCGCTTCCAGTGCGGAGCAGGCAAAGTCCTCTCCGAAGCCGCAAACGCCAACCCCGGCTTCGGCGTCTACCGGACGGACGGATGTCTTGGCTCAGTTCAACGGAGCCCTTGAGGATTTGGCCGCTAAAGTCTCTCCGGCAGTAGTGCAAATTCTTGTCACCGGCTTCGGACCTCTGGAAGAACATCAACACTCAGACACAGCTCTGATCGTCCGGCAACACGCCGTGGGATCCGGAGTGATTGTCGATTCCGACGGATACATCATGACGAATGCCCATGTCGTCGAAGGGGCGCAGCGGATTCAAGTCGCGCTCCCGCTACCAGATGGCGATTCTTCTGGTCGGGTGCCGGAGGGCCGGCGGCGCATTCTGGAAGCGCACTTGATCGGATCGCACAAAGCAACCGATCTGGCACTGCTCAAAGTGGATCAAAAAGGTCTGCCGACATTGCCGCTGCTGGCGAATGAACGTCCCCGGGTAGGGCAGTTGGTCTTTGCGATCGGCAGTCCCGAAGGATTGCAGAACTCGGTCACCATGGGCGTGATCAGCGCTCTGGCACGGCAGCCGGATCCAACCAAAGCCATGGCATACATCCAAACCGACGCTCCCATCAATCCGGGAAACAGTGGTGGGCCGTTAGTCGATATGAACGGCGAAGTTGTCGGGCTCAATACTTTCATTCTTTCGGAAGGTGGAGGTAGCGAAGGTTTGGGGTTCGCCATTCCTGCGCGTGTCGTGGACTTCGTCTACAAAAGCTTGCGTAAGTATGGGCATGTGCATCGCGTGGAAATCGGCGCGGGAGCGCAGGCCATCTCGCCAACATTAGCCGAGGCTCTGCACCTGCAGCAGTCCTGGGGAGTGATCATCGATGATGTGAAACCCAATGGTCCGGCTGCGTCGGCCGGGGTGAAGATCCAGGACATCGTGGTTGCCGCCGATGATCGCCGTGTTGACACTCTACCTTCGCTTTCGGCCGCTCTGTATCTGCATCCGCTCGATCAACTTTTGAAACTGGAAGTTCTTCGCGGCTCCGAGCACAAGATCTTCTACATTCCGGCGGTCGAACATCACGACAAGATGGATCAGTTGCTCGACTCCGCCAATCCCGAGCAGAGCCTGATTTCACGATTGGGCATTTTGGCCGTCGATCTTACAGGAGACCTGCACTCGATTACCGAAGACCTGCGTATCCCGTCGGGAGTGTTAGTCGTGGGGCGCACGGCGGACTTGATCCTGCCGGAAAGTGGCTTGCAGGCTGGCGATGTGATTCATGAACTGAACCAGACTCCGATTGATTCGATGGCGACGCTGCGGGCTGCCGTGCATGCGCTCAAACCCGGTGATCCGGTCGCGATCCAGGTGGAGCGCGAAGGTGGCTTTCTTTATTTGAGTTTTGAGATGGATTAAGAGTTTTACGCGCCTGCCGAGGCTGACAGCGGAACCCGGCTGGCCTCTTCGATTGCGGTTCCAAGTTGATCGGTCAACGAGACGAATGCTCGAAGATCATCGGCCGTGAATGCATCTTGAGTGACTCGATAGAGCGCAACCACTGCGGCGATGTTCGAACTGCCGCCCAGAGGAATTGCCAGCGCTGAACGAAGCGTGCTGAATTTCGTCGAATCGTTCAGGTATCCCGGTTCGACGGAAGGGTTTCCATTCAGGATCGGCTTCTCATTTTGCGCTACCCATCCCGAAAGACCTTCGCCGAGAGGAATCCGCAAAGAGGAAAACAGAGGCGTGTTTACGCCGCGCACGAACGCAGGTACAAGCACATCTCCTTGCGGCAGATAAACAGCCAAGGCGTCGTGCGGAAGCAGATGCTCCACTCGCCTAGCCAGTAATGACAACAAATCTTCGAGATGGACACGAGCACCGGATCGGGCGAGTTGCAGCAGCGACTCGCGTTCTTCTCTTGCTCTCTGAATGCGCTGTTCCGGGTCAGAGAATGCGGCTGGATGGGTTGGGGCTGGCGCGGACTCGGCAAAACCCGCCGCTGGCGCGGATCCGCGCTCGACTTTGATTTCAGTGGAAAGCTTCGGCGGCGCTTGCAACGGCTCGGCATGCGCCATCTTCTCCAGTTCGATATACCGCTGTTGCAGAACTCTCACCACGCGTGGATCAAAACTGTTACCAGCTTCAGATGCGACTTTTGCCATCGCTTCATCCAGAGGAAGAGCTTTGCGGTATTGGCGATCGCTGGCCAGAGCGTCCAGACAATCGACGGCGGCCAGAATGCGGGCGCCAATTGGGATTCCGTCGCCTTTCAGTCCTGCCGGATACCCGCTGCCATCCCATTTTTCATGATGTGCCCGCACGATCGGAACCACAGGATACGGAAAATCCACCTGCTCGAGAATCTCCGCGCCCACGATGGGATGGATTTTCATCTTCTCGAATTCTTCCGGCGTGAGCTTGCCGGGTTTCGAAATGATGTGCTCGGGAACCGCCAGCTTGCCGATATCGTGCAGAACTGCCGCGGCCCGCAGCGCTTCAATTTCATCCGTATTCAAACCCAACTCTTTGCCGACTTCAATGGCATACACGCGTACTCGCTGCAGATGCTCGCCCGTAGTCTGATCTTTGGCTTCGATCGCGAGAGCCAACGCTTCGATGGTGCGCAAGTGCAGCTTTGATACCTGCTCGGCATGCTTCTTCTCGTTATCCAGCTTTTCCAGATACAAGCGGTACGAGCGGTACATCAGGTAAATCGGGGGCAGTACCAGCAGGGAAGACTGCCATCCGATATGCCGGTTCAGAAAATCGACTAATCCTGCCAGTGCCGCACCCACGAGATAGTAGGGAAAGGACCAGAGATAGGAATCGGACCAAACCTTGGCGACCGGTTTCTCTTCCGTGAGGCTGATGATCAGCGACATGGCTACCGTGTTGCACCCGAAGTGCGTAATCGCCGCCGCCAGCAATGCCACCGGACCGACTCCGTGCAGCACATCCGCAGCTACGATCCAGTACGCCATGTAGGCCGCTGCGCTGCACAACGTTACTTGCGAGAGGTTGAAGACGAGTTGAATCCATCGCAACTGTCGCGCCGGCTTCCAGTAGAACTGCGTCAAGGTCCCCACCAGTCCCAGCAGCAGGGTCTCCGGGAGGCTCATTTCGAGCACGCCAATCAAAGTGAAAAGAAAGTTCACCGAGAGCGTGCCCTCGATTCCCGGCAGACTCACTTTGAGCGAGGACGCGAGCATCACCGCGATCAGATAGCAGGCCAGTTTGATGGGATCGCTTGAGTTCCAGTGAGCGAACGCGAAAACACAGCAGATTACGGCGGCGACGGCCGTGATGGCGATGAACACACGTGCGCCGAACTGGAGCGAGCGGGACATGCAGAAAGAGTTCTTTGATTTTCCCCTGTCGTTAGAACGGCTGTCGTGCGGAAAGTTTACCCATTAGTTACTGTGGTGTTCTCCTTTTGGATCAATAACTTACGTATATATTTAGAACGAATTTTTAGGTGTTCCAAAGCCGGACTGTTGAATTTTGCCGCATTCGCTTGGGACATTCTGTCCCTGTCCCACGTGTGTGCGCCAATCTGTCCCACGTCTCTGGTGCGAAACTCCCGCAAGTTGTTGAATTTCAACGCACCGAGGTCGGCCAAATTGGAACCGAACCTGCACTTTCATACCTCGCAGTGGGGTTACCCAAGTTTGAAAAGAGCCCAGTCGAGGGGATTATGAAGAAGTTTTTGGTTCTGTTTTTGATGGTGGCAATTGGCGTCGCGGCCGCGGACGACTCGAAGATTTCGCCGGAACTACGAAATTATCCCGCGAACCAGAAGGCACAGATCATCGTGCAATATGCCCCGGGAACGCAGGTGAATTGCTCCGGCCTGCTTGGCCTTGTCGGTTGTCTAGTGAATGACGTTGTAAGACTCGGCGGCACCGTTTTGGGCGATCTGCCGATCGTCAATGGCCTGGTCGCTGTGCTGGACGGCAATGGAATCGTTAACCTCTCGAATCAATCCAATGTCCTTTACATCAGTTCCGACCGGCCGCTGAGTCCGACGTTCAGCGACGCGCCGACGGTGACGGCCGTCAACGCACCTTACGCCTGGCAATCGGGATATACCGGCGCCGGAGTTGGAGTGGCATTGATTGACAGCGGAGTGAACGTCAATAATGATTTGCGCGGTTTTCTTGGATTTCCGCGCGTTGTCTGGAACCAGAGCTTCGTCCCCGGAAGCTCCAGCGCCGCTGATCAATTCGGCCATGGCACGCACGTTGCCGGACTGATCGCGGGTGACGGGGCAAACTCCACCGGCGCCTCCTACTCGACAACCTTCAAAGGTCTAGCGCCGCAATCCTATCTCCTGAATTTCCGAGTTCTCGATCAGAACGGTGCAGGAACCGACAGCGCAGTCATCGCAGCGATTACTCGAGCCATCCAGTTGAAGCCCTGGTTCAATATTCGAGTCATCAACCTGTCGCTCGGGCGCCCAATCTATGAGAGCTATACGCTTGACCCTCTCTGTCAGGCGGTCGAGAAAGCATGGCAGAACGGAATCGTTGTGGTAGTTGCCGCCGGCAATAACGGTCGCTATCAAGATACGAATGGATACGGCACGATCACTTCGCCCGGCAACGATCCGTATGTGATTACGGTCGGTGCGATGAATACCATGGGTACGCCGCAGCGCACCGACGATATCATCACCAGCTACAGCTCCAAGGGACCGACCGCGGTCGATGCAATTGCCAAGCCCGACGTGGTTGCTCCGGGAAATCTGTTGGTCTCAATCGCAGATCCAAATTCCACTCTTTACAGCGAGTATCCCGGCAATCAGGTGCCGTACAGTTCATATGTTTACGGAGGCAGCTCTGCTTCCTCCGCCAATTACTTCACCTTGAGCGGCACCAGCATGGCGACCGGCGTGGTCAGCGGAGTCGTAGCTGATCTGCTGCAGAAGAACCCGAACCTGACTCCAGATCAGGTGAAAGCGCGGCTGATGAAGACTGCGTATAAGTCGTTCCCGCAGTTCAGCAGCATCACCGATTCCACCACCGGGGTTACGTACACCGATCAATATGACGTGTTCACGGTCGGAGCGGGTTACGTTGACCTGCAAGCTGCCTTGAACAGCAGCGATATTGCGAACGCCTCGGCGATGTCGCCCGCGGCCAGCTATAGCGACGGCTACGTCTACTTGGCCGACGATCCGTCAGCAGTCTGGAACACTTCGGCTCCCTGGAGCAATTCCGCCGTCTGGGGCTCGAATGAATTCGTCAGCGGTGCGCCGATGGTTACCGGAAATAACGCTCTCTGGGGCAGCAATGCGCTCTGGGGCAGCAACGCCTTGTGGGGATCCAATGCTCTCTGGGGATCGAATGCCTTGTGGGGCAGCAACGCTTTGTGGGGAAGTAACGCTCTTTGGGGAAGCAATGCACTCTGGGGCAGCAATGTTTCCGCAGGAGAACAATAGAGCTACTGAGAACGTGGCGGGCAGGACGATTCCCTCGATGATCCTGCCCGCTAATTTTTAGAACGCTCCGCCGCCCCCACCGCCAAAGCCTCCGCCGGAAAATCCTCCGCCTCCGCCGAAACCGCCACCACCGCCAAATCCGGAACCGCTGGAAGTTGCCCGTGGCGCCGACACAAACACCTGGTGCATATCCGTTGCCATGCTGTGCATGGAACTCGAAAACAGAATGGGATTGAACATCATCCCCGGCATATATCCCCCGGGAGCGACATACCAACTCGGCGGATCTTTGACGATTCCCGCAAAGGCCTGTGCCCAGTGATGCTCCACACCCAGAGCCATCGCGTACGGTAGAAATTTCTCAAACGTCGTTGGCGGCATGACTTTCAGCCGGTCGGCATCAACACGGTTCATGAACTCCTGAAAGCCGAGAACCGCGACCTGCGTCCGTGCGCCTTTCAGAGTCTTGGCAGTCATTTGCCGGGCAAAGAGCCACCAGATCAAAGCGGAGATCAGTCCGCATACGATCAGCAGCGGAACCGAACTGAAGAAGTCGGCCCATCCCATGTACTGGAAGATAGCGAAGGGAATGAGAATGCAAATCGCAGCCACGATGCTTAGACCATTAGCCGACTCCGGGTCCACCGAATACATCCCCTTCAACTTCAAGGCTGCCATAATGTCCTGGCGAATGACCGGAACGGCGGTGTAGAAGCGGTTTTTCAAGCTGGAGAGGCGCGTTTCCGACTCGCCATCAAAGACATTTTCCAGCATGACACGCTCGTGAGGTGCGAGGTCCGAGGTCCACTCCGTCGATGGCTTGATCAGATGGAAGTTATAGTCGCGGTGCGTGAACAGCAATCCCTTGTCCGCGACTTCCTCGATCTTTACGTAGCCGCGCACCGCGAGATCGATGATCGTGGAAGTGATGTCGCGCGGATGAATGCTGTCATCGAGTAGCGTTCCAGCTTCCGCCGGCGAGATTCCTGGAGGTGGCTCATACAGGGGTGCTACCGACATTCCCGCATTCGGGTCCCGTCCGCGGTACCACCACAACGTGAACATCACGGCAAGCGTCGCAAAGGGCAGGAAGACTATGGGATTGCCGCCCACAAACCAGAACAGGCGGGTGATGGCCCCTGGTTCCTTGAGGATGCCCTTCGGAATGTAGATGTCGATCGTCAGGCCGCCGCGCATGGGCAAGGGGTCTCTCGTGGCGAACTGGACATCGGCGCCATTAACTGTCGCCGTGGCGTCACTCGCGCTGGATCCATATACGCCTGTAAAAGCCTGAGCGCGCAGAGACCCGGCGGCATCCGCAGGAAAGTGCACAACCGATGTGGCGTGCTCGATCGGCACTGGCCAGTCGTTGCCGGTCACATTCCAGTAGAACTCATCATGATCAGGAAAGAACCGCATGCCATTGCGGACGAGGTAAGTAATCTCGACTGTCCGTCCCGTGTCGTCGGCGTTGGGAATGTAAATCTTCAGATCACGATAATCGCCCGACTTCGACGAATCGTATTTCAGTTTGGAGCCGCTGCCATCAGTCACACTGATGACGTCAAGATAAAGATGGTAGTTGGCTCCGTTCGGCCCCGGATAATCAATCGGGATCATGCGGTGGATTCCGTGCCACTCGCCAACGAACATCAGTTCGATGTGTTCGTTGACCGTGGCGCTGCCATCCTGCTGCACGGTGATCGTGTCCTGGAAATCGGTGATGCGCCACGACTTTGCGGCGAGAGGAGCGGCGAGCGCGCAGATCAGCGCCACCACAGTGAAGACTTTTGCCCCAGTGCGTGCTCGCATGTTCAGAACTTGACGGCCACCGGTTCGCGGTCGGCCTGCGCCGTTTCAAAGAATTGGCGAGCCTGGAAGCCGAACATGCCCGCCAGAATATTGGTCGGAAACGACTGTATTTTCGTATTCAGGTCGCGGACCACGGCATTGTAGTAGCGGCGCGCATTCTGGATGGCGTCTTCCGTTTGGCTGAGCGATCCCTGCAGCTGCGTGAACTCTTCCGAGGCTTTCAGTTCCGGATAATTCTCGGCCACGGCAAACAGGCTCTTGAGCGCTCCGCTGAGCTGATTTTCCGCCGCCGCTTTATCGGCAGGCGTGGTGGCCTGCATCGCCTGCGAGCGAAACTTCGCGATGTTCTCGAAGGTGCCCTTTTCGTGGGCAGCGTATCCCTTCACGGTTTCGACGAGGTTCGGAATGAGGTCATGACGGCGCTTCAGTTGCACGTCGATGTCGGACCAAGCCGAATCCGTGCGCACCCGCAGTTGCACCAGGCTGTTGTACATCCCGATCAGAACGACAAGGATGAAAACCAGAACGACAAGAACAATAATTCCGGCCATGAGTTTCTCCAGGACGGGAACTGAACTCCCACGGAAGGTAACACAGAATAGGCTACAGACAAAGCAGAGCTGAAACCACTGAGGATCTAAGCGGTAAGCGGCGGGAGTAAGAGCGTCTATTGCGCGGGCGCGAAATAGCCTTTACGCGCCCGGACCTGAAGGTCCTTTTTCAGGGTGGAAATTTGAATCGTGCGGTAGCGGCCGTCGGCGTCGAAATCCGCCGGCTTGTACGACACCACATACTGGCTTCGTAGTTCGTCTTCAATCGCGGCGAAGGAGTGGGTGACATCCTTCATCTTGAAGGGGAAGAAAGCGCGGCCGCCGGTTGAATCCGCCAGTTGCTCCAGGACGTGGTCGCCGCGCAGAACAAGACCGCTATCGTCGGTGGAGATTGCGTAAATAATGACTTCCGCCCGTTGCGCCATCTCAATCGCTTGCGCGCGCGACACTTCGCTCTGGTTGTCTTCGCCATCACTGATTACGATGATGGCCTTGCGTACCGGATGATCCGGTCGGTCTTTCAGGAACTTTTCTTTGCAGGCGCGGTAGATGGCGTCATACAGGGCTGTGCCGCCGCCGTTATGCAGCCGGTGTACTGCCCAATAAAGCCGGGGATAACTGTCGGTAAAATCCTGTGCCACGTGGCTGTGGCTGTTGAACCCCACCACGAATGCCTTGTCGAAACCCTGGCGAATCGTGTGCTGCAGGAAGTCAGTCGCGGCGTCCTGCTCGAAGGTGAAACGGCTATTGACGGACCCGCTCACGTCGACCAGTAATCCAAGATCCAGCGGCAGATCTGTTTCCCGATGGAAATTCACGATTTGCTCAGGCGGTTTGTCATCATCGAGAATTGTGAAATCGCTCTGATTCAGGTCGCGCACGAACTTGCCCCGTTTGTCGGTCGCGATGAATAGAACGTTGACCTCATCCACGCGCTTGTGGATGGTGATCACCGGCCCTTGGTCATCACCGGTAGTTTCGTAGCTGGCGGATGTGCCAGGTGCGGACGGGGGAAGATAACTCTCTTGAGCGAACGTTTGAAAAGGCAAAATTCCAGCAAGCGCTAGTGAAAGAGAAATCGTTCCGATGGCTCGACTCAGGTGCTTCCCGCTGAAGCGCTTCAAATTTCTCCCTCTCCCGCTTTTAAATCTGCCCATAACAGTTAGATGCACGCCGGGTGCCGAAGCAGCAGAGTGACAACCTTCGTATGTGCTTGACTCTAATGGGTTGCAAGGCTGTGCGCCAAGTTACAAAAGGAGCACGTAATTGGTCATGGCAGGAAGTACATACCGAGTACGGCAAAACTGCACTTCGCCGGCGGTGTCATGTACTTTCGGGAGTCCTCCTCAAGCCTTTTCGCCGCTGGAGCGCGCTAAGATGTTGCCCGTGGGACTATTGTAGTTGCCATCTTCGGAGGAGTTCATGAAAAAACTTGCTGTCGGGTTTTTGGCAGTGCTGATGTTTTCCACGCTCAGTTTCGCCGCTCCCGATACGCCGCGAGATGAAAGAGAAGTAGATCGCGTCAAGGATTCGGGCGAAGTTCTGAAAGAGATCCTCAATATTCCCGATAACATTCCGCAGGAACTGCTGGACAAAGCCGAATGTCTGATTGTTCTGCCATCCGTCAAGAAGGGTGCTTTCGGCATTGGCGGCAGCTATGGCCGCGGAGTCATGATCTGCCGCGGGGGTAAGCACTATACGGGCCTTTGGGGCGCTCCTGCTCTTTATGCACTGGAAGGCGTGAGCATCGGTTTCCAACTTGGCGGGCAGGCAACGGATTTCGTTTTGCTGGTCATGAATCCGCGCGGTGCGGAGTCGCTGCTCTCGAGCAAAGTGAAGTTGGGAGCGGACGCCTCGGCTGCGGCTGGTCCTAAAGGGCGAACCGCGGAAGGCGCCACCGATATCGTGATGACAGCAGAAATTCTTTCCTATTCCCGCAATAAGGGCTTGTTTGCGGGTATTTCCCTGGAAGGCTCAACCCTGCGTTCCGACGGCAGCGCCAATGAGAAGCTCTACGGACGGAAACTCACGGCGAAGGAAATCATTCGCGAAAACAAAGTGGGCATTCCTGCCTGCGCCCACGAACTGGTTACTTTGCTCGACAAGAAGTCGCCAAAAAACAAATCCGATCCGAAGTCGCTGGAATAAACTCGTTCCGTGATTATTAGCCGCCCTCTGCGCTGCAACTTCTGTGCGCAGAGGGCGCTTGCTTCTGAGGAAGCCGAAATATGCCAGAGAAGAAGGTAATTCAGCGCTGTGCCTGGGCTACCAGCGAACTCTCCACTCGCTATCACGACGAAGAATGGGGTGTCCCGGTTCACGAGGATCGCACGCTCTTCGAATTCCTCATTCTCGAAGGCGCGCAGGCGGGACTGAGTTGGAACACGATTCTGAACAAGCGTGCCCGTTACCGCGAAGTCTTCGACGGCTTCGACCCAGCACACGTCGCACGCTACGACAAGCGAAAAACGCAGCAACTCCTTCGCGATCCGGGCATCGTTCGCAACCGGCTCAAGATTTCCTCGGCGGTCGATAATGCACGAAAATTCCTCGAAATCCAGCAGGAATTTGGCAGCTTTGATCGCTATATCTGGCAATTCGTGGGCGGCAAGCCCTTGATCAATCGCCGGACTTCTCTTGGGGAGATTCCCGCACGCACCGAGATCTCTGACCTGATCAGCAAGGAACTGCAGAAGCGCGGTTTCCGCTTTGTTGGATCGACCATCTGCTACGCCTTCATGCAGGCGGTGGGGATGGTGAACGACCACCTCACCGGTTGCTTTCGTTACCGGCAGATCTCGTCTCAGCGCGGGCGGAACGCGCTGGCGGTCAAATAGCTGACCACGATCCCCAGAAGCAGGATGGCTCCTTCGACGCGCGTCGACCAGACGTGCAGGGCATCGAACTGCACACGCGCTGGATCATTCAGCGGCACCGTCGCGAAATCGCCGACTGCCGCACGCAGTGTATCCATGTGCGGCATGATCCAGAACTGCGAAAAGACAGTCAGTCCGAGCATCACCACGATGAGCACGTTTCGTGCGGCGAAAATCTCTAGCCGGCCATTGAGCGCCTGGCTGTAAGCCAGCGAAGAAATGAGATACACAATGGCGGAGACGATGGCGATCCAGTGCAGCCCGCTGAGAGCGCGGCCGACGACGTTGCCGGCGAGATGCGTGCTCGGAAGCATCTGAAACGCTGTGGGAGCGAGCACGAAGGCAAAGAAGATCAGGCCGCCGATCCAAAGAATGAGAGACAGCAGCATCAGGAAGCGGAGAAAGGTCATGACCGGCAATTATACGGCGTTGATCGAAGACGCCTAGACGGGGACGGGGACGTTTTCGATGATCTCGCGCAGCACCTGGTCTCCCTGTTCGGACTTCTTCAGGCTTGAGGCGTACAGGCCATTGACCACCACGCGGTGCGCAAAGACTGGGACGGCCAGGATTTTGAAGTCTTCGGGAGTGCAGAAGAAGCGTCCGTCGAGAAATGCCATCGCCTGCGCGGCACGATATAAAGCCTGTGAGCCACGGGGAGAAACTCCCAGGGAAAGATATTCCGATTCGCGGGTGCGGCGCACGATTTCGAGCGCGTAGCTGACCAGCGATTCGTCCACCCGAACCTGTTTTACGGCCTCCTGCATTTCGAGAACATCTTCGCCATTCAGCGCAGGCCGCAATTCTTCCAGGTGAGAGGCGCCCACTTCCGAGCGCAGGATTTCCCGCTCAGACTGGCTGTCGGGATATCCCATGCGCGCCCGCACCAGAAAACGATCAAGCTGCGATTCCGGCAGCGGATAGGTTCCGTGATGCTCCACGGGATTTTGCGTCGCAATTACCAGAAACGGCTGCGGCAATGCGTACGAGTGCGCGTCTACTGTGACCTGGCTTTCGTTCATGGCTTCGAGGAGCGCCGATTGCGTCTTCGGGGTCGTGCGGTTGATTTCATCCGCCAATAACACATTGGTGAAGATTGGGCCGCGCTTGAATTCGAACTGCTGCTCCAGCGCCGAATAGACAGAGATTCCCAGCACGTCGGAAGGCAGCATGTCATTGGTGAACTGCACGCGCTGAAAATCGCAGTCGATGGCGCGAGCCAAGGCCTGACCAAGAGTGGTCTTGCCGACGCCAGGAACGCCTTCAATGAGCAGGTGTCCGCGGGCAAACACCGCGACCAGCGCGAGGCGGACGACGTCGTCCTTGCCGCGGATCACGCGTTGCAGGGCTTTTTCCAGTTCGGCAGCTTTGCGGGACACAGCAATCGCGGTTTCGGGCGACATTCTTTTGATTCTACTATCGGCTCTCTGGCGGGCGGAGTTACCGACGTACTCGCACGCCAGGCTCGGCCTGTACGAAAAAATGCTCTCGCGGTTTAAACCGAAGAACGCGAGAGCCGGAACAACTTGCAACTGGCGGGAACGTTATTGCGTGAATTCCGCCGGCCGGCCAGTCAGCCGCTCGATCCGCTTGGCAATGGGCGGATGGGTCGAAAACAGATTGCCAAAATTCATTCCCAGCAGCGGCTGAATGATGAACAGGTGTGCCGTCGAGGGAGTTGCGGCCATGGGCACACGCCGCGAATATGCATCAAGCTTCTGCAGGGCGCTGGCCAGAGCATACGGATTGCCGGTGAAATGGGCACCCGTTGCGTCCGCCTGATATTCACGCGAGCGCGAGACCGCAAGCTGGATCAAGGTCGCGGCGATCGGGGCAACGATCAGCATGAACAGGGCGGCGAGCCCGCCGCCGCGGTCCCCGCGATCGTCGCGTTCGAATCCGCCAAAGATCATGGCCCAACGTCCCATGCTGGCCAGCATGGTGATGGCGCCGGCGATGGTCGCGGTGACCGAACTGATCAGGATGTCGCGGTTGTTGACGTGTCCGAGTTCATGCGCCAGGACGCCTTCAAGTTCCTCATCGGTGAGCAGTTGCAGAATGCCCTGCGTCACCGCGACCGAAGCATGCTGCGGGTTGCGCCCGGTGGCGAACGCGTTGGGCGAATCCGTCGGGATGACATAGATCTTGGGCATCGGCAAGCCGATTTTCTGTGTCAACCGTTCGACGGCCGCATAGGCGCGCGGCAATTCCTCGCGGGTGACCGGCTGCGCCCGATACATGGCGAGCGCGATCTTGTCGGAATAGAAGTAGGAGACGAAGTTCATCACGGCGGCGAAGATCAGGGCGAGGATCATCCCGTTCTGGCCACCAAAGGCGCGGCCGATGAACATCAGCAGCAGCGTGAGCAGCGTCAGCAGAAACGCGGTCTTGAATGTGTTTCCCATAAAGGTCTTACAACTATTCCTTTAGATGTGCGCCAGAGGGTCGAGATGCAGGGTCAGGGCGTACCCTTCGAACTGGCAGATGGCCCCACATTTTGAAAGCCTTCGACGATATATCCCCCACAAGGCCCACACTCGATCTATTGGAATCAGCAACTTAGCGTGGCATAAATATACTTGACTAATCGTGATTAGTTTAGTACAAATATCATGTTATGCAAGAGCCAACGACATTTCAAGAGGCGATCCTGTATTTTGCAGACCGGAACCGCTGCATAGACTACCTTGCACTCCGACGCTGGCCGGACGGCAAGCCCGTGTGTCCCGTTTGCGGACGTAATGACGCGAGTTTTCTAGAGCACCAGGGCCGCTGGCAGTGCAAAAGCGTCCACCATCACCGCCAGTTCTCCGTGAAGGTGGGAACGGTGATGGAAGATTCGGCCATACCGCTGGAGAAGTGGCTCCCTGCGATCTGGGCTATTGTGAATGACAAAAACGGAATCAGTTCCTGGGAATTGCATCGGGCGCTGGGGATAACGCAGAAAACCGCGTGGTTTATGCTTCACAGAATCAGGCTTGGGATGTCGCTGCAAAATAAGAAATTCGGAACTCGCAAAAAGATGGGCGGTCCCGAGGGTGGCCCTGTTGAAGTGGACGAGACATTCGTGGGCGGACGAAAAAAGAATATGCACGCGGACAAGAAGATCCGATATGAAGCTCGCGGCGGAGCCTTCGGCAAAGCTGTCGTGCAAGGAATCCTAGATCGGACAACACGCGAAGTTCGCGCCAAGGTTGTTCCTGACATCAAGCGCGACACCCTACAGGCCGAAGTGCTCAAGAACGTCAAATACGGAACCGCTGTCTACTCCGACGACGCTGTGGGATACGACCGCATGAACTGGTGGTACGTCCATGAGGTCGTGAACCACTCGGAGGAGTACGTTCGCGGACAGGTCCACACAAACGGCCTAGAGAATTTCTGGAGCCTGCTCAAGAGAACGTTGAACGGGACGTATGTGGCAGTTGAGCCGTTCCACCTAGACCGATACATCGACGAACAGATTTTCCGTTATAACAATCGCGCAACGAAGGAGAACCCACTGACCGACGCAGACCGATTCAGCTTGGCGTTGACGCAGATCGCAAACAAGCGACTGACGTATGCTGAATTGACCGGGAAAACTGCCGAGGGAGCCTCGCCAACGCCGGAGCCGTTCTAATCCGCGGCGTTTGAAGCGTGGTCGGAAACCGAAGATGAGTGAGCGGGCCGTTTCTTAGCCCGCTTTTTTGCTGCTTTCTCACGCTTCTCTTTTTCGAGCGCTTTTTTGATTTCGGAGTGTGGGACGCGCATTAACGATTCCACCGCCTCATTGAAGTTCTCGAATGGCGTTCGCGATTTGGGCATCATCAGCGGCTACTCCACCTGTTTGATATCGAATCGGAAAAGATGCGCCTGGTTCTCGGCTTGCTCCTCCGCAGTCTTTCCCATGCGATGAAATCTTGCCAGTCCAGCAAGGGCAGATTTTATGTTGTCATTCATTTCCATACCGCAGGAGCTACAGTTCTCAGGGATACGCGCTGTTTCGATATTAAGGATGAGCGCAGTTCCACATCCGTCGCAGGTCAAGGTGACGTTGGCTAGATCCTCCCTGTGCGCTATGACTGCTCGATAGGCTGACATCATAAAAACGCCCGCTTTCAGGCTTGACTATAGCATAGCGTGATATTTCATTAGTTATTCTTGGACTCCCGCCTATCATGTGGCGGGTACACCCGCACGTTTGCTACTTAAACAGTGTCTCAATTATGGCTACCAGAACATACATAAGTACAATCACTACAATGCCTATGGCCCATGACGATATCTTCCTCCATACGCGACCGTCAAACCGCTTTAAATGCGCTCGCGTATGAACTAGGTCGGATCTCAATTCGGTTATTCGTGTTCTGAATCGTGGATCGCACGACAAATTACGGTTAGTGGCCTCTTCCAATACTGCCGTGTACGCAGATTTCGTAAGACTCCGACTGTCCGCAACTATACGCAACAGTTCCTCGTCTCCCAGAGTTGCGTAATGAGCCTTAAGCTGCTGTGTGTCCATCAATCGCGATCTCGCGCCGATCTATAAGGAACGATTATGCAACAATTCTGCCGGTCCGACAGTAGAACATTTATCCGGCGATGAAGGCCGGTTTGAGTGATCGCGTCTGGACCGTTTCGGAACGGTCGCACGCATGGCAGGGATCAGCAAGCTACCGTATGCGAAATTAATCGAACAGAACACCTTTACGCCGTTTGTTCGGCCTTAAGCGACAGCTCCGAGCGGCGCTGCCTCCACACGCCACCGGCGGCGACTCTTGGCTCCAAGCCACGTGCCTAGTATGCGCTCGGAGTCACGACTCCCGTGCAACGCTAAAAGCCACTGCTCAACTTCGTGCGTATGATCCAAGGCCTCTTTCAACTTCTTGTCGCCCGACAAAATGCCATATACAAATCGTACCAATTTGTCTCGTCCCTCAGACAACGGCAACGTTGTGCTAGATTCTATTCCTGAGTATCTTTCGGGCGTGACTCCTATCAAAGCAGAAAACTCTTTTGACGGCTTACCCAACCGTTTACGCAAATAGCGCACCTGTTCCCCCGTTAAGGGCGATGTCTTCGTCACAAGCGTACGAGCTATAGACGCGAGCAACTGATTCAGCGAGGGAATGTCAGCCGCCTGTTTTTTGCAACGTGAGCACACCCAATACTTAACCCCCACAAGGAACACGTTTCCAAGTCCAGAGCCGACATAGTGGTATGGCTGTTCTGCCGTCGAAACGTATTCAACCGCAGACGCGTCACAGTCGTGTTCGTGAATGTGCATAATCCCTCAATACTTCGTTAAAATTTTCAAAGTTGCCGTAGCGGTGTCTGGCTTGACGAGTAAATGGAGTTCCACAAGATCCACATCGACCGTGCGGATAAGATACTTGAATCCTCCAGTATTCGACGGTTCGGGAGGGCGTTCCAATGTCCAGTCTCTGCGACTGAGACCATACTGAATGTCCTCGTCGCTAATGTTTCGCTCAGCGCGCTCAACCTCAGAGTGGAAGCTCTCGCGCACGTACCCCTTCTCTAGGGCTTTGGCAACGAACTGCCGCAACCCAGCCTCGGACATGGGCTTAATCAAACTTAACATAATTTTAAGTTTGTCAAGTGAAAAAGCAAGTAAATTCCGGGGTTACTTTAGGGAAACGCAGGAATACTACCAGAAATGAAAGGCTTAGCGGAGTCTCTGTTCAGCGTCTTTGTGCGGTAGTGATTTAATCAACTTGTCTAGGACCGCGTCAAATGCGGCCTTTTCCACCTTGACCGACTTTTTGGGCGTTTTCTTCTTCACAGCTTTCCTTTTCTTTTGTGCCATTTGTTTGCAAAATCCACAAGGTTTTGCACAGAAATGCACCTACATCCACAGGCGCTTGTAGGGCTAGTATTCGGGACGGCGGGAGGCTGACTGGTCGGTACCAGGAGCGGTCTTACAAACCGCAGTTCCCCGACAGGAACGGTGTTCGACTCACCCAGCCTCCGCCATCCTTCGCACTACGTTATACCACCAAACTCAACCGATGGCACAAACGTGTGCTTCCCAGACAGATCCTCGATTCCCGTCAGGCTGCACCTGCCTTGACTTTCTCAACGTGTTCCCTGATTTCCTCCAGCGTCTTCCTGTTAAAGCTACGAGTATGAATTCCAAAACTTTTGAAATCTATAAGCGCTGTGAATGACTTCCGATTCGCACGCGCAACCCTATGCGCTTGAGCTGCCTTAAAAACCTCGAATGCCACCAGGTCAGCAGGTTGCAAGGCAATACAATCCTCCCAACCTAACGGCGCAATTGTCGTGAAGTAATGGCGGTGATCGAAGTTTGGGTCGGCCATGTAGTTGTTGAACGCATTCAATATGGTCGCGTCATGGTCCGTAGTTCTGTCATGGAAGAGTGTGATCTTAACTTCGACGCCGGGGGCGTTCTCTTTATGGTCTTGTCCAATCGTCCACAGGATGAACTTAGTCAGAAAGTCATAACCAGAGCCTAGGCGGTCATCTGCCCATTCAGGGAATACCGCCATTAAATCATCGAGGCTCACGTCGTATCCAACCGTGTGCATTCCGCCGCGAAGTCGCTTGATGATGCCAAATAACCCGATGACAAATTCGTCCCGCTCGTCGTGCGTCCAACCATCAAATTCATTGCGGCGACCGCTACAATCAGCGGCATGATAACGGGAAATCAGCGGCCTTCCAGTCCGCTTTAGTTCCTTGTTTTTGGCTGCAAGATGGAGCTTCCACAATCGCTCCATCTCAAACCATACTTTCCCCTTCGCAACGATGCAGGACATTGAAAATAAATCTTGCTTGGCACCGTCGTAGCTCTCGTCCATGTATCCGGTCATCAACACAAAGGTGCCCTTACAAGCTCCAAGCGGGCTGAATGGTTCCCAAAACTCTTGGAGTGGTAAGTATTTCGCTAACGGGCTTTGCACACAGAAACCTCAACTTTCTGTGGCTTAAACAGGCTCAACCAATCGGAGTGATTAGTCAAGTATATTTATGCCCTTAGCGTCATATTAGCGAACTAATCCATGGCGCTCAATAATTTACGGGTAAAATCCTCAGCCGCAAGGACTTACGTGCCGTCCCACAGCGCACGGGCTACCAGAATGATCGGAGACGGAGACTGTGGATGTCAAGGATTGTGGTCACATCGTGCTTACTCGGAATTTACGATGCCCGGAACGGGTGCCGAGGAGACGTTCCATTCGGGGAGAGCCTTCACAACGCTAACGGTTTCGAGGCTGACCGTAATGACCTGGCCGATGAGGCGGAGGATGTAAGTGGGATCGTCTTGGCGGTCGGGATCGTTGGTGATGCCGCTACGCTTGTCGGTTGAGACCCGATATTGAGCTTCATCTTTTCGACGCGATAGTCGAGTTTTTCGCCTTTATTCTCGACTTTGGTCAGCGGATATTCGGGCTGCTGTTCATAGTGGACGTGGATTTCGGCGAGGCGCCGGCCGGCCTTGACGAAGGCGCGGAAGATGTCGAGGCCGGTGGTGGACCCGGTTGCCTGCGAGCTTCGCTCTCCGGCAACGGCCTCCGGCAGAGTGGAGTTGTTTTCTTTCTTGTTGCTTCCCCCGGGCTTACGCCCGGGGCTGTGATCTGCCGCCCCTCCGGGGCTGTCGTCGGCAGATGGCGGCGTCTGGTTAGCACTGACGAACGGGATGCGCGGCAATTTGCGGCCGAGACTAACGCACGCTACGACTGCTTGGCGGACTCGCGTTTCAAGGCGCGCTGCAGCGTCTGGTCGAGAGCGGCCTTGGTCTTTTCGTACTCCTGCTGGGAAATGTGTCCCTGCTTGTGTTCGACCTCGAGCTGGAAGAGTTCTTCTTTCAAGCCCTCAAGCAACATCGAGGCCGAGGATCGCGGCGCTTCTGCGGACGGCACCGGAGCAGGCGTGAGGCGGGCCGGTGTTGGTTCGCGGAAATCGTAGTCGGGATCGCTTTCTTCGATGACGCGGGGCTTGCTGCCTGCTCCGGCGCGGACGGCCGCTTGCTGGCGCGATGCGACATAGACTCCGCCGGCGGCGAGGGCGAGGGCGAATCCGCCGAGAATCCACCAGCGATAGCGTTGCAGGGGATCAGGAGCATCAATCGGAGGGCCGAGGCCTCCGCCGGGACGGTCATCAGTGCTCTGCGCGGCCGGTGCCGAGCCATCGTTGGGAGCGCCGCCATTTGCCTGACGCTCCTGCAGGGTTCCTTCGCCGGTGACTTTGAAGGCGAGCGGCTGTCCTGTGGTTGTACCGGAGATGACTTGCACATTGGCATCCGGCTGCTGCGGATCGTTCATGGCCTTGTAACCGCTTCCCGGCGCGGCTGCGAACTGCATCGACTTCGGCAGGATGGCGACGAAGTGCTGCAAGGGATAGAGCGACTTGGGATCGACATTGGCGCTGCCGGTATAAGGCAGTTGATAAGCGACTTGAAACTGGGTGGTTCCGGGACGCAGCGGGAAGGGAAAGGCGTAGCGGGTCTTGTCGCCGGTTTCCGCGACGGGCATGGAGTTGATGGGCTGTCCGCCTTCGGTCATGGCGGAACCTTGAATCACCTGCGCGCCTTCAGGCACGAAAAACTCCAGGTTGCGCTCGTTCTCCTGTGTGCGTGGCGGCTTCGAGGTGTTTTGTATGGCGAACATGCGCTCGATTTCGAGTTGTCCCTGTTCGGCCTGAATGCGCATGATATCGGCAACCACTTCGATGCCTTCGATCTTCTTTCCCACGTCGTAAACTTGAACATCGACGGAGGTCGTTCCCGGGGGCGCCATGCGGTGATAGGTCACGCCCTCATGGATGGCGCGAATCAGGTGCGGGGCTTGCGGATCGTCGAGTTTGAAGCTGAAGTTTCCCTTGGCGTCGGCTTTGGTGGTGGCCGCGACTTCCATGCCCTGGCCGAGTTTGATGAGTACAACATCGTCGCCCGCGGCGGGTTTGCCCGTAGTGGCGTTCTTCACGTTGCCGGTAAGAGTCTGGGCGGCGCAAAAAGAGACGGCGAAGACAAGGACGGCAAGCGCGGAGATCGTTTTGCGCAAAGTCGTGTTTAAAGAGCCGCGGCCATTGTTGCGGCGCGGAGCCGGGATGCGGACACAGTTGACGTTCTCGAGCATTGGCATCTTTTCTACTGTCATCAAAGGGAGGTAAGTCGGATTCCTGAACTTAATCTGGAATTGTACACCTCGGATTATGTGCGAAAGAGTGCTGGGGTACGGGTAAGTTGCGAATCAGGAAGCGCCAAAAAGCTTAAGCCTTGTAGAATCGAGGGCATGCCTGGACAGGAAAACGATACCCGGTGATCGGGTAGCCAGGCTGTGCACCGCGGAGAGCTATGTCTGAGCGTTCGTGCCGTTCTGCCCTGCTGACGGACCTGTACGAAGTCACGATGGCGGCGGCTTACTTTGAAAACGGGTTTTCCGATAAGGCGAGCTTCGAGTTGTTTGTACGCTCGCTGCCGAAAGAGCGCGGGTATCTCATCGCGGCCGGCCTGGATCAGGCCCTGGAGTACCTGGAGAACCTGCAATTCCGGGAGGATGAAATCGCGTACCTGCGCAGCCAGCCGGTCTTCCGCAATGTGCGCGATGAGTTTTTCGAATACCTGAAAGCTTTCCGTTTTACGGGCGAAGTGTGGGCGGTTCCGGAGGGCACGCCGGTTTTTGGAGAGGAACCGTTACTGCGTGTGACGGCGCCCATGATCGAGGCGCAAGTGGTCGAGACCTTCCTGCTTTCTACGCTGACATTCCAAAGCATGATTGCTTCGAAGGCAGCGCGAGTGGCATCGGCGGCGCAGGGGCGAACGATCATCGAATTCGGATCGCGGCGGGCGCATGGGCCAGAGGCCGGAGTGCTGGCGGCGCGTGCGGCGTACATCGGAGGCTGCGTCGGGACGTCGAACCTGGAAGCCGGGAAGCACTTCGGCATTCCTGTATTCGGAACCCTGGCCCATTCGTTCGTGATGGCCTATGACGACGAAGAAGACGCTTTCCAGAGATTCATCAATATTTTCCCCGAGCGGAATGTATTGCTGGTAGATACGTACGACACCATGGCTGCAATCGAGAAGATTATTCGAAACGGTTGGCATCCGGCAGCGGTGCGGTTGGATAGCGGCAACCTGCTCGCCTTGTCGAAACTGGCGCGCAAGCGGCTCGATGATGGCGGACTGCGGAAGACGGAGATATTTGCCAGCGGAGACCTGGACGAGTTCGCGATTGCAGAGTTGCTGGCGAAAGGCGCTCCCGTGGACTCGTTTGGAGTAGGAACGGCCCTGGCGACTTCGAAGGATGCTCCGGCGCTGAGCGGGGTGTACAAACTGGTGGATCTGGAGTCGGAGGCGGGAATTTCGTACCGGGCAAAATTCAGTCATGAGAAAGTCACGTATCCGGGACGCAAACAGGTATATCGGTTCCACCATCCCGACGGCACTTTCCGCGAAGATGTGATCGCCTGCGAAAGCGAGTCGCTGGAAGGAGCGCAACCGCTGGTGGAATGCGTGATGAAAAACGGAAAGCGGATCAAGGCGGCACCGAAGCTCCGCGAGATTCAGGATCGCGCGCGGGAAGAGCGAATGAAGATTCCGGCGGATTGTGCGCGATTGCGCGAGCCGCAGAAGTATCCGGTGACTTTCAGTGACCGCCTGCGAGCGCTACTGCGGGCGGTCCACAAAGAAATGGTTGTCAAACAGTGAAAGGACAGAGCTGAGCACCGAAATTTTCTCTAGCCCACACGCAATTTCTTCTGCATTTGCTCCAGAGTTACACCGCTGGTTTCCGGGTAGATAAAAAGCACCACAAAGAATTGGAGCACCATCATGGCTGCGAAAAAGGCGAAGGGTATCGACTTCGACCATGCGGCAACGGTCGGGAATGCGAACGAGATGATGGCGTTCGTCAGCCAGTGTGTGAGGCTGCCGAGGCTCTGTCCTTTGGCGCGGACGCGGTTGGGGAAGACTTCGCTGAGATACACCCAGATGACCGATCCCTGGGAGAAGGCGAAACTGGCGATGAATCCGACGAGGAGCCAGAGCAGTAGATTGCGATGGCGGTTAGCGGTGAAGATAAGTGCGACTCCCGCGAGGCAAATGGCGGTGCCAACCGCGCCGACGAGGAGAAGCTTCTTGCGCCCGAACTTGTCGATGACTGACATGGCGATAACGGTAAAGATCAGGTTGGTAAGCCCGACGGCGACAGCCTGCACGTCCCCGGAAATCTGGGAGTAGCCCGCGGCCGCGAAAATGTCGTTCAGGTAGTACAGAATGGCGTTGATGCCGGAAAGCTGGTTGAACATGCCCACGGTGATTGCGAGAAAGATGGGCAGCCGATACTTGCTGGAAAATAGCGGTTCGTCGGCGTGACCGTGCTCAGCGTCGATCGAGAGGATGATTTCCTGCAATTCCTGCTCGTAATTCTCTTCACCGATCAATTGCAGAACGCTGCGCGCTTCGGGGATACGCTGTTTTTTGACCAGCCAACGCGGGCTGCGGGGAATAGCGAAGAGAAGGGCAAGAAAGATGGCGGCGGGAGCGGCCGCGATCCCGAGTTTCCATCGCCATTCCATATTGATTGCGAAGTGCTGGACGCTAATCAGGAAATTCGAGAGGTATGCCAGGAGGATTCCGGCGACGACATTGAATTGGAAGACTCCGACGAGGCGTCCGCGCCAGGCCGCAGGAGCGATTTCGGCGATATACATGGGCCCCAGCACCGAGGAGCCGCCGATGCCGAGGCCTCCAATGAAGCGGAATACCACGAGAGCGTCCCAGTTCCAGGCAAAGGCGCATCCCAAGGCGGAGAGGACGTAAAGGATTGCCAGGACGCGAAGGCTATCACGGCGTCCGTACCTGTCTCCCGGAATGCCCGCGAACATGGCGCCGACAATGGTCCCAATCAGGGCGGCAGAAACGGTGACGCCCAGCAATCCCGGAGTCAGGCGATAAACACTGGTGAGACTGCCGGTCGTGCCAGAGATGACGGCAGTATCGAATCCAAACAGCAGGCCGCCGAGAGCGGCAACTACTGTGCTTTTGATGAGTGCGGCAGTCAGCTTCATGGGCTTATCGAAGTGAAGGTGACATCATCGCATGGCGGGTGCCGGGATTTGAATTCTTTTGAAAATGTCGCCAAAAGTGATCCCACGGCGATGAAAAACAACTGGCAGACCTCCGGCCGGCATCCTCTTTAACGATGGGCTGCGACATTCGCATTGGGACGTCAGGATTTCATTACAAGCACTGGCGAGGGCACTTTTATCCGGAAAAGATGCCGTCATCGCAGTGGCTGAATTTCTACCTGCAACATTTCGATACGCTGGAGTTGAACAACAGCTTTTATCGTCTGCCTACCGTCGGCGCGTTTGAGAACTGGCGCGACAGTACGCCGGCGAATTTTGTCTTTGCAGTGAAAGCCAGCCGATTTCTCACGCATAACAAGAAACTGAAGGACCCGGAAAACGCCCTGGATAATCTGCTGCCAAGGGCGGCCCATCTCGGGAAAAAACTCGGACCAATACTGTTCCAGCTTCCTCCGCAATGGAAGGTGAACCCGGAACGGCTGATGGGACTGCTGGAGATCTTGCCGAAAGAGCTGCGCTATGCCTTCGAGTTCCGGGAGTTGTCGTGGCTTACGCCGGAGATCAATAAGATCCTGGAGAGGTTCAATGCGGCGTTCTGCATTTATGAACTGGCCGGGTATCACTCGCCACTCGAGGTGACGGCGGATTTTGCATACGTTCGATTGCATGGCCCGGCGGCGGGAAAATATCAAGGCAGCTATAGCGATGAGCGCCTCAATGAATGGGCCAAACGAATTCGTGACTGGGCGAAAAGTCTGAAGGCTGTCTACATCTATTTTGATAACGACCAGGCCGGTTATGCGGCACAGAACGCGCTTAAGCTGAAACGGATGGTGTCACGACACGCGGCCCGGAATGCAGCCTGAGCTCAGTCCTGAGTGAGCGGGTATCCTTTTTCGCGCCACTCGCGGATACCGCCATCCATCGAGATGACATTCTTGTAGCCCATCTTCTGCAGGTTGTCGGCGGTGAGCGCAGAGCGGAATCCACCGCCGCAATAGAGAACCATTTCCGTGTTCAAATCCGGGACGCGGTGCTCGATGTCGCGCTCGATGATGCCTTTGCCGAGGTGAATGGCCCCGGGAAGATGATCTTTGGCGAATTCGCTCTCTTCGCGAACGTCGACGAGCATGAAATTATCGTTCTGGTCGAGCCTGTGCTTGATCTGATCGACCGTAGTTTCGCGGACGCGCGATTTCGCGTCGTCTACCAGCTTCAGGAATCGTGGCGGATGGTGGTGGGCCATTCAGTTTGTCCTCCGGTCTGTTTTCGATGTTCTATTTTGGATGAAGGATAGGGATCGGGCAAAGGCCTCCGGTAACATATTTCTCGTGCCAGGGGGCAAAAGCACGAGGGGCCAGCGAAGGGTAGGGCTGGCACGGGCGTTGTCGAAGCTGGGGTTCTGCTCACGATCTCGAGCCGCGCAACTGATTTCGTCGGGACGAGTGCGGCTGAACGGGAGGGTGCGGCGTGACCCGGAAACCCCGGTTTCGTTGGCCGGCGATCGCATTGAAGTTGACGATCGGAGTGTCACTCGCGCCGAAAAAGTCTATCTGATGATGAACAAGCCCCGAGGACTGATCACGACCGCCTCCGATGAAAAGGGCAGGGCAACGATTTACGAGCTACTTGAGAAGTCGGGCGAAATTGGGGGTGTGAAATGGATTGCGCCGGTCGGCCGGCTCGACAAGGCGAGTGAGGGACTGCTACTGCTGACCAACGACTCGGAGTGGGGCGCCCGGATCGCCGCTCCGGAGACGCATTTGGATAAGACTTATTACGTGCAAGTGGGGAGCGTACTGAAACCGGAACAACTGCGGCTCCTGACGGGTGGGGTGAGAATGCAGGATGGTGAACGGCTGAGCGTTAAGGAGGCGACGTTGCTGCGATCAGGCGAGAAGAATTGCTGGGTCGCGATTGTCCTCGACGAGGGCAAGAACCGGCAAATCCGGCGCATCTTTGACGCGATGGAGATTGAGGTTTTGCGGCTGATCCGGGTCGCGATTGGCCCGTTGGTGCTGGGGAACTTGGCAAAGGGCGGAGTTCGAAGGCTTACCCTGGAAGAAATGCGGTTGCTGGACACGGCTATGGGAAATACTCGATTCAAGTGTGATCAGAATTAGGCTCCTGAGATCCTGGATGTCGAAAGGTGCAGTGGAGCCGGGGTTGGGATTGGAACCAGGTTTTAGTACGTTTTTACTATGTCGCTTTGAGACTTCAGCCGCTATTTTGATCAACACGCGATTTCGGGGTCGGTGGCAGTAGCGGCAGTGGGGTTGGGGCTCCATTCTTCGATGTTCTTCGCAACATTATTTCGGAGGGCGATCGCCCGTGGTCCGTTTTGGCTGGTGGGTTTTCTGGCCATCACGGCCGCGTACCTTTTTACGTATCCGCAGGCCAATGTCATTTACGCGGCTGTCGTGCTGCTGCATGCGTTTGCCGGACTCGTGCTCGCGATTCTGCTGATTCCCACTATTCGCAGGTTGTATCGAGAGTCGAACTGGGCCGGGCGTGGTGGCTGGATCTTGATCGCGGCAGGTGCCGTAGTCGGCCTGATTCTGATCAAGACCGGAACCCCACTCTCCGAATGGAACAAGCTGTATCTGCACATCGCGCTATCGATGGCGGGGGTGGGATTACTTGCCGCTGCACTCTGGAGTGCGCGGTCATCGCGTTCTGGCGTTGTGGCGCTGCGCAGCGCGATTTGCTTAGTGGCGCTGGCGGGAATCGGATATGGCTCGTTCCGGATCAGGGACCGATGGGAGACGAGCCGCCGCATTGAGAATCCGACGATGCCGCCGGAGAGCATGAACGGCGAGGGAGATGGGCCTCGCGGGCCGTTTTTCCCAAGTTCCGCGCAGGTATACGGTCATCAGAAGATCCCGAGCAAGTTCTTCATGGAGTCGGACTCGTGCAAGCGTTGTCATGAGGACATCTACAACGACTGGTACAGTTCGGCCCACCATTATTCCTCCTTCAACAACCAGTGGTACCGCAAAGCCGTCGAGTACATGCAGGACACGGTGGGCACGCGGCCCTCGAAATGGTGCGGAGGGTGTCACGATCCAGCCGTACTCTATGCAGGTTTGATGGACACTCCGATCAAGCAGATCGTGCATCGTCCGGAGGCGCAGGCGGGTCTGGGATGTATGATGTGCCACTCGATTGCGAACGTGAAAAGCACGATGGGACAGGGGGATTTCTATCTGGAATATCCGAAGCTGCACGCGCTGGCGGCCAGCAAGAATCCCATCGTGCGCACGCTGCACGATTTCGTCGTGAATCTGAATCCGGAGCCGCACCGGCGGGTCTTTCTCAAGCCTTTCATGAGGACGCAGACGGCAGAGTTCTGTTCCTCGTGCCACAAGGTTCACCTGGACGTTCCGGTGAATGGTTATCGCTGGATCCGCGGATTTAACGAATACGATAATTGGCAGGCCAGCGGAGTTTCCGGACAGGGCGCGCGTTCGTTCTACTATCCCTCAAAGCCCTTGCAGTGCGCCGATTGCCACATGCCCATGGAAGCGTCGCACGACATGGGCAATGTGCATGGCATGATCCACTCGCACCGGTTCCTGGCGGCGAATACGGCACTTCCAACCGCGAATGAGGATGAGAAACAGCTGGAGCTCACGGAGAAGTTCCTGAAGAGCGGAGCGGTTTCGGTGGACATTTTTGCCATGTCTCCCGCGCAGTCTGAGCAGAAAGCCGGCGTAGCGTCGCAATCGGAGCTGGCGACTACCTTTGCCGTGGGCGAAGAAGCGGAGCACAACATCACGGCCGAGACCACGGGAGAAACGGCTCCGGTAACGGCACCTTTGAATGAGGTTCAGCCGCCGCTGCGACGGGGCGACACCGTGCGGATCGATGTGGTGGTGCGGACGAAAAATGTCGGCCACTTTTTCCCCGGCGGGACAGTAGATGCATACGACACCTGGCTGGAACTGAAAGGCACAGACGAAAAGGGCCGGACGGTTTTCTGGAGCGGCATGGTGGAAGACAACGGAAAAGGTCCAGTCGAGCCGGGAGCGCATTTCTACCGGTCGCTGCAGATCGATGCGCACGGCAATCTGATCAATAAGCGGAACTCCTGGGCGACGCGGGCCGTTGTCTACGTGCGGCTGATCCCGCCGGGCGCAGCCGACACCGTCCATTACCGCGTGCACATTCCGGAAAATGCCGGGGACAAGATCACGTTCCATGCGCGTCTTTGCTATCGCAAGTTCTCATGGTGGGAGACGCAATTCGCGTTCGCGGGAACGCCGGATCCCAAGGCGCCGCCTGCGGTCACGCCGGATTACGATGACCGGCCATTCCTGTTTACGGCGTCGTTGCAGGGAGTCTCTGCAAAAGAAGAGAAAATTCCCGACCTCCCAATTGTGGCAATGGCAGAGGACGAAATCACGCTGCCGGTTGTGTCAAGCAACGCAGCGAAATTCGAACCCAAGGTCATCACGAAAAAGGAAGAATGGCAGCGCTGGAACGACTATGGGATCGGACTCTTTCTTCAGGGAGATCTGAAAGGCGCGGCAGAGGCATTCCGAAAAGTGACGGAAGCCGATCCGAACAATCCCGACGGATGGGTGAACATCGGGCGTTGTGCCGTGCAGGAAGGGGACATGGCGCGGGCGCGAACCGTCCTGCAGAAAGCAATTTCCTTGCAGCCCGACCTGGCCCGCGCAAACTATTACTATGCGCGGGTGCTGCGCGCCGACGGCAATTACGCCGGGGCCGAGCAGGAACTGCACAAGGTCCTGGCACAGTATCCTCGGGACCGCGTCGCGTTGAACGATCTGGGACGCGTGCTTTTCCTGGAGCGGCGATACAACGATGCGGTCAAAGTGCTGGATGCGGTGCTGGCTGTCGATCCGGAGGATTTGCAGGCGCATTACAACCTGATGCTTTGCTACAACGGATTGGGAAACGAGAAACTCGCGAACCAGCATAAGGAGCGCTACTTGCGGTTCAAAGCAGATGAGGCTTCGCAGGCGATTACCGGGCCGTACCGTCAGAAACATTCCGATGACAATAATGAAAGACAGGCCGTGCACGAGCACGTTTCGGTTCCGCTGCCGGCGCTTGTGAACGAAAGAGGCATAGCAAAGGCCGAGAGCCGGGCAAGTATTCCATCCCACGGAGCTTCCAAGTAGATGGCTTTACGAAATTGTGAATGCGCCACAGAGACACGGGGTCACAGAAAAGCATTCCTTCTCTCTCTCTCACGCCTTTTCTGGGCGTCTGTGTCTCTGTGGCTAATGGGGGCCCTGGTTGCAACCGAGGGCGCGGCTCAGACCGTACATTTCCGCGACATCACAGCGCAAGCTGGGATTCATTTCACGCACAACAGTGGAGCCTTCGGAAAGAAGTGGCTGCCGGAAACTATGGGGCCCGGATGTGCTTTCATCGATTACGACAATGACGGATATGCCGATGTGCTACTTGTCAACGGGTCTGATTTTCCGGGACACCCCAGGAACGGCGCGACCACGCTCAAGCTCTATCACAACAATCACGACGGAACTTTCACCGACGTAACCCGCAAGGCCGGGTTGTCGTCTTCGTTTTTCGGACTCGGTATAGCAGTCGGCGATTACGACAACGATGGTTTCGATGACATCTTTGTCACCACCCTCGGCCAGAATCATCTTTTTCACAACAATGGGAACGGAACGTTCACCGACGTGACGAAGTTTGCGGGGCTTGGGGGCCCGAATGATTTTTCGACCAGCGCCGCCTGGGTGGATTACGACCGCGACGGCAAACTCGATCTGGTAGTCGCGAATTATGTGCAGTGGAGCGAAAAAGGAGACCTCTTCTGCACAATCGACGGAACGCACAAATCGTATTGCACCCCGGAATCCTATAAAGGCGTTTCCGTGCGCCTTTGGCACAACTTGGGCAATGGCAAGTTCGAAGACGCAACGCGCAAAGCTGGACTCTACGATCCGACCTCGAAAAGCCTGGGTATCACGATTCTGGACTACAACTCGGATGGGTGGCCCGATCTGCTGATCGCCAACGATACCCAGCCGAACAAGTTGTATTTGAATAAGAAAGACGGGACATTTGAAGAGCGTGGCGTGGCCGCGGGAATTGCCTTCAGCGAAGACGGAGTGGCGCGCGCCGGCATGGGTACCGACGCCGCTGACTACGACCGCAGTGGACATCCCAGCGTGCTGATCACGAATTTTGCCAACCAGATGCTCTCGCTCTATCACAACGAAGGCAATGGTTTATTCGTGGACGAAGCCCCGCAGTCGGAAGTAGGACGCGCGTCGCTGGTTACGCTGGGATTCGGTTGTTTCTTCTTCGATTATGACAATGACGGTTGGCCCGACATTTTTGTTGCTGACGGGCACATCGAAGATCAGATCGAACGCGTGCAGAAGCGCGTGAGCTATGCGGAGCCTCCCCACTTATTCCGGAATCTCGGCAATGGAAAATTTGCCGAGGTGACGAAGCAGATGGGAGCAAGTTTCGCAGCCGCCAAAGTAGCGCGGGGTGCGGCCTATGCCGACATTGAAAATGACGGTTTTCTGGATATATTGATGTCCACCAATTCAGGGCCAGCGTATCTATTTCACAACGAAGGTGGAACCAATCATAGCCTGCGAGTGAAGTTGATTGGAACGAAATCGAATCGCGACGGGATTGGATCGGTCGTTCGCGTAGTGTCGAACAACATGCAGGACAAGCAGTGGAAGATGCTGCGCTCGGGATCGAGCTATCTTTCGCAGAGCGAACTGGTACTGACGTTCGGGTTGGGCCAGCAAGCGAAAGCCGACATGATGGAAGTGCAGTGGCCCAGCGGGCACGTGGACCGGCTCGGGGACGTGAATGCGGGACAGACAATCACGATCGAGGAAGGCAAGGGGATCGTGTCCAGCCGGCGCTATAAGGCTCCAATCAAGGCGAGGTCCGCGATCACGCGAGTGGCGAACGCGCGCCACTGAACCGCAGCGGCGAACATCGGAAGGCGCTGTGATCTGCGCACAGCCTGTGGTTAAATCTTCTGAAAAATGAATCTGAATATCTCATTTACCTGGGCCAGCATCCTGGTGGTGGCATTTGGCCTTTCCGCTCCTGACAATCACTCGAACACGACGGAAGCCTATCGCCTGAACAATCTGGGCTGTGCCTACATGAACCAGCAGCTTTTCGAAAAAGGGCTGCAACACTTCCAGCAGGCGGCGGCGCTCGATCCGAAGATGACGATGGCGCGCATCAACGAAGGCATCGCGTACTTCAGCCTGCAGAAGATCGATCAGGCCAAGTCGATGCTGCAGGGCGCGCTCAAGGAAGAACCGAACGATCCCTATGCATGGTACAACCTGGGGCTCATCGAGAAGAACAGCGGAGACACGCAGTCGGCCATCGAAGATTTCAAGCGTGTTACCGGGATCGACGCGACAGACGCCGATGGATGGTATTTCCTGGGAACGGTGTACGTCCAGGCCAAGCAGTTTCCGCAGGCCATCGATGCCTTTCATCACGCGCTCGAAATCAATCCCATTCACGCGTCGGCGGAATTCGGATTGTCGCGCGCCTATCAGCAATCGGGCCAGGTCGAGCAGGCCCGCGATCAGTTGAAGAAATTCCAATACATCACCCAGAACAAAATCGGGTCGCCGATGAGCCTCGCATACGGCGAGCAGGGAAAGTATTCGCGGGCCATCGAATCTCCGCAGGAACCGTTGAAACCGCGGGCACCCATTGGCGTCCGTTTCGTGGATGTGACGAAGGAGGCGGGGATTTCATTCAGGAATGACTCGACCCGACAAAACGATCTCGGGTTTGGTGCCTGCTTCCTGGATTACGACAACGACGGAAAAGTCGACCTGTTTCTCGCTGATGATGGGCCAGAGGGAGGCGTGGTTCTTTATCACAACTTAGGGAATGGGAAGTTTGAAGATGTAACGAAACAGGCTGGACTCGGTGCCAGCGTTCACGCCCGCAGTTGCACATCGGGAGATTATGACAACGATGGATTTGCTGATTTGGCCGTCAGCGGCGATGAAGGAGTCTTACTGCTGCATAACGAAAAAGATGGCAAGTTCAAAAATGTTGCGGCAGGCGCCGGAATCAAAGGCGTGGGCACGGATCAACTCATGGGTATCGATGGAATGGCCTTCATCGACTATGACCACGACGGCGATTTGGACCTCTATATGGCCAGTGGCTTGGTCCAGACCGTTGGCCCTGCTGCGACGAGTGCTACGGCGATGTGGCGAAACAACGGAAATGGCACCTTCACTCCGGTTGATATCGGAATTTCCATTCCTGTCTCTGCTGCCAATGCAATCGGAAGCGACTTCAACAATGACAGGGCGGTTGATCTTGTTCAGGCCGACTGGTCAGGGGGAACGGTTTTCGAAAATCCGCGCGAGGGGAATTTCCCGGCCTCCCATCCGTTTTCGGCAGAATCCACGAAGAATGACTTGCCGACGGTTGGCGTCACCGCCCTCGATTTCGACCACGACGGTTGGATGGATTACGCGCTGACCCGGCTCCGACCACCCGCCCTCACTCTCTGGCGCAACGATCACGGTAAGTGGTTTGACCAGGTGAAGCTACCCGAAACCAATTGGGCCCGCGCCTACGGCGTTGCCGCCTTCGATTATGACAATGACGGGTGGGTCGATCTTGTAGCCGTTGGCGAGACGAAAGATGGCAAGGGCGAAATCAAACTCTTCCGTAATCTTGGTCCGGACGGATTCAAAGATGTCACCAGCAACGTTGGGCTCGACAAGATTCATCTCGAGCGTCCGCGGGCGATTATCACAGGAGACTACGACAACGATGGCGCGGTCGATCTGCTGATCACGCAGAATCACGCGCCCGCGGTGCTACTGCGCAATGAAGGAGGTAATCAGAATCATTGGTTGCGGCTCGCGCTCAAGGGATTGAACGACAACAAGTCGGGGATCGGAACCAAAGTCGAAGTGTTCGCGGGTGGCAACCGCCAGAAATTCGAAATCTACGGATCAAACGGATATCTGGGGCAGAACTCGCCTTACCTGACGGTCGGCCTGGGGCAGTCGACTGAAGCCGATATCGTGCGAATGCTTTGGCCGACAGGCGTACTGCAGGACGAAATTCATGTTACCGGCGACAAGCAGCAGAACTTTCTCGAAATTGATCGACGCGGAAGTTCGTGTCCGACGTTGTTTGTGTGGAATGGCGGGCGCTATGAATTCGTGGCCGACATGCTGGGCGCTGGAGTAGTTGGGCACTGGATCGGCCCCAATCAGCGCGACATCCCGCGTCCGGTGGAGTGGATCAAGATTGGTCGGGATCAAATTAGGGAGAAAAGTGGCTCCTACGTCTCGCAAATGCAGCGAGACACGGGGCACCCCCCGATTCTCGGCGGTGTTGCAGGAGGGAATAACGGTCTTCTCAGTTTCCGTTTTATGGAACCGCTCGAAGAGGCGGTCTATCTTGATCAGGTGCGACTGCTGGCGGTCGATCATCCGGCGAATGTAGATGTTTATCCCAACGAATATTTCGCCTCGAACCCGCCGTACCCACCCTTCAAGGTCGTGGTGAGCAAAGACGCAAGGCCTCCGGCTGGCGCATGGGACGAGCATGGGCACGACGTTCTGCCCGATCTGCTGACGCACCACTATTTCGGAGATTTCAGGCTCACGCAGTTTCAGGGATTCGCGGAGCCGCACACGCTGACAATCGATCTGGGCGAGCCGTACCGCGGTGGCCCGCTGTGGCTGCTGCTGCACGGCGAAGTCGAATACTTTTCGGCGAACAGCATGTATGCCGCGTCACAGGCGGGAATTGAGGCGATCCCGCCCTACGTGGAGGCGCTTGCGCCTGATGGGAAATGGAAGCGCGTTGAAGACGATATGGGATTTCCGGCCGGCGGTCCGCGAACGATGACTGCCGATCTTACCGGCAAACTTCCCAGCGGTACGCGCAAGATTCGCTTCACCACCAACCTCGAGGTCTATTGGAACAGCATTCTGGTCGATCGGACTCCGCAATCGCAAAGTGGGCGTCATCCTGAGCGCAGCCGTTTTTCAGGCGGAGCGAAGGATCTTGTGAGCAGCGGCTCACTAGTTCGCCTCACGCCTGTTCCCCTCGTCCACGCCGATCTCGAATTTCACGGCTATCCGCTAAAGATCGAGGGTGAGCCGAAGGGTAATGTGGATTACATCTACGAAACCGCGAGCGCGACTGGACCCTACACGCGTCCAGCGGGGAATTACACCCGATACGGCGATGTGCTGCCGCTGTTGACGGCGACCGATGACCAGCTGGCTGTGTTCGGTTCGGGGGATGAAGTCAGGCTCGACTTCGATCCCTCACATTTGCCCGAATTGCCCAAGGGATGGGTGCGTGACTATTTCTTCGCTGCCAATGGCTATGAGAAAGACATGGATTTCTACGCAGCGGAAGGGAACTACGTTGCCCCGCTGCCGTTCCTGAGCATGGGCGAATATCCATATGGCAAGCCGAAAGCGTTTCCGCTCGACGACGAGCACGTGAAGTACTTGCTCGAATACAACACGCGCAGCATGTCAGGAAAGGAGCAGCGCGGGTACGCGTTCGATTATCCGAAAAAATAGGGGCGAATCGAGTTCGCCCCTGGGCTTGAGACTGTATCCTCAGCCAGATTTATTCGGCGTTCCAGCCCTTCACTTCAACTGACGGCTTTGCTTCTCCCAACGCGCTCGCGCGATAAGTTGCCGTGACTTCCCGCTTTTCACCCGGCAACAGCGAGATGTAGTTGTCTTCCCAGAGCACGGGCAGAATCTCTTCTCCCTTCGCACCTTTGTTCACTTGCAGGTGAACGAAGAAGGCGATGTTCTTGCTGGGGTTCTCGACTATGACGTGGGTGACTTCATCCTCTCCTTTGCGCTCGCTGCGCTCTGTGACTTTCAGTTTCACCTTCGACATTTGCGAGAGCGCCGTGAAATCCGCGAAGTTTTCCGTGGGAGTCATATACCAGGTACTGTGCGCCCAGTCGATGGTTTCGGGTTTCGTCGAGAGCCAGTAGAAATTGGAACCCACAATTCGGCCGGCCGAATCTTTCAGCCGAAGCACGAGGAAGTATGTTGGGCTCAACCCTTCGATATTCGGCAGGGTAAAAATCTTCGCTGTGCTGTCGGCGGCCGCGTCGACATCGTTGTCCTGGGAAAACTTCTCGGCCGCGTCGAGGTTATAGACCTTGGTTGTGAGCTTCAATCCCTTGGCGTCTTCGTACTGGCTGCTGACCAGCCAGATCGAATGATCATCATAGCCGTAGATGGGATGCAGCGCCTCTAACGACCTCTTGGCGCCGAAATATCCGCCCCCGGGACGCATGTAATAGTCGTAAAGATGCCAGATCATGGAAGGCCAGGCATTGTTGAGCATCCACTGAATGACGCCCGTCGCCTGATACTTGTTGCGGCTGTAGGCTTCATACATGGCGCGCACGCCTTCATAAGTCTGCATCTGCGATTTGAGGGCGAAGTCTTCTACGTTGTTGGCCGGGCCATAGCGCTTGGTTAAAGCCTCGCTGAAGACATTGAGAGTTTTGAATTCTCCGCCTCCAGCGTGGTAATTCCATACTTCATCGATCGGCCAGAGATGATCCTTGCCCACCATGGCCAGGATGCTGGGGACAGGCGGGACGGCGGGTCCCATGCTGGTTTCGGTGTTGAACCCATACGCGCCACCGCAGCCGCCCATATTGCACTGCTTGCGGCCGGGTTGGCCTTCGGGCGTGTCGAGTTCCCAATATCCCGGCGCGATGTACTCGTAAGGACCACTCATCTTTACGCCGCTGTGTCCCGTCACACTTGTAGGTTTCCCTGTCGCCGAAGAAATAATCGGATTGGGCCACATCAACTGCTTTTCCACATCGAGGTACATCTGCTCGACATCCGGGGGCGGAGGGTTGTCGCTGCCATTCAGCCACATGACCATCGCAGGATGGCTGCGCAGCCGATAGATCTGGTCGCGCAATGACTCCTTGGCAATGTCGTAATCCGCCGGTTTCCAGCGTGGCCATCGTTCCCAAAACGCGCAGCAGCACCATCCGGCCATGATGAGCGTGCCCTGCTTGTCGGCGAGATGGAAGAACTCTTCGGTCTCAAGTTTGCCTTCGAGCCGGATTGTATTCAGGCCCATATCCCGGACATAGGCAAAATTATCTTTCAGGTGCTCGGAGGTTTCCCGCATCATCATGTCAGGAGACCAGCCGCCACCGCGGATCAGGATGTTCTTGCCATTGATCTTGAACAGGCGTCCGCCGACGGAATTCATTTCCGAGGTCACCTCGCGGATGCCGAATTCGCTGTCGGTCCGGTCGCTGACCGCACCGTTGATTTCGAACTCCATGGTCAACGGATACAGATTGGGCGTGCCCATTTGTCGGGGCCACCAGAGCCGCGGATTGGAAAACGCAAGTTGTGAAAACTGGTCGGGCGTGAAAGTCACATCCTTCGATTCGTTCGGTCCGAGTTCCACTTCCTGTTGAAATGAAACGTTCTCGATTTTGCCTTTCAATGTGCCTTTGACCGGCTGATCGCCGCCGTTTTTGACCAGAGCGGTTACGGTCAATTCGGCGCGGTCGTTCGCCGGCGAGTTCACTTTCGAAACGACCGTTGGATAGCGGATCGCGACCGGTCCGCTGGTGGTGAGATAAACGTCGCGGAACAGTCCCATGTCGCGATCGGGCGGCATAGGGTTCCAGTCGACGAACGTGATGGCGAGATTGTTCTCGGTTGGCGCCCACACCTGAACGGCGAGCGCATTGTCGCTGCCTGGCTTGATCGTATTGGTGACGTTCAATTCATAGGTACGCCATGTCCCGGCAATCTGGTCAGAGTTGGCGATTTGCTTGCCATTCAACCAGATATTCGCGCGATAGTTGATCCCGTCAAACTTCAGCCAGACCGTCTTGCCCTTATAGTTCGCGGGTGCGACGAACTGCTTGCGATACCACCAGGAGACTGCATACGGGCTGTCGGCCGGCATGGCAATATTGGCAAAATTTCCGCCAATCGGATATTCCACGCCCGGGAACTTGCGCAGGTTCATGCCGAAATCGGGATTCGGCAACTTCTTCGCGTTGACTTCGGCTGCGACGACCGTGCTCGGAACCGCCGTCTCGATCCATCCCGCCGGAGAGAATTTTGTGGTCGCAATGACCTCGCCGGGCTCCTGTACCTTGGCCGAGGTCTGCACTGACCAGTCTTCGTGCAGTAACAGACGGCTCTCGTTGCCGGACGAGCCCTGGTGCTTGGATTGAGATTTTTGCTGAGCGAAGGCGGAACATGCGAGGAGCAAACAAAGCAGGAATGCCAATCTCTTGCTTGGGGTCATAAGGCTCCAGAACGGCTGATCGAAGAATAGATTGCAGGTGCAAAATGTACGCAAGGAAGGAATATCACTTCTATTAATTCGTTTCAATAGCGGAGTTTTTCGAACGATGAGAAGACCGGAACGCCAGCCGAAGCGCCCCGGCAGGCTGGTTTATAATTGATACTTCGGCTTACATCCCTGGAGTCCACAACAAGATGATTCGATTTCTGCAAACCCCTGGGCCGCTGAAGAAGATTATTCTCGGCGGCCTGCTCCTGATTATCTGCGGAGCAATGGTAATTACCCTCATTCCCGGTGGTCTGGGTTCTGATATTTGGGGCCAGCCCGGCAAAGGCGTAATCGCTAAAGTCAACGGCGACGATATCACGGCCGACCAGGTGCGGCGAACTGCACAGCAGATTGCACGCCAGCAGGCAGCGCAATATGGCCAGAACGCCGGCATGCTCATGCCCTTCCTGCTCCAGCAGGCGACCCGAACCGCCGCTGAACAGCTGATCAACCGCCAGGCACTCTTGACCGAAGCCGGGCGTATGGGGCTGCACGTCACTCCGCAGGAAGTTCGCGACGATCTGGAGCATGGCCGGTACGCGGCTACATTCTTCCCGGGAGGGAAGTTTATCGGGGAGACGGAGTACGAGACGCTTCTGGAGCAAAATGACCTGACCCCGGCCACTTTTGAAGAGGACGTCCGGCAGGAGCTCCTGATCGCTAAGCTGGAAGCCCTGATCTCGGGCAGCGCAACTGTGAGTGACTCTCAGATTCGCGACCAGTTCATCAAGCAGAACACCAAGGTGAAATTTGATTATGCCGTCCTCAAGCTGGACGACATCCGCAAGACGCTGCACCCCACGGACACAGAGCTGAAGGCGTTCTACGACAGCCACAAGGCGAGCTACGCAAATTCCATCCCTGAGACGCGCAAGATTCAATACGCTGCCATCGACACGAGCAAGTTGGCCGACAATGTTCAGGTCACCCAGCAGGAGTTGCAGGCCTACTACGACCAGCATCGCGATGAGTATCGCGTGCCGGAGCAGGTTAAGGTAAGCCACATTCTGATTAAGACTCCGCTGCCCGGGCCGGATGGAAAAGTGGATGAGAAAGGTGTGCAGGAAGCGCAGCAGCGCGCACAGGACATCCTCAACAAACTAAAGGCCGGGGCGAACTTCGAGGAGCTAGCAAAGAAATACTCGGAAGATCCCGGCAGTGCTAAAGAGGGCGGTTCGCTGGGCTGGATTGGCCGAGGGCGCACGGTTCCAGAATTTGAGAAAGCTGCGTTCTCGCTGCCGAAAGGCCAAATGAGCGGCCTGGTTAAGAGCAGCTACGGATTCCACATTATCCGCGTAGATGACAAGCAGCAAGCGCACATGAAAACGCTCGACGAAGTGAAGAGCGACATCGAGCCGATCATCAAGCAGCAAAAGGCCCAGCAAGTCGCTGAGCAGGAAGCGGAAGCCCTCGACAATCAGGCGAAAACGCAGGGATTGGCGGCTGCGGCAGCGGCGAAGGGCATCCCGGTGGTCACGACCGACTTCATCAGCCGCAAAGACGCGCTGCCAGGGTTAGGGCCGTCTTCGCAGTTCATGGACGCAGTGTTCACTGCGGGAGAAAAGTCGGCGCCCGACATGGCTCCGACCTCGCAAGGCTATGCCGTCTACCAGGTGCTTGCGATCAAGCCTCCGTCGACCCCAAGTTTCGATGAGATTCGCAGCAAAATCGAAGACGAATTCAAGAACGAACGCGCCGATGCTCTGCTCCGGCAGAAAACCCAGGAACTTTCCGACCGAGCCAAATCGGAGCACGACCTGAAAAAAGCCGCGAAGGAACTAGGCGCCCAGATGAAGAGCAGCGATTTCGTCCTGCCGGATGGTCAGGTGCCCGACATTGGTTCCATGACCGGACAGGCCTCGGTCGCCTTCACGTTGAAGCCGGGTGAGATCAGCGGTCCGATCAACAGTGGAACTACCGGAGCGGTGCTGTCCGTGCTGGAAGATCAGGCTCCGAGCGATGCTGACTTTGCGGCCAAGAAAGATCAGATCCGCGAGCAGTTGCTGCAGAGCAAGCAACAGCAGCTGTTTGCATTATTTGTCAGCAACCTTCGTGATCAGATGGAAAAATCCGGCAAAATTAAAATCAACCAGCAGGAAATGAACTTACTGACCAAGAACGGTAACGAAGAAGGTTTATAAGACAAATTTAGCCGCGAATCCGAGTCCAGAGCTGCCTACAGTCAGTGGCGCGATGCGATCCGGTTCGCGGCCTTCGCTTCCCAGTCGAGCTTGAGAGATCAATCTGCATGCCGTTCCCGCGCTGTTCCGGAATCCTCTTACATCCCTCGTCGTTGCCGTCGCTCGGCGGAATTGGCGACTTCGGGCCGGCGGCCTACCAGTTCGTAGACTTCCTGGCTGCAGCCCGGCAGGGATTGTGGCAAGTGCTCCCTCTGGGGCCGCTCGGCTACGGAAACTCCCCGTATTCCGCGACCTCAGCGTTTGCGGGGAATCCATTGCTCATCAGCCTGGAGCGCCTCGCCCGGCATGGCTGGATCAATTCCTCCAAAGTGCAGCAACTGGACGCCAGCACGGGACCGGTCATCTACGAACGGGTCTTCGCCGGCAAGATGCCCTTGTTGTTCGAAGCTGCACGAAATTTTGTGGAATCGGCCTTGGGCAGGCCGCGCGACAGGTTCGAGAACTTCTGCCGCGACAATGCATGGTGGCTCGACGATTTTGTTTTGTTTGACGCCTTGCGCGCCCAACAGAAGCTGAAGAGTTGGAACGCATGGCCGCGCGAATTGGCATATCGCGAACCGGCGGCACTGGAGCAGGCACGTACCGAATTAGCGAAGGACCTGAAGATCCGCAGCGCCTTGCAGTTCGCCTTCTACGAACAATGGCAATCGCTGCGCCGTTATTGTGCCGAGCGCTCGGTGAGAGTTGTGGGCGACGTTGCTATTTTTGTGAATTACGACAGCGCCGACGTCTGGACACGCCGCGATCTATTCCGGCTCAATGGCAATCTCGAACCAGAAGTGGTAGCCGGAGTTCCTCCGGATTTCTTCAGCAAGACCGGCCAACGGTGGGGAAACCCCCTTTATCGCTGGGACGTGATGAAGGGCCGGGGATATGAGTGGTGGATCCAGCGGCTGCGATGGGCAACGCGAAACTGCGACTACATTCGGCTCGACCACTTCCGCGGCTTCGACCAGTTCTGGGAGATTCCCGCGGGCGACGACACGGCTGTGAACGGCCGCTGGGTCGATGGTCCGCGTGATGATCTGTTTCACGCATTACGAGAGGCGCTGGGCGGATTGCCTTTCTTTGCCGAAGACTTGGGATATATCACGCCCGAAGTGCACGCGCTCCGCGACCGCTTGCAGATTCCGGGAATGGCAGTTCTGCAATTCGGGTTCGGAGACAGTGGCGCTCACATGTACTTGCCGCATCGTTGCGACCACCACCGGGTAATCTACACAGGAACCCACGACAACGACACCACAATTGGCTGGTGGGAACACGCTGCCGCCGAGCACGAAAAACTTCACGCCGTATCGTATGTGGGGAAGTGCGACGACGGAATTCATTGGGCATTGATTCGTTCGGCTCAGACATCGCCGGCGTCACTTAGCATCATCCCCTTACAGGATGTCCTTGGGCTGGGCAGCGAAGCGCGGATGAATACTCCCAGCAGCAACGGCGACAACTGGCGCTGGCGCTTCACATCTGAGCAGTTGCATCCGGAGTGGGCGGCAAAACTCGCTCACCTTGCCGAGGTCACCGACCGGCTGCCCCAACCTGCCAATGTTCCCACGCAGGAAGACTTCGCCGCATAGGCTGCGATTCTGGCAATTAACAGAATGTGAATTTTGCGTTCCGCCTTTGCGCTCCTGCAAAGATCGTGTATAGAACTGAGTGGGGGATTCTGCGTGCACAACGCCATCATTGAGGCGAAAGCGGTCGAGAAGTCCTATCCACAGCCGGATGGCACGCGCATCCAGGTTGTCGGCGTGACTGATCTCGCGATTGAGCCGGGCAAAATCGTCGCCCTGCTCGGTCCCTCGGGCTGCGGCAAATCCACGTTATTGCGGATGTTGAGCGGCCTCTCGCAACCATCTTCCGGCGAAATCCTGTGGCATGGAAAGCAGCTGAACGGCCAGGTGCCCAATGTCGCGATCGTCTTTCAAAGCTTTGCCCTATTCCCATGGTTAACGGTTTTGCAGAACGTCGAGGCGCCCCTGGAGGCGCGGGGAATCGCGCCCGGGGAACGACGCAAACGGGCATTGCGCACGCTCGACACTGTCGGACTGGATGGATTCGAGACGGCTTATCCCAAAGAACTTTCCGGTGGCATGAAGCAGCGCGTGGGGTTCGCGCGAGCACTTGTCGTCGAACCGGAAGTGCTCTTCATGGACGAACCGTTTTCAGCTCTCGATGTGCTGACGGCGGAAAACCTGCGTGGTGAGCTGCTCGAGCTCTGGTTGGGGAAGAAGATGCCTACCAGCGCCATCTTCATCGTCACGCACAACATCGAGGAATCGGTGACGCTGGCGGATCGCATCATCGTTCTGGGCAGAAATCCGGCACGAGTGCGAACCGATTTCAATGTGCGCCTGCAGCATCCTCGCGACCGCAAGTCGACGCGTTTTGTCGAACTGGTCGACTACATCTACAAGGTCATGACGGAACCGGATGTGGAACACGCTTTGCCCGACGCCGAAGCGACCGCGGAAATCGTGCTTCCTCCCGGGGGCCTGGAAAAAGCTTTACACAAGCAACCCGCGCCCGTGCGCACCGTTCGCTATCAAATGCTGCCTCATGCCCGAGTCGGTGGCGTCGCCGGTCTGATGGAATTGCTGCACGATAAAGGAGGCCGCGAGGATTTATTCCGGTTGAGCGAAGAGTTGGTCATGGACGTGGAAGATTTGCTGCCCATCGTCGAAGCTGGCGCTCTGCTCGGTTTTGCCACCCTGAAAGAGGGCGATGTGCAGATCACACCACAGGGAATAACTTTTGCCGATGCTGACATTCAGCGCCGCAAGGAACTCTTCCGTCACGCTGCTTTGGAGCATGTAACCATCCTCAAGCAGATTGACAGCGTTTTAAAGCGCAAGTCGGACCATTCCATCGCCGACGAATTCTTCCACGACATTTTGGACGAGCACTTCGCGGAAGACGAAGTTCAGAGGCAATTCGAAACGGCAATGAACTGGGGACGCTACGCGGAAATTTTCGACTACGACCGCGAAAGCGGGCGAATTGTCCAGAGTGAAGCCGCGCCACTCGAGACCATCGACCTCAACCAGCCGTCCACGCCGTCTCCGAAGTTCTAGGATGGTCATGAAACGAAGCAAGAGATCTTTCCGCGGGTTCTCGGCATATCGTCTCTGGTCGCAACTTCCGCGCCTGGAGGTCTCAAGCCTTCCTGATGTGCTGATGTTCGCCGCGGGTCTCGCCTTGTTCTATGGCGTGCTCATGCTTGGCCGAACGTGGTTTGGGCCGTTCACTGCCGTGGCTGAAATTTCACCCAGCCCGCGAGCCTTGCCGGTCTATGCGGGGTACTCCCTGCTGCGCATCACCATCGCTTACATCCTGAGCCTAAGTTTCACTCTGGTTTACGGCTACGTGGCCGCCTACAATCCGCGGGCGGAACGTTTCATGATCCCGCTGCTCGACGTGCTGCAGTCCATCCCGGTACTGAGTTTTCTCCCCGGCGTAATGCTGGCGATGGTGGCGCTGTTTCCGGGAAGGCAAATCGGCCTGGAGATGGGAGCGATTCTGCTGATCTTTACCGGACAAGTCTGGAACATGGCCTTCAGCTTTTATGCCTCGCTGAAAAGCATTCCCACGGAGATGCGGGAAGCGGCGAGGGTTTACGGTTTCAGTTGGTGGCAAAGATTTATCCAGATGGAGCTGCCATTTTCCGCCATCGGCCTGGTCTGGAATTCCATGATGTCGGTCGCGGGTGGCTGGTTCGCGCTCATGGTCTGCGAGATGTTCGTGCTCGGCCAGCGGGACTTTCGCTTGCCTGGCCTCGGGTCGTATTTGCAGACCGCAGCCAGCGCGGGCGACACGCATTCGATCCTGTTGGGCGTCACGACGATGATCCTGGTGATCGTGCTGCTCGATCAATTTGTCTGGCGTCCAGTGATTGCGTGGGCGGAAAAATTCAAGTTCGAGCAGGTCGAAAGTACCAATGCCCCGCGCTCCTGGGTGCTGAACCTGTTGCGTCATTCCCAAAGTTTGGAGGCGATTCGCAAGAAAACTGTCCGTCCTCTCAGCGAGAGAATCATGCACTACTTTGCCCAGCCACAGGCAAAGGAGCACGAAGACGAAAGGTCAGCATGGAGAACCTGGCTCATACGCGTTATCGCGACCCTGATTTTTATGGCAGTGGGATACGCCATGGTGCGCGTGGCCATTTTGCTGACCGGCCTGCAACCAGGCGAGTTGAAGGAGGCCGGCATTGGTCTCATAGCGACATTTTTGCGCGTAAATCTGGCCTTATTGATTGGCGCTCTCTGGACGATTCCCGCCGGCGTGGCCATCGGCTCGAATCCACGGCTGGCGCGGATTGCGGGGCCTCTGGCGCAGATTGCTGCCTCTGTCCCCGCCACCGCGCTGCTTCCGGTCATTTTGCTTGTATTGATTCGGATTGGCGGCGGCTTAGGAGTTGCCTCCATCGTCGTACTGCTGCTGGGCACGCAATGGTACGTGTTGTTCAATGTGATTGCAGGCGCAATGGCGATTCCCACCGACTTGAAAGAATGCTGCGGAATTTTTCGCATCGACGGCTGGCAACGCTGGAAGAAGCTGATCCTGCCGGGAATTTTTCCTTACCTGGTGACCGGGCTGGTCACGGCTTCCGGCGGGGCATGGAACGCGAGCATCGTAGCCGAGTACTTCAACTTCAAGGGTCATCTTTATACGACCGCGGGACTGGGGGCGACGATCAGCCAAGCCACCGACGCCGGGAATTTTGACCTGCTCCTGGCCGCGACGATCATCATGGCCGCCACCGTCGTTACGGTAAACCGGTTAGTCTGGCGCAAATTGTACGCTCTGGCCGAGACGCGATTCCGCCTCGAAGCCTGATCCCTTTGCTTATTCCTGTGTCGGAGCAACAGTCTCTGACGTTTCGCTGGTTTCTACTGTCCGTAACGTAAGCCAGTCCGTCCGCACCCTCTCCCATTCCTGGATCAACCTGCCATTCGCTTCGAAGAAGCTGCGAATCCGGTAGCGCTCCCACCCCGCCACTTCTTCCAGAATCGGCGCCAGCACCGCAAGCGCGCTCGTGCTGAGGACAGTCCGTTTCGCGATCTGCGAAATGTGAGGAGACTCGGAAACCGCGATGGTCAATCCATCCCTTGCATTGATATGCAGCATGACATGCACATCGGAACTTCCGTCACCGCAATAAATCACGTGATCGGGACCGGCGACCTGTTGCAGCATGAGTTGATCCAGCACCGCAACCTTGCCGTATCCGGCTGTCGCGCGGACGATGGTATCGATCTCGCCGCTTTGGGTGTAGCGGAACTCTGTGCCAAAGATATGGTCGTGCGGCACGATTCCCTCCAGGGCAGAATGAATCACCTCAACCGGGGCCGCCGAGAGCACGTAAAAATCGAATTGATGGCCGTCGATCCCGTTCTCCAGGAGTTGATAGAGCAACTGAATGTCTCCCTTCAGCCGGATGCGCTTGCCTACTTCATACAGATGTTCTTTCCGGACCTTTGCCCTGAATTCGGGGTCATGAAGCAGCAAATACGCCAGTTCGGCGCCTTGCTGGACGAGATTGATCTTCGCCATTCCCTTCGCTTTGCGCTCAAACTCGTGCGTAGGAATGCCCACCAGTTCCGCAAGGACATAGCCCGAGTCGTTGAACGTCAGGGTCTGGTCGAAGTCACTGGCAAAAAGGTATCGTCGGATCGGCTTTTCGCTCATGTAACTATTAGATAGGAACGGGGCCCAAACGAGCCACAAAAGTTATTGATCCGCGGCATTTTCACGCGAAAGTCACAATGCTTGACGTCACCAATCCACACCGCCGTCTTTACTAAATCTCAAGGGACGTCCAAAATAGAAAGTCGGCCTGAACACTGTTGCAGCTTGTAATGAAAGGCGTTCGGGCACAACGCAATCTCTGTTAGGAGCCTCAATGCCTGCTACTGGTGAACTGATCCGTTCCATGAATTATGTCGATGACATTTCGGCTACGTTACGCCGCATCTGCATTGCTATCCCGAGCATGACGCAGGAAGAGCGCCAGCGCCTCGCGGAGCATTTGCGGTCTGCGCGCCAAGCCATCGATTCCGCCCTGAGCGATCTCGAGAAGGCGGGAAAATAGTGTCCCAAATCAATACGATTGCTGTCATTGGCGCCGGCATTATGGGCCGGGGCATTGCCCACGCCGCCGCGCTTGGCGGATATTGCACCATCCTGGAAGATGTCCTTCCTGCCACTCTGCGCAAAGCGGAAAATGAGATCCGGAGCAACCTCGATAAGGCAGTCGAACTGGGCAAGGTGGCTGCTCCCGATGCGGATGCCGCCTTCCAGCGCCTGCAATATGCGGGATCGGTTGAGGAAGCTGCCCGCGAAGCGGACCTCGTCATTGAGGCCGTGCCCGAAGAGATGGAGTCGAAGATCGAAATCTTCACCCTTCTCGACAAGATTTGCCGCCCAACGACGATCCTCGCTTCCAACACTTCATCGTTGAGCATTACGGAAATTGCCAGCGTCACCTATCGCGCGAAAAGGTGCATCGGCATGCATTTCTTCAATCCCGTGCACAAAATGAAGTTGCTGGAAATCGTGCGCGCTCTTGAAACCGACGACGACACACTCGCCTCTGCAATCGAAGTCGGCAAACACATGCGCAAAGAAGTTGTCGTCATCAAGGAATCTCCGGGATTCATCACCAGCCGCATCAATGCCATGATTGGGAACGAGGCTTTTTATATGTTGCAGGAGGGCATCGCTTCCCCGGAAGACATCGATAAGGCGCTGAAACTCGGCCTTAATCATCCCATGGGCCCGTTTGAACTCGTGGATCTGGTCGGGCTCGACACGCGGCTGCACATCCTCGAGTATCTCCACAAGACTCTGGGAGAAAAATACCGCCCCGCTCCTCTTCTCGTGCAGTATGTCAAGGCAGGCCGCTTGGGGAAGAAATTGGGTCGCGGCGTCTATGAGTATCCCGACGCTGCAATCAAGGCGAAAAACTAGCAATTCTGCCAAAGCTTAGTCCTGCCAATGTTGTGGCCTTGTTTACTTCCACGTGCTTGCTGGCCAGCATCACGTGGAAGCTCTCGCCCATTCCTGCGGGAGTGATGAGATGTTTCAGTTGCAGCGCAACCTTGGCTCGCTCCTGCGGAAGGCGGCAATCTTCAAACGCATCCGCGAACTGGTTGGCTTCTCCAATCCCCAGCAGAAATTGGGACTGCGTCACAAGCTTGTGTGAGTGCATGCCATGTTGTTCCGCCGCGGCTGCAAGCGCGGTGAAATTGACGTCGGCCGTAATGTCCTGCTCGCCCGGCGCTTCATAAGGGCTGCCGCTCACGGAATGCTGCCGGAGCGCTTTGAGTGTGCCGCGATGCCGGCCCGCAATTTGCTCCGCGCGCGAGTAGCCGTAGTCAATAATCACAACGAAACCCTTGTGAAGCTTGGCCGCGATCTGACGCATGAACTCTTGGGCAAGCACAGAAACTTCCAGGCGTTCCCCCGGTTCGGGTTTGACGGAATAGCGATCCAGAAAATCCAATTCCTCACGCCCAGACGGGACCCAGGTTTCGACAAGACGCGATTCCTGCAACCCAACGCGGAGTGAACCCTGCGGACTGACAATTTCTACCGGAAGCGCATCGAACAACTCGTTCGCGAAAACGATTGCCGGCTGCTCCTGCGGCCATTCTGCGCTTTCGACTGATTCAAAGATGATGACCTGTCCCGCCGCAATGTGACGCTGCAATGTAGATTCGATCCGTCGGCGAAGGGCCGGGGAGCGTTCAATCAAAATGCATCGCAGCGCTCGGGAAAAATCGGGAAATTTCTTTTCTGCCCAGTCCAGCACATCTTGCGCAAACAATCCTCGGCCGGGACCAGGCTCGATGAGATAAATGCAATCCGGCGAGCCGAGAACTCGCCACATTTCTTCAAATTGCCGCGCGAGCAGGCGCCCGAAGACCGCGTGTACGTCGCTGGAAGTATAGAAGTCGCCGCCCTTCCCGAACTGTTCTGCATTGCGCGAGTAGTACCCGAGTTCCGGATCGTAGAGGCACAGATCCATGTAGCGCGAGAAGGGAATCGGGCCGCGCTCGCGAATTTCGCTCTCGATTCTCTGGCGCAGGGAGTTCAACCGCGGCTCACAATCCTTTTACCTGGCGTTCCGCGCGGTCCTGTGGAGTGCGCACGAACATCTCCACCACGTAGTCGTGCAACGCGTCATAAAACTGCCGTTGGAAGCTCCATTCGAATTGCGGATCGTCGAGATCCCGGGAATGCAGTTCGAACGTGTACGTGTGCATGGGCACACAGGAGTCTTTCAAACTGATCAGGACTTCCACGTTCTCGCCCTTGGCGTGAGCCGAAAAATTCAACAGCGGATGCTCATACAGACGCAACTGGGCGAGAACGCGTTCCAAGCGGGTCATCGAAGCATTTTACAAAGGCACTTGTTTCTTTGCCGCTATATTTACCAGACCCGGCAAACCTTGGCCGGCATCATCGGCTGTCCCACTTTGCAGTGGAAAGCCTTGCCGAATTCCGGCATGTTCTGAACCACCCCATTCGCGCGGAACTCCCGCGGCGAATGCGGGTCCGTCTGGACCTGCAGGCGCACCTGCTGCGGACGCGTCGTGCCGCACCAGTTCTGAGCGTGTCCCAGAAAGAATTGCTGGATGGGCGTGAAGCCGTCCTGCGGCTTGTCGAGATCAATATCCTTTCGTTTGGCATCGGCCAGAAACGCGAGGAATGCCAACCGCAGTCCTCCGTTGTCGGCAGTGTTCTCGCCCAGAGTCAGCTTGCCGTTCACGTGCAGATCATCCACCGGGACGAAGTTATCGTATTCGTTGACCACGCACTCGGCCTTCTCCTCGAACTTCTTGGCATCTTCGGGAGTCCACCAGTCTTTCAGGTTTCCATTGCCGTCGAACAGTCGCCCCTCGTCATCGAAGCCATGGGTCAGTTCATGGCCGACGATGCCGCCGGCATGGCCGTAATTCTCAGCATCGGTGCCTTTTGGGTTATAGAACGGCGGTTGCAGAATGCCCGCCGGAAAATTGATGTCATTCATGCTCGGGTCGTAATAAGCGTTCACCGTGGGCGGAGACATGCCCCATTCGCCGCGATCCACCGGCTTCCCGATCTTGTTGATTTGCCGAAGGTTCTCAAAAGTGGCGGCTCGTTGCGCATTGCCATACGCATCGCCGGGCTTGACGATCAGCTTCGAATAATCGCGCCAGTGATCGGGATACCCAATCTTATCGGCGATGGCGTGCAACTTTGCCTTGGCGAGCGTCTTCGTTTCAGGGCTCATCCAGTCGAGCGAATCGAGGTCCTCGTTCATGGCGCTTTCAATGTCGTGAACCATCTGCAGAGTCGCTTCTTTGCTGGAAGGAGGAAATTCCTTCGCCACATAGACCTGGCCGAGGGCCTCGCCCAGCGCGTTATCGGTGGCTTGCACGCATCGTTTCCACCGCGCTTGCTGCTCGGGTTGCCCGCGCAGTTTACGCCCAAAGAAATCGAACTTCTCTTCATCGAGTGCTTTGGGCAGCGTGGTGCTCTCTGCCGACGCCATCACTTGCCACCGCAAATACGCTTTGATCGTGTTCAGATCGGTGCTGGCGATTAGCGAATTCAAGCCCTTGAAGAAATCGGGATTGGTCACATTGATTTGCGTAATCTGGGGAAACTCCGCATCGGAGAGCAGAAGTTGCCAGTTCAGGCTCGGGGTCAGCTTCTGCAAGTCCGAAACTTCCATCAGGTGATAGACATTCTTCGGGTCGCGGCGGGAAGTAATATCCATCGATACTTTGGCCAGCGACGTTTCCAACTGGAAAATTGCCTGCGCATCGCTTTCTGCCTGACTGGGAGATTCTCCTATCAGTTTCAGCGTGTTAACGATGTGCTGTACGTACTGCTTGCGGGTTGTTTCCGCTGTCGCGCCGCTGCGGAAGTAATAATCGCGCTCGGGAAGCCCCAGGCCGCCTTGATCGGTCACTCCAATCTGCTTTCGTGCGTCCTTGAAATCCTGCTGCTCGCCCAGCCCGAAGAATGCATTCACATTGGTCAACTGGAAATGCGCCAACAGCGGCGTCAGTTCGCTCTTGTCTTTTAGGGCAGCGATGCGGTCGAGGTCAGGCTGAAACGGCTGCAATCCTTTGCGATCGATTGCCGCACTGTCCATGCACGCTGAATAATAGTCCCCGATTTTCTGCTCATTCGCCGTGCGATTTCCGCCGCCCGACGTGGCGGTTCCCAATATGTTGCGCAGGACATCTTCATTGTGTTCGAAAAGCAGCGTCCCAGTTCCGTAGCTCGATCGGTCGCTGGGTATCGGGTAATATTTGGAAAAATTTCCGCACGCATACTGGAAGAAGTTCGTGCACGGATCGGCGGAAGTATCGATAAAACGCTGATCGAGACTGGCGGGCAGTTGCGTCGGAGTGTCCCCGGCCGTCGCTGAGGCCTGGGACTGCGCCGAAGCCGGCAAGCAAAATGAAATTGCAAGAGCAAACAGCAGCATAAGACGCTGGCAGCGGATGTCCATGATTTCCTCGCAGCAAAATAGGCAACGTGTGATCATACGGGATTTGTCGATACTCTGTAAGACGGCCACCCTGACCCCGAACAAAAACATATACAATGCTTTCCTGACAATTTTGTTATGGAGATGTTCTGTGCTGGCTCGCGCGTTTCTCACGTGCGCTTTCGTTAGCCTGGCCGTCGCATCGTCGGCTCAACCATCGCCAGTTGCTAGGACCAAGTTCGTTACTCCGCTTAAGCCTCTACTTGAGGCTCTAAATCGAGCGCACGTTTCGGGTTCAATGATCGTTTCGGGTCATTGCAGTAATGCGGGGGGGGATTTTCCACACCTGAGTGTTCCTTCTGAGACTACTGCTCAGTCACCTTTAGACATCGCCCGCGAGACATTGGCCGACGATCCAGCAATTCGGGTTTCTAAAGATCTGGATGGCAACATCCGTATGGTCGAAAGCGGTGTACCAACAGGCCTGCTGCATATCAAAATTAAGCATATTTCATTTGAGGGCGGAGCCTTCTCTGCCAGCGACGCCGCCAGGCGCTTCATTTTACGTGCTCCCGAAGTACTTGCATTTATGCAAGCGCACGATATTGACACATTAACGGGAGGAATGATTATCGGGAGTAATGCCCCGTTATCAATGGAATTGCCTCACCTTTCGGGCTCGATGGACAATGTCACTGTTTCTGAAGCAATGGACATGGTTCTCAAGACTTTTCCAGGAATTTGGGCGTACGAGAGCTGTCCCCATGCCAACGGTAAAGGTCAATTTATTCATTTTCTGTTCTTTGATCTGAAACATCCATGGTTGTTTGAGGTGCCTCAAAAATGAC
>DAIDGW010000006.1 GCA_027452245.1 Acidobacteriaceae bacterium
CGCCCCACGGTTCTGCCCCATGCGGCCAAGGATATCAGTTGTTCCCTCAATTGATTACCGCGCCAGTTCACCTACCCTTCGCCCGCGCTGCATTCACTTTGTTCAGCAACTCCTGCGACATCTGCTGGAGCGGCCCCGGAATTTTTACCGCCTCGGTCAGGACCTGGCGGGCTTCGGTCGTGCGACTCAGTTTCGCGTAGGCAAATCCAAGGCGATAAAGCGTCACCGCATACTGCTGCTCGTCTTGTCCCTTGAGCAGTTCGGCGGACGCCTTCAATTCAGGAATCGCCGATGCCGTCTTCTCCTGTTTGATATCCGCGTAGCCGATGATCGAATGCGCCACTCCCGCCGAAAGTTTGCGCGATTTATCAGCGTCAGGAGCATCGGCCTTCGCGATTTCCAGCACCTTCTGCGCATAGGTCACGGACTTACCCAGGCTGCCGGGTTTCGAATCATCCGAATAGTAGCTGGCCAACAACAGCAGGGCAGGCAAGGAGTTCGGATTGCTGGCGAGAGTCTTCTCCCCGAAACTGATCAGGCGCGCTGGATCGTTCAATTGTCCCGGACCGAGCGTGTACATGGCGTAGCTCGAAACCTGATCTCCAAATTTTGAGTTGGGAAACGCCTCGCTGTACTTGTCGATGTAGGCCATGCGCACCTTGGGATCGTTCTCGCCGGCAATGGCATTGAATCCGGTGCTCTCAAGGAAGTCGCAATTATTCTGGATGGCAGCCTTCTGGTCGGCAATCTGGCGGCCAAAATCAGCATCGCTCATGTCTGCGGGCTTCGGCTGCGTGCCGATGGAGGAGCACAGCTGGCCGCCGCTGGCGACGTAGTCCATCAGTTTCGCATTGTCTTTGGCTTGCTGCGCAATGCTCGCCTGCGAGATCAGGATGTCCATGTTATGCGGCGATCCGATCAAAGCTTTGTCGCCGAACTCCAGCGCCTTCTGAAGATCGCCCGCGCTCTGGTATGCCTGCGAGATCTGCCAGTTCCCATAAGCGACCGCCGCCGGATTGGACGAGAATTTCTGCACGAATTCCTGATAATCCGCGAGTTTCTTTTGCGGATCCGACTCGCTCGAGATAGCCTGCAGCGCTCTATCTTCGTCGGTGCCCGCGGCAATCACGATGTGATCGACCTGGGCTGAACTGGAGAGTGAAAACAGGAAAGGAATGGATGCAACCATTAGCACAAGCGAGCCCGTATACCGCTTCATAGGCTACCTCCCACAAGTTCAGGGGATGAGTTTTTCTTTCAAGCAGCGCATCCTATCGCTGAAATCCGGGCTGCGCAAGGGTGAGAATCACATCTTTTTCAGCCGAAAACCGTAGTTTTCCATCGAGTGCACGAGCCAACAGGTGGTGACAAAATGCTGTTCACTGTTATCCTTTTCCATTCAAAGGAGCCAGAATGTCCTCTGACTTGCAGGGCCGAAACGCTGTGGTTTTCGGAGTCGCCAATAAGCGCTCGATCGCATGGTCGATCGCACAGGGATTGCACGCGGCCGGCATGAAGCTGGCCATTACCTATCAGAACGAGCGGCTCGAACAGGAGGCGAAGGACCTTATCCTGTCGTTGCCCGGCGCCGAAGCCTACATGTGCGATGTCTCCAAAGACGAAGAAATTGAACGCTTGTTCAGCACCTTGAAAGAACGTCACGGCAAACTGCACACGTTGGTGCACTCCGTGGCGTTCGCGCCCGCCGACGAACTCAAAGGGGACTTCATCAATACCAGCCGCGAAGGTTTCCGGGTGGCCCTGGACGTTAGCGTCTATTC
>DAIDGW010000007.1 GCA_027452245.1 Acidobacteriaceae bacterium
GAGCGCCTTACGCGCAGACGCAATGGTGCTGCCGAGCGGTCCCGTGGGGGTGGCGAGAATCTCCAGCGAGCGCGCGCCATCGATATGGCGGATCTGGCTGGGCGTGGGAACCATGCGGATGTCGGCGAGCTGTCCCAGAGGTGTCCATCCGTCGGTGCGGATCGGCAACCGCGACAGGTCGTCCATCGACTGGTCCGGTGCGCCGGCCATGCGGACGTAGAGGGCAAGCGGCACGTTGCCTTCCGGCACCTCGGCAATAATCTCTCCATTCAGTAGGGGCTGAATCTGACTGTAGAGGTCTGCCGGGGTCATGTGACGGGCAGCGAGTGCTCCGATTCTGGGAGTGATCTGCAGTTCGGTGATCAGATAGCCGTCGTTGTTGAAGATTCCGGTAAGTGCAGGAATCGGACGGAGCCGCTCTACAATCTCCTGGCTCAGGCTACGCAAGCCGTTTATGCCGCTTCCGAAGACGTCGATCACAAACGGCTGTGGCAAGCCTGACAGGCTCTCACCGACACGCTCGATGGTTGGAGTATCGATCGAGGTCTGCACGGCCTGGGTTCTGGTTTCGCTGAGAATTCGATTGCTAATCTCGTCGAGACTGTTCGTGTTGACATTGGGTTTGATGGTGATCTGGATTTCGCCTGCGTACGCCGGCTCCGTGTAGGTGCCGTTGGACGACGAACCGATGCGGGCGAACACATGCGCTACAGCCGAGTCTTTTTCTATGCGCTGCGTCATGCTCATGACCACGCCTTCGGTGTCGAGCATGGAAGAGCCCGGCGGCAGCGTGAAGCTTTCCAGAAGCACGCCTTCGTTGGGCAGAGGCAGAAAATTGATGGGCACCAGAACCAACGCCGCCAGGCTGCCCGCCAAAAGCAACACGCACATGCCGAGGCTGAGCTTCGGATGCTTTGCGACGACCTTGAAGAGCCGCTCGTTCTGCGTGCGCAGAGAGTTGAGCGCGCGGCCCGCGGAGGTTGGCGCGGTGCGGACCTTGGCCTTGAGAAATCCAAGGCTGAGGGGGATCAGACTGACCGAAATCAGCAGCGAAGCTAGCAGGGAGACAGTCATGGCCAGAGCGAAGGGGATGAAGAAGAGCCCGGCGAGTCCGCCCACAAACAAAAGTGGGATGAACACGGAGACTGTCGTCAAGGTTCCGGTAACATCTGGACCGACGATGTCGCGAAGACCTTTCGTGATTCCTTTCCACCGCTCATCGCCCTGCTCCCAGCGGTGATAGATGCTTTCGAGAACGATGATGCCGTCGTCGCTAAGCAGGCCGACGGCGATCGTCAGCGCGCCCAGGGTCATGAGATTGAGGCTTTGTCCAGTGGCATAAAGGCAAGCGATGCCGAGCAAGACGGAGAGCGGAATGCTGAGCGCCAGGATCCAGATGCCGCGCCCTCCGCCCAGAACCCACAGCAGAACGAGGATAGCCAGCACTCCGCCGATGATCAGGTTCCTGCCCAGATCGGCGCCGACGATGTGAACCAAATGCCCTTGATCGTAGATACTGACCCATTTGACTCCGCTGGGCAATTGCTTCAACGTGTCAGCTAATGTCCGTTGCACGCTAACACTCACCGGAATGGTAGAAGCTGCCGGCTGCTTGAAAACCACCAGGGCAACGCTTGGCCGCCGATCCAATAAAGCGGCATTGAGCGTTGGCACAGCTCCGCGTACGATGCGCGCCAATTCATGCAGCGGAATCGGTCCGTTGGCGCTCGTAACCGGAATCTGTTCGAGATCCTGAATGTGCGCGGGCAGGCTACGCACCTCGATGAAAAGATCCTGATGTCCCTGCGTGACATACCCCCCGGGCTGCAACACCACCGCCTGCTGCAGCGAGGCGACCAGTGAAGAAATGGGGACGCCATACCGGTACATGGCGGCAAGGTCCGGCTGAACCCACAGCGCCTCCTGGCCGGCGCCATACACTTCTACGCGGTACACACCGGGCAGGGCGCGCAGTGCGGGAACTACGTTGGCGAGGACAGCACGCTGCACTTCGGCTGGATCATCCGCAGCGGGGATTTCCAGGCTGTAGTCTGCGACTTCGTTGATTGCCTGACCCATGATTTCGGCGACGGGTTGGACCGAGGCTGGGATCTCGGCGCGGGCGCGATCGATGGCTCCATTGACGGCCATCAGATCCTGCTCGGGATCAGTGCCTTCGCGGAACCGGATGTCCGTCTCGACCGTGCCGCTGCCCATGCTCGATCGAACATCTACTAGATTCGGCAGAGCCTGAATTTCACCTTCGAGCGGCCAGGTGATCTGCGATTCCAGTTCTGCCGCAGTGGCTCCCGGTTCATGGGAGATCACGCTGATTTCCGGAAAATTGAAGCGCGGCAGCACTTCGACCGGAATCTTCCAGTAGGCGTAGAGTCCATACAAGATCAGAAATCCGTAGATAAGCGCCCACAGCAGCGGCTGCATCAGCAAACGACGAAAAGAAGTATTCTCTGACACCACCATGGCTCCTAATCCGGAATCTGATACTGCTCTGCGCTGTTTGCGTGGAAGAGCAGATAGGCATTACTGACCACGACTTTCGTGCCTGGAGCCAGCCCACTCACAATGAACGTATCCCAGCCTTCCGTGGGCCCCGGCACGACCTCCTGCGCGCGATCTCCAGAAGCGGTATGGACCATCACGAACCATTTACCTTGATTGAGAACAAGTGCTCGCGTGGGAACTGCGACCATCTGTCGTGCCGGCAGATCGAGATTCACGGTTCCGGACTCACCGCTGAGCCAGGAAGGGGTGACGTGAAGTGGCTTCAAAGCGATCGATTCGCCGCCACCGACGGCGAGCGTTCCAGGAATGGAAGCGACCCTAACCTTTATGGGCGTCCCTCCATCTGACGGGAGGAATTGGCCGGTCATGCCGACACGAATGGCTGTCAGATCCGCGCCGTAATAATTGGCCAAGAGCCATAAGCCGTTTGTCGGCTGAAGAGTCAGGATCGGCTGACCAACGCTGACAAGCGCGCCATCGGCGCTGTTGAGTTCGAGCACAATGCCATCCGCCGGAGAAGACACAGTCATCAACTCGCGGATGGTGGCTAGCCGGGATTGCGCGTTGACCAGGCCGCTTCTGGCCTGTGCAGCCACGCTTTCGGCTTGCTGCACTGCCTGGCGGGTGGTCAGGTGCGCAGGGAGTTGTTCCCGCGCGATTTCCAGCGATTTCACCGCTGCATCAAGCTGCGATTGCGCACTGCGCACGTCGGCTTCGCCCTGCGTCACAAGGGAATCGATGGCGGGGCCGCTCAGATGTGCCAGACTCTGTCCAGCGCGTACATGCGTACCGGGCCGAACCGCTAATCCGGTCACGACACCTTCTTCGGCCGCGCTGACCGGAACAGTGCTGACGGGTGAAGCCTGGCCGTAGGCAACCAGCTGAGATGTCTGCAGGCGGCTTTGAACGGTGACGACGTCCGCGTCGGAGGTCTGTCCGATGGCGACAGCAACACCGTTGAAGAATAAGAGAATAAGGGCAGCCGAAACGGCTCCCCTAAGGTGAACGAGCAATCGCTCGCCCCTAGCAGAGCAAGGAATGAACCTCATGAAAACTCCCGCGAGTCGTAGGTCGATTAGGGAACGCGCGCACAACTATGCACGCGCACACGAACGCGCAAGGGAAATGAGGAGAGTTCTAAATGCGGAGGGAGGTAGAGCTCAGAGGAGGCGAAAAGACCAGACGCAAATATGCGGTTCCGTAAGAATGCAGCTGGGCTGCAGGTACCGCGCCCCGCAAGAGCCGCATGACAAGCAAAAAGACGATTCTGGCTAGCTGGACGATCAGCAACGCCAAGAGGATGCACAACGCAATGCACATGCCGATCACAATGAACATGAATTCGGAGTCATGGCCAATGTCGGCAATAGTGTCCCAGCGATCGAAGAGCTCACACAACTGCGAGACGGCAATCAGGAGGATGGCCACAAACGAAACGAACATCAGGAATCGCCGATGCACCACTCCATGCTATCACGCAGGCGGCGACCAGACTGAAGAGCGAAAAACAAGAATCGGCCTCGTTCTGCAAGAATTGTAAAGTGGATCATTGCAGCAGGAACTTGGAATCTCAAGCCAATCGCGGATCGGTGAAGACCGGATTGAAACTCCGCTACCCGAGGTCCGTGTGTAAAAGTATCCGAGGTTAGGTCAATGAACCCTCCTCTTATTGCCATCGGTGTTGTAGTCGCTGTGGCCTTCACCGTCTCCGCCATCTCATGGGGGAAGGAACGATCCACGTGGTCATTCTTGCAGCTCTTGGGCGCCGGGTTCTGGATCGTAGTGGTATTCGCGCACATTGCTGAAACATTTCATCTCTTCCCTGAGATGGGTTGGGGGCTTCCCAACAGCACAGGGCATTACCTCGATCTCATCAGCGCCTTAGCTGGCCTGATTTTGTTTCCAGCCGGGTATTTTGCCCGCAGGCTTACAAAACGCAGAACTTCACACTGAACCCACCCGCGACACCGCTGAGTATCGCCGCGACCACTCGACGTTACAACAACGATTGAAGATGATCGGGCTCGTGAATCGTCACCGTGGCGTCTTTGATCGAAATCCAACCGTCTTTGCGAAACTCGCTGAGAGAGTACGAGTGACGATTTCACGGGTGGTGCCAGTCATCCGGGCCATCTCCTCATGCGTGAGCAACAGGGGGAAGCGAAACTCGCCGCCATTGATCTGCTCGCCGATCTGATGGCCGAGTTCGAGAAGCAGGCGGCCTAGGCGTGCGGCTACAGATTCGGCGAGCGCGAGACGGCAAGTGTCCTGCAAGGCGAAACGGTACTCCTGGCAAATGCATTGCACGGCGCGCAACTGCGCTTCCTTGTGGTTACGCAGGAACTCGAGGAAGCGCTCCCTTTCAACGACACGCAATTGCGCTGATGTGAGGAACACCGCAGAAACTTCGTAGACCCCGTGCGTGAGCACGGCGTAGAGGCCGAGGAGCGAGCCAGGGCCGGCCATGCGGACGATCATTTGTTTCTTTTCCGGCCAGCCGATAGTGAGCTTCAAGTAGCCATCACAAATGACAAAGAGGCAGCGTGCGTCATCGCCCTGGGAAAAAAGTGGCGTGTGCGCCGGCAGAGAGATGATGCTGGTGGCGAGCTCAAAATCGGCAAGTACGGCGCTCCCCAGAGAGCAGAACCAACCAGAAAGCCGACCGGAGCAGGCCACACAACCGGCCGGGGCAGGTCGCGTTGCTTTCCCTTGCCGAGCCCAACCTTTCCTCGGGATCTGCGTGTGCGCCATGATCTTGCCCGCTCTATGTCATCGCAGCGCGGTGATTCTCGCCGCATCCAGGTCCCACGGACTTGCCGCATGGACTGCCTTCGGAGCAAGACTATGTGGCGGCTCGCACTGCAATCGGTGTTGCTTTCGGGAGAGTTTGCTATCGGAGGTTCTTCAGGGCTGGGATCGTCATCGTCCTTAGCGTCGGTTGCTTGTGGGGAGCGATCAATCTCCTTGAGATCTCCAGAGCCCAAACCTTTCTGCAATTGGGATTGCTCTCGTCGATCCATGCACACGCGCATGCCATGATCTTCGGATTTGTGGGTATGTTCGTGATGGGGTTCGCCTAATCAGGCGTTCCCGCGTTTCCAGAATGTGCCGCTCTGGCGGCCGGCATTAGCCAATGCCAGTTTTGTCCTGATGTTAGCTGGCATTGTTTGCGGGATGACCGCGGATCTCCTGATTCCACGCACCATCGCGCTGCTTCCGGGAGCGCTCTCTGCCGTCGCCGAGATCACCGCGGTCACCCTGTTTCTGCTTATTCTTTACCGGACGGCGCGCCCATCGCAGACGCAGCGAACCGGCAATGAGAAGTTTCTGGCAGCCGGGCTGCTGTGGTTTTGGATCGGCACGGTGTTAGAGGCGGTATTTTTCTTCGCAAAAGCCACGGCCGCGAACGAGTACCAAATGGTGATGCGGATCGCTTTGATCGACGGTCCGTTACGGGACATTCAGTTGTTCGGGTTTGCAGGATCGATGATCGCCGGGGTGAGCCAAAGGTTGATTCCTCGTGTGTACGGCCTTGCCGCACCGGCGCGCAACGCACAGAGTCTGCTTTTCGTCCTAATGAATGGCAGCCTCGTACTCGATATCGTCTGCTATCTTCTGCTGCTGACGACACAGAATATTTATTTTGGATTCGGGCTGGAGGAGGCGTATTTGTTGATGGCTCTCTGGCCGATGCTGCTGGCGAGACAACTTGGGATATTCTCCGCGCCATCGCGTCCCGATCGCACGTTCAAGTTCGTCCGCGCGGCCTGTATCTGGCTGATCCTCGCGTGTGCCATGCTGCCGTTCTTCCTGGTCTACGGCATCTTTACACACCAGGTCTTTGCCCACGCTTTTATGGGCTCGCACCGTCACGCTTACACCGTCGGCTTCATCAGTCTGATGATTATGGGGGTCTCATCGCGAGTCACCCCCATTCTCAGCGGCATCGACGCAAAGCGTCTGAGTTCGCTCTGGGGTCCTTTCCTTCTCATCAACGTCGGGTGCGCGGGACGCGTGGTCCTGCAAATCCTGACCGACTTCATTCCGTCGACCGCATACCCGCTTTTGGGTTTCACCGGCTTCATCGAACTTGTAGCACTGATCTGGTGGGGAGCGGAGTTATGGAAAGTCATGCTCGGTGCGCCAAATGGAGATATCAGAGGGTTGCTTCAATCTGAGGTAAAGCTGGCGCAAACCGACTGAGGTTCTGCCCGGCGCCGTTCGCCAAGCCCGAACGGCTTGGGTGGGCCTCCGCTCCTGCTCGATCGATAATCTCAGAAAACGCACTCTGCAGCGACGGAAGTCTGGAGAACACAAAACCACATCACGTGGAACCCGCCTCAGACGGACGGCTTTCGTGAACCGAGCCGCTGCAGCGCAATTTGCTCTGCCGTATTGATCCCCGGCTCCTTGCATACTTCCAGATGATCCAACCACTTGATCTGCATGAAACATTCACCGTTAGGAACGACGAGGCGAATAGGCCCGCCATATTCAATTGGCAGCGGATTGTCGTGAAGACGAACAGCCAGTAAGACTCTTCCAGCGCGATCGATGGGCAGAGGGATGCTGAATTCCCCGGCGCTCGCTTGAATATAACGAGCTTCCTGGGCGGGCTCTGCGGCTGCCAGAACTGTCTCTAACCAAACCCCGCCCCACTTGACGGCAGGAACAGTCCAGCCCTCGAGGCACGTGAAATCATCGACCAAGTCCTGCTGCGGCAGTCGTTCCAGATCGGCCGAGGTCAGCCTCAGGCAGTGCGCAACAAGACCATCCACGCGCAAAACAGCACCGCCAGCAACATCGTCTTTCGGAGAACCGTGGCTTGGCAGTCTCTCGAGTTGATTTGCTCTTCGCCCCACAATCGGCCTATCTCATCGTTGCTCGCTTCGATACATCTTGCACAAACGGCCAGATCGAGCGGTCGCTGAAAAGCGCGGAGTTGCAGAGCCACTTCTGACGATGCGCCGTTCTTGCGGGCTCAGCGAGCGGCATAGTTGGCCAGCGCCCCACGGTCGGGAATCGTCAGCATAGATCCTTCAAACCGGACCAGCCTGTGGCGCTGGAAATTCCCGAGGGTCCGGGTAACGGTTTCCCGCGACGCGCCGATGAATTCGCCGATCTGCTCGTGTGTCAATGCGAATCGAAAGCGGCTTTGATTTCCCATTGGCTTGCCTTCCTCGCTCCACTCCAATAGAAGCCGGGCAAGCTTCTCCGGAGCTGAATGCGAGAGCGCAACCGTCCGAAGCTGCTCACAGGCGACCGTCACCTTCCGA
>DAIDGW010000008.1 GCA_027452245.1 Acidobacteriaceae bacterium
CGATGTGGATCAGGGCCGGCGAGATCCTCCGCGATTACTTCGCGGCGATCCGGCGCAAAGAGTTGCGAACGAAGCATCCCGACATGCCCGAGGCCGACCTCGAAAACCTGGCTTTGGGAAGGACGCTCAAACGCTCACACAAGCGGGAAAATACACGCGGCGGGCAGGAAAGGTGATATGCTATACATGTGTAGCAAGAGGTTCTTATGTCCCAGGTTTCTCTCCGCCTTCCCGATCCCATTACCAAGCGGCTCGACCGGCTGGCCAAGCGCACCGGCCGTTCCAAAACCTTCTACGTGACCGAAGCCGTCCTGGAACATCTCGACGACCTTGAAGACATCTACATCGCCGAAAAACGGCTGGAGGATCTTCGCGCCGGCCGCAGCCACACCGTCCCCCTTGAGGTAGCGATGCAACGCGCAGGCATCACCGTGAGCGAAGATGACCTGGTCGATTGAACTGCACGACGATGCAGAACGCGCATTACAGAAACTGGACAAGCAAATCGAGCGGCGCATCTACGCCTTCCTGTTTCTGCGTCTGGCCAAGCTGGACAATCCGCGGCAGATTGGCGAAGCCCTTAAAGGCCCCAAGCTAGGGGAGCTTTGGAAGTATCGCGTCGGCGACTACCGTCTCATCTGCAGGATTGAGGACCAAATTCTGCGCGTGCTGGTTGTGAAGATCGGCCACCGCCGCGAGGTCTACGAGCGCTAGAAATAGTTCGGTCACGATGGGAACAACGAGCACGGCACAGAGGCTGGCAAACTCGCCAGGATCGAATTCATTGTTCCTTGCCGGATTATCCAGACCTTGGTCTGGTACCCGCTGCAGGGAGAGACTTACCCGGCCAGCAGTGACTGCGGTGAAGAGGCGCACGATCAATTTCGGCAAGCATCGTGTCACACACAATCGACACTCCCTGATTGCCGGTAACTACTTCATAAATAAATAAATAGAGCTTGACTTATAGAAGCTCCATGCTATCTTTGCGTGTCTGAGTGCCTTGACCGCAGGTCGCGTTGAAGTTTTCGCGCCAGTTTCTATTGCGGTCCGCTCTTCGCACTCGGCGCTCGACCCACACAAATAAATGAGCCGCGTCAAGGAGCGTGCACTATGCAGACATTTGCCTCGGTTCTCTCACTTGCATCGCGTGTATCACGCGATGCAAGTGAACAAAGCCAGACCACTGTTCGTTGTGGCAATTTCCCGAAATCCCAAAGAATTCATCATTGTGGGGTTAAACCATGTCACTGAGATATTTTGCCTTGAGCTTGATTTTGACCTGCATGGCATCGGCACAGTCGTCAACGCTGCACACCCTCGATACGCTGGTAGCCGGCACACAGGCCGGAGCCGACGAGCAAGCCACCAACAACAGCATCTCCTATCTCATGGATCATCTGCAGAGTGCCATGCTGCAGGGAGTTGAAACATCGGACATCCAGCAAACCTTGGTAAGAGATCAGCTGCAATTTCTCGCCGGGACAAGACCCGGCATACCGGAAATCAACCTTATCCTTGCGTGTAATGCGTGGAATAGCGCGCTTGGTCTAGATTCGCAAAATGCAAAGAATGCCGCCCCGCTGCACGAGTACCGCATCGCCATGTCGGAACTCAGTCCACACCTCTTTTCACGAGGGCCAAGCGGGCAGGTTCCGTATACGACATCGCCACTCGAAGCTTTCTATATTGTGGACACGTGCTTGGCTCAAGGCGGCGTTCCTCACGTCCATCACAGCGGCCAACTGACAAGTGGAAGTGATCTCGCATCGAAGGCATCAACCTTTGGGGAAGCGCTTGGTCACTATTATGCCACCACGACTCAGCAGCAACGCTACGCCGAAGTCGTCACGCTCCTCGGGATCACTGGGATCGATTGAGGACATCTCTTTCTGGTGATCACCACACGATAGTAGAGTACCTTGCACAAGACACGAACGGAGGTAGTAATGCAACCGACTTCCAATGCACGTCTGTTCAGGTTTCTGTCAGTATCGTATGCTGCCATTAGCGTGTTTCTCTTTTGTGGTTTCGACGGCGGGTGTTCCTTCTGGAATACACCGCCAAGCGGTTCGCCAGCCCCTGCAACGGTTCAGGGTTTTGAAACGAGAAATACAACGGTTCTTCCATGGAGCACATCTACAGTGACATCTTCATCACCAAGGCCGTATCAGCCCATACGGGGAGGGTGGTCTGTCGATGATGTGAACCCGATTGGTAGTGTGGAAAGCTTCGGGCTTCCAAACGGGAATCAATATACTGCCTATACCGACACCATGGGAAACTACACGGTAGACAACTTGCGACAAAACGCAAATTGGGTTTTAGGGATCAACTACTTGCCAAACGGTTGTAAGACAAGTGCTGCCAAATTCCCTTATCAGACTCCTCCTGGCATGTGGTGGTTCGGATATTACATTGCATACCAGAACCCGCCCATTCATATCGACTGCCCAAGATACGTGACAGATGCATATCAAGGGGTCTTGCCTCAGTTCTCCCTAAACACTGCGCTGCCTGCAACCTTGTCTGTAAATGCTACAGCTCCCCTGTCATCGACTTATGGAGCTCCTCAACTTCTGGTCTTCAATCGAACAGGGTCGATTGTTGCTACCGAGAATGCTTCTTCCATCGATTCCACTGGCTTGTCGGCCTCGTTTCCTTTCCCGGCTGCATCTTCCGGCGCTTTGGCTCCAGATATGTATGGAACTGCCGTTTTGAACACGAACTCGGACGGAACCCAATCGTATGCGGGAGGCGGCAATTTCTTCTCCATCGGAAACTTTGCGACGAATTATCCAAGTGCGTTTGGCGTGGCCGCGGCGGAATCAACCTCAAACATACAGGTCTGCATTAGCATACCTGTGCGGCCCTATTTCACATGTACCTCCTCGGTTCAACAGAATCATTACCCTGTTGTCACCTTAGCGGAGAACTCAGCGGTTTCATGGAATGAACGGACTGTGTACGTTGGGAGTACTCCCGTAGCCATCGCAACGTATGGAACGGGGAGCACATCGAGCACCCAGACTTCCGGCAGCACAAGAACCACTGTTGATACATCTGGAACGGCCTACGCCATCGTTGCGAATTCTCAATCAAACAGTGTTTCAATTCTGAATCTCCTTACCCCCGGCGTGATCGCAACCGTGAGCGTTGGCAAAACGCCGGTTGCGGTGAGTCTGTCACCGGATAGCTCGCTCGCATATGTTGCAAATTACGGCGATAGCACGGTTAGCGTATTGAACCTCTCTACGAATTCTGTGATTGGCACCTATCCGGTTGGAATGCAGCCGCTCTCGCTCAACGTTGATGGTTCTGGCAATCTGTGGGTCGGCGGCGTTGCCTATATCAAGGAATTGAGCGTGTCTACGTACCAAGTCCTCCAGTCCATTTCTGTTTCCGGTGAAGCGACTTCGTTGGCAGTTAGTGCCACGCAAGGCCAGGTGCTCGTTACAATTGCCCCTGTTTCAGGCAATTCAGGCGCGTTGGTTACCCAGGCCTATTCGACCTCCAGCGGTCAGGTGCTCAATTCTTCGAGCATTGGCAACATAGTTCCCTATGTTTCTTCTGCAATTTCTTCACAGCTCGTAAGCCCCGCGCAATTGGGAACAGGAACGTTGGTCAGTGCAAACTACGGCAACGATCTCGCGATCTCTGCGTCGCCTGGAGGATTTGTCGTCACGGAAGTGTCGACGGGTGGCACGATCATGACGGGCACCACGCCAAACCCCATTCGCGCCATCGCGGTCGACCCAAATTATGGCGAAGTGTACCTCACTGTGCCCGATAATAATGCGGTCATCACAGTACCATTGCCTCCGGTTCCCTCTAGTTAAGCGGTATGATAATGCTCACAAAAAGCTTGTGTGCTGTTGGCCGGCAGCACTCAGGCACAAAGAGATCGAGAAGCGGAATGCGTCCTATCATCCTTTTAGCAACCGGGGTTCTGCTGGCAGGGTGCGGCTCATCTTCTGCGCCTTCGGGGGGGAATCAACCTCCTCCAGGCTACCAGTTCACTGCGGCAAACACGCTCCAGTTTGTTCATGAATTCGGAACCAATACATACGTGTCAGAGAGCGAGCAAGGCGACACGATTGCTGGGCTAACGCCAGACAGCAGCGGCAACCTGTTGCTGGCCGGATACACGGCTGGGAATCTTCCAGGCTATGCGGTTCCTGTTGGCATACTCAAAGGCACCCTATACAAGCTGGACGCAAACGGTAACCAACTCTGGGCCAAGGAACTGACGACCGGGGACGGGGACACGTTGGACGGTGTGGTCACAACCCCATCGGGAATATTTGTCGTAGGCGACACCATGGGAGCGTACGCAGGGATGTCGAATCCCTCAGGCGTCTATGAAGCCTTTGTTGCTGAGTACGATAACTCCGGCAACGAGCTGTGGCTCAAACAGTATGTCTCGTCCCAAGGCGTATATCCCGAAACCCTATGCATCGATAGCGGCGGAAACCTGATTTTTGCGGGCGAGATGGATGACAGTGCAGGCGGACAGGATCTGTTTATCCAGAAGGTGGATTCTTCTGGCAATATGCTGTGGAAAAAGACCTATGGAAACGGGGCCAAAGATCTGATGGAATCAATGAGCGTGGACGCCAATGGCGACATCTATGCATCTGGGTCCACGGACGGAATCTTTCCCGGGGGCACAAACGGCTATGCGCAGCCTTTTATCTTTAAGCTCGATGGCGCCACCGGATCGACGGTATGGCTGCAACAGTTTACTGGCAATGCGACCTTCGCCGCGATGTATCCATCGGCCATCCAAGCCGTTCCTGGAGGCAAGCTCGATGTTTTGGGTCAGATTGGCGCAATGACAGGCACTCTTCGAATCGAGGTCATGCAAATCGATGCAACGACTGGCGCACTTGCGTGGGATTTTTCATTTGGCACCAATCTGGTCAATTTGCCTGGCCAGAGTCTGGCCGTGGACGCGAGCGGTAACATCTACGTTGGGGGCATGACGTATGGCACCTTGATCCAGGGAGCGACCCCGCCCACGCAGGACATCTTTCTGGCGAAGATTAGTCCGGATGGCAAGGGGATTTGGGCGCAGCAGTTTGGAACCGGGAAGGATGGCCCTGTCGTCGAATTTTCCGGTGCAACGCCTATCTATTTAAGCCTTGGAAACCAGAGTATCTTCATGGGTGGCATGACGACCGGGCAGTTTCAAGGCTTCAGCAACCCCAACCAAGATCTCGAGCTCTTCCTGGCGAAATTCGGGCAATAGCTGTTCGGTCCATGACACTCTCACGATCATTTTTTGCGCCGCTTCCTGCTCGAACTCTAGTGTTGACGAGCCCCGTTTCCGTTTCTCTCTTGTGCCTCTGAGTCGGCTTCGGAAATTTGGGCAGGGACAAGTGGAGGTGGCGAAAACGGTGGTTCTGTACAAATCTAAACCAACATTTAGAATTTGTACGTGACCAATTCCCTGCCCCGTTTTGTCGCCTACTACCGCGTCTCCACCGACCGCCAAGGCGCGAGCGGCCTGGGTCTCGACGCGCAGCGCCAAGCCGTTGCCCGTCAGGTGAAGGGTGGAGAGCTGGCCGCCGAGTTCACCGAAATCGAGAGCGGACGCCGGCACACGAACCGGCCTCAGCTCCTCGCCGCGCTCGATGAGTGCCGCAAGAGCCGCGCCGTGCTGTTGATTGCTCGCTTGGACCGGCTGGCCCGCAATGTGGCCTTTATCGCCAACCTGATGGAGAGCGGAGTGGACTTCGTGGCCTGCGACATGCCCCAGGCCAACCGGCTGACCATTCACATCCTGGCTGCCGTCGCTGAGCACGAGCGCGAGATGATCTCGCAGCGGACCAAGGCGGCGCTGGCTGAGGCCAAGCGCAGGGGAGCAAGGCTGGGCAATCCGCGGATTGAAGAGGCGCGAGCTTTAGCGGCGGCGACGCATCGCGCGCGAAGGCCAGCACCGGAAGCGCTGGCACTGATGGCCGAGTGGCGTAGCCAGGGAAAGACGTTACGGGCTATTGCCCGCGATCTCAACAAGCTCAATATCCGGCCCGCGCGAGGACATGAGTGGTACGCAAGCAGCGTCCGTAATTTACTGAATCCCCCCTCAACAGGATTTAACTTGAATTAGCTTTTGTATATCGTTATTATTGCGTTTCGATTGAATTACGAAATTAAAGCGAAGGCGGTATGAAAACATGATTCTGGTAGTCGGCAATGTTAAGGGAGGAGTGGGGAAGACCACCCTAGCGGTGAATCTTACGATCGCGCTGACCCGCTCAGGCCGAGATGTTCTCCTCATTGATGGGGATGAGCAAGCAACAGCCATTGCCTTCAC
>DAIDGW010000009.1 GCA_027452245.1 Acidobacteriaceae bacterium
GCGGTTGAATCCATGACCTTCAAGCCTTGCTGCAAAACGTCCATGTAGGTGATCGCGGTGAATTTTTTCGCGGTTTTCACCAGCATGGGATCGGCATCGTAGATGCCATCGACCTTGGTGGCTTTCAGGATGGCATCGGCCTTGATCTCCATCGCGCGCAGAGACGCGGCCGTGTCGGTGGAGAAGTATGGGTTGCCGGTGCCTCCGGCGAAGATCACGATGCGGCCCTTTTCCAGATGACGAATGGCGCGGCGGCGAATGAAAGGCTCGGCCACCTGATTCATCTCGATCGCGGACTGCACGCGGGTATAGACGCCCTGCTTCTCAAGCGCGTCCTGCAAGGCAAGCGCGTTAATGACTGTCGCCAGCATACCCATGTGATCGGCGGAGACGCGGTCCATGTCTTTGGCCTGCTGCGCCACGCCGCGGAAAAAGTTTCCGCCGCCGACCACGATCGCAATCTGCACGCCCAGCTTGTGAGTATCTGCAAGTTCTGCGGCAATCTCGTGGATCCGCGGCGTGTCGACGCCAAAGCCCTGATTCGCCGCCAGGGCCTCGCCGGAAAGCTTGAGCAGGATTCGTTTGAATACGGGAGTCGTCATGATGAGTTTCTATCCCTGGCAATCGTCATGCTGAGCGCAGCCAACAATCTATGCATTCTCCACCTTCTGCACCATGCATGGAACTCTCGCTTCGCTCCGGTTGACCAACCGGGAGACGGTAAACCTGCAAAAAAGGCGCCCTCTCGGGCGCCTGAATTATTCGGCTTTCGCCTCTGTCGGCTTCGTGACAGCGACGGTCTCGCCGGCATCGCCTACCTTGAAGCGGGCGAAGCGCCGCACGGCGATGTTCTCGCCCAGTTTGCCGATTTTCTGCGCAATCAGCTGCGAAATCGAAACGGTCTGGTCTTTGATGAAAGGCTGCTCCAGCAGGCAGACTTCCTCGTAGAACTTCTCCATCTTGCCGGCAACCATTTTCTCAGCGATGTGCTGCGGCTTGCCGGACGCAACCGCCTGCGCGATGTAGATGTCGCGCTCGCGGTCGAAATCCGCTTTGGTGACGTCTTCTTTGCGCACGAATTTCGGATCGCTGGCGGCGATATGCATCGCGATGTCGTGGACCAGTTCTTTGAAGTCTTCGGTACGGGCGACGAAGTCGCTCTCGCAATTGACTTCGACCAGCACGCCAATCTTCCCGCCGGCATGGATGTAGCTGGTCACCGCGCCCTCGCTGGTCACCCGCGTGGCTTTCTTGGCGGCGACGGAGACGCCCTTCTTGCGCAGGATCACGACCGCCTGCTCCATATCGCCTTTGGCCTCGGTCAAAGCCTGCTTGCAATCCATCATGGGAGCTCCGGTCTTCTCGCGGAGGTCCTTTACTTGTGCGGCTGAGATATTCACGGTAGTAGTGCTCATAAATTCCTCAAGTTTCAAAATTCAAGGTGTCAAACACTGCGGGTCTTCCCGAAAACAGAGACTCCCTGAAGGTTTGAGACCTTACACAATAAAACCCGCGCCGGGAATTTCTACGCATGACCCGCGCGGGTCAGATTCCAAAAGCCCGGGTTTTCACTGGCAATTCGCTCTGATCGAAAGCGCTGCCGACCAAAGACAAACGACGAGCCTAATATGTCTGATGCTCGGCAACTTCCGGCGATTCAGCAGGAGCCTCGGCCGATGCCACCTTCTTGCGCGTTCCAGGCCCCAGCACCTCTTCCATGCTGATGTCCTCGGACTCTCCGGCCATAGCGCCCGTGCCTTCGGCACCGGTCGCGTCGGATGCGCCTTCAGCGGGAGCTTCTGCGGCAGCGGATTCAGCCTGCTGCGCCGCGCCAATGCCGGCGGCCAGATCGGCGACCTGCTTGTCGGTCAGCAACTGTGCGCCCTCGGCGATCGACTCGGAAATCTTCGAGGTAAACAGCCGGATCGCGCGCAACGCGTCATCGTTGCCGGGAATCACATAATCCACTTCGGTGGGATCGCAATTCGTATCGACGACCGCCACCACCGGGATACCCAGCTTGCGCGCCTCGCGCACCGCAATCTGCTCCTTGTTGGAGTCAATCACGAAGATCGCGTCAGGCAGCCGGTTCATTTCTTTGATTCCGGCAAGATTGGCCTGTAAATGCTTGCGCTCGCGCTCGAGCTTGATGACTTCTTTCTTCGGAAGCAGCTCGTACCGGCCATCGGTGGCCATGTCATCCAGCTCCTTCAGCCGCTTCACTGATTTCTGCACGGTGACCCAGTTGGTCAGCAGTCCCCCCAGCCAACGCTGGTTGATGTAGAACGCTCCGCACTTCTGCGCCTCTTCGGCGATGGCGTCCTGTGCCTGCCGCTTGGTTCCCACGAAGAGGACAATTCTGCCCTCGGCGGCAAGGTCCTGCACGAACTTCGACGCCTCTTTGAACATTTTCAGCGTCTTTTGCAGGTCGATGATGTAAATGCCATTGCGCTCGCCGAAGATGTATTCCTTCATCTTGGGATTCCAGCGCTTCGTCTGATGCCCGAAGTGAACTCCCGCTTCGAGCAACTCCTTCATGGTGATATTAGCCAATCAACCTCCTCGTTTAGTCTGCATCCCGCTGGCTTGGTTCCGATCCGTGTCCGGAGCCGGATTCCGCGAAACCGGCGGGATTGCCATTCCCGTCCCCGCACCGCGAGGCACGGGAAGAATTGAACACCTAAAACCAGGCTTCAGCAGTCAGCATTCAGCCGCCGGCAAAGCCCAAACCTGCGCGTTAGCGCTTGCTGAACTGGAAGCGCTTGCGAGCGCCCTTTTGTCCGTACTTCTTGCGCTCTTTGCCGCGCGAGTCGCGTGAAACCATGCCTTCCGACTTCAGCTTCTTGCGCAGCTCCGCGTTAAATTCCATCAGCGCGCGTGCCAGTCCGAGCTTTACCGCATCGGCTTGCCCGCGCACGCCGCCGCCAAGGACATTGGCGACCACGTTGAACGATGCCGCGCTTTCCGTCGACGCCAGCGGCGCCTTCGCGGCCGAGCGCTGCGCCGGAGTCACGAAATACTCCTCGAAGGCCCGGCCATTCACCTTGAAATCGCCCGATCCGGGACGCAGATAAACCCGGGCAATCGCCGACTTGCGGCGTCCCGTTCCGTAGTATTGAACCAATTCAGCCATTTTTCGCTTCGAGTCCTGAGCCGCCAGTCCCGAGTGAAACCCTGAAACCCAGCGCCCGGCTCTTTAACCTTTCAAAGATGATTTCTTTCTCGCAGCTCGCGGCTGCTTATGCTCTCGCTTCCAGCGCCCGCTCCTGCGGCTGCTGCGCCTGGTGCGGATGCTTGTCGCCCTTGTATACCTTCAGCTTCGAAATCATATTGCGGCCCAGTTTCGACTTGGGCAGCATGCGCTTCACCGCGTCTTCGATGATCGCTTCCGGCTTGCGCGTCTGCCGCTTCTTGTACTCCTCGGTTCGCAGGCCGCCCGGATATCCGGTGTATCGCTGATACACCTTATATTCGGCCTTGGTGCCGCTGGTGCGAACTTTCTCAGCATTGATGACGATGACGTGATCGCCGGTGTCGAGAAAAGGCGTATATTGCGGATTTTCTTTACCCATCAGGATGCGGGAAACTTGTGACGCCAGGCGTCCGAGCGTCTGCCCATTGGCATCCACGACGTACCACTTGCGCACAATTTCCCCCTCTTTGGGGAAATAGGTTGACATCGGAACTCTCCCAAGATTGAAAAAAGCTGCGAAAGAAGACCGCTCGTTGATTCCCCGGCGAGGACGCCAGGCCATCAGGCGGGCAACCACACGACTACCAAAGTCTTTAATTTACCGGACTCTGCAAACGATTGTCAACGCAGAGTTACACATAGGGGGATTCCGGTCGCTTCAACTCGCCACGGCGACTTGCCCTGGACAGAAACTCTCGCCGGTTCTCCACACTTATAGTACGATACGAGTCCGCTGATGCCACTGGGGTGGCTCCTCCCTCGATAGCTCGCCGTAACCTATCTCGCCGGGGTATAACTTGCCGTGACCAGAATCCGTTTCGTACAGCTTAGTACCGCGATTGTTTTCGTTTGCTGCGGGATTTTCAGTTCGCAAGCGGCCGCGCAATTCGAAATGCGTTCAAAAGCAACGGGGAACTTCCTTGGTTCGGGCCTTGTAGCAGCGGATTTCAATGGCGACGGTAAGCTCGACATCGCAGTTATAGGAAACCAGGTCTTTGTATTTCTTGGAAACGGCGATGGCACCTTTCAGAAACCGACAAGTTACCCGGTTCTTGGGGTAGCAATCGTGACCGGCGATTTCAATGGCGACGGCATCGCCGACCTTGCCCTTAGTACTTTCGGCGCTGAAAGTGTCTCGGTGCTTCTCGGGAATGGTGACGGGACGTTCCAGGATCCCATTGTCTCGTATACGACGGCATTCAGTTCCTTCATGGCGGTGGGGGACTTCAACGGCGACCACAAATCCGACCTGGTGGTGATTGATTACCCC
>DAIDGW010000010.1 GCA_027452245.1 Acidobacteriaceae bacterium
CTGTGATCTTTCAAGAGGTTGTCCATTCGATCAAGACCAGAGAAGCTGATTGTGACGAGCAATCCAGTTTCCGAGGACAGATCGAATGGACATCCACCAGAATGCCCGACTCACTCTTCGTAGTCGAGAGGCCTTGGTCGAATGCGTGACTGGAGGCCTGCGGTTCAGCCGGGCCGCCGCCAATTTTCAGGTCACGCCAAAAACCGTTGCCAAATGGGTCCGCCGTTTTCAACAGGAAGGAACGGCCGGATTACGCGACCGCTCCTCGCGTCCACATCGCAGTCCCCGAGCCACTTCGTCGAGCCGGGTGGCGTTGGTTCTTGCGCTTCGACGGCAGCGTCGGCCCGCCTATCACATCGCTCGATCCACCGGACTCAGTCCGGCCACGGTCAGCCGAATTCTGCGCCGCGCAGGTCTGAGTCGCTGGCGCGATCTGCATCCTGCTCCCCCTGTCGTGCGTTACGAACATGCCGCCCCGGGCGATCTGCTGCATCTCGACATCAAGGGCCTGACCCGCTTCCAGCAAGTCTGTTGGCGGGGCGACGGCCGCCGTCGCGGACGACACAAGCATCCTGGTTGGGAAGCTTTGCACGTCGCCATCGACGACCACTCCCGCCTGGCCTTCACTCGCATCCTGCCCGACCAGAAAACCGATAGCACCATCGCCTTTCTCAAGGAAGCCGTTGATTTTTTCGCTCGTCATGGCATTACCGTGCGCGCCCTGCTCACCGATAACGGCAGCAGCTACCGTGCTCATCAGTTTCGCCAAGCCTGCTTACAGATGGGACTCAAACACCGCCGCACTCGCCCCTACTCGCCCCAAACCAACGGCAAAGCCGAACGCTTCATTCAGACCGCTCTGCGGGAATGGGCCTACGCCATGCACTGGCCCGACTCCGAGCAGCGTAACCTCGCCCTCGCTCCCTGGACCCACTACTACAACTTCCAGCGCCCTCATGGTAGCCTTCACTACCAGCCGCCCATCAGCCGCTCCGAACCCGGTACAACGTCTTGATCATCTACAGCCACCCGCGGGACGCCAGGCATGGGGATCCTTCAGCGCGAAAGGCAGGCGCCCCAGGATGAAAAGAGTGGAAAGTGGGTTGGCTGCGGGGAGGGCCCATCTCTAAGTCCGGTGCTATCAGCGTGATAAACTAGAAGCTCGCATGGCTACGATTCAGCGCAGAAAAACCGTGACCGCCAATGTGGGCGGGGTGCGAGTGGGCTCGGATGCACCGATTGTGGTGCAATCGATGACCAACACCGACACCGCCGATATCCCTTCGACCGTGGTGCAGGTGGCCGCGCTGGCGCGCGCCGGTTCGGAACTGGTTCGCGTCACGGTGAACAACGAAGAAGCGGCGGCCGCGGTGCCGCGCATCGTGGAAGAACTCGACAAGCAGGGCGTGCGCGTTCCCATCATCGGCGATTTTCACTACAACGGACACATTCTGCTCACGAAGTATCCGGAGTGCGCGCGCGATCTGGCCAAGTATCGCATCAATCCGGGCAACGCGAGCATTGGGCGCAAGGACGATTCGAACTTCCGCACCATGATCGAAGTCGCGGTTAAGTACGACAAGCCAGTGCGGATCGGCGTGAACTGGGGATCGCTCGACCAGGCGCTGCTGACGCGCATGATGGACGAAAATTCGCGTCTCGCCGAACCGAAAGATGCGCGCGAGGTCACGATGGAAGCGATGGTGGTGAGCGCACTGAATTCTGCCGAGATCGCGAAGAAGTACGGCATGCGGGCGGACCAGATCATTATCAGCGCAAAAGTCAGCGGCGTGCAGGATCTGATTGATGTGTACCGGTCATTGGCGGCGCGCTGCGATTATCCGCTGCACTTGGGATTGACCGAAGCGGGCATGGGCGCGAAAGGAATTGTGGCGTCGAGTTCCGCAATGGGCGTGCTTTTGCAGGAAGGCATCGGCGACACGATTCGCGTATCACTGACGCCGGCCCCGGGCGGCGATCGCACCGAAGAGGTGCGCGTCGCACAGCAGATTCTGCAGTCCATGGGATTCCGCAGTTTCACGCCGCAGGTCACGGCGTGTCCCGGTTGCGGACGCACGACGAGCACATTCTTCCAGGAGATGGCGGAGCAGATTCAATCCTACCTGCGCGAGCAGATGCCGGCGTGGAAGGGCCGCTACGTGGGCGTGGAAGAGATGAAACTCGCGGTCATGGGATGCGTGGTCAATGGTCCGGGAGAATCGAAGCACGCCAATATCGGGATCTCGCTGCCGGGCACGTTTGAAGAACCGAAAGCCCCGGTATACGTCGATGGACGCCTGTTCACGACGCTCAAGGGCGACCACATTGTCGCGGAGTTCATTGGGATCCTCGATGAATATGTGGACTCGCATTATGCGGCAAGAGAAGAAGTTGTGAAGGCGTAACTTCTGATTGGAAAATAACAGCAGGTTCCTCATTGCTGCCGCTCCTGGTTGCGTAACGACCGAATGACAACAAGGGGCGGATGTCTCGCTTCCGCCGGAAATGACCAAAACCTGCTCCTTCCGACGTATGCCCGGTCACAAGATTTAGTGATGCAAATCACGCAGATGTGTGTGAAATGCCCCGAATTGAGCCCCCGCGCGGCCGAACAAGACAGCATTGGCTGTCATTAACTCCCGTATTTTCTTTGACATCCCCGATCTGATGGAAAATGCGCAGATTGGTTTGGGGCGTGCTTTCATCCCAGTCAGGTAGTCAAGCTGGGGTGAAGCTAAGGAGGTTTCAGATGCGCGGACCATACGGACTCAACATTCTGGATAACTGCACGACCTGCCCGATGAAGGGCTCACACGTGTTCTGCAATCTCTCGCCGCGGGCGGCGCAACGGCTGAATGAAATCAAGGCGACGGCGATTTATCCCAAGGGAGCGATGCTGTTTCTGGAAGGGCAGCAGGCGCGCGGAGTGTTTGTGCTCTGCACCGGGAAAACGAAGCTTTCGACGTCTTCGCGGGAAGGGAAAACGATTATCACGAAACTTTCCGAGCCGGGAGACGTGCTCGGGTTGAACGCGGTAGTTTCCGGGCGGCAGTATGAGGTGACTGCCGAGATGATGGAACCGGGGCAGGCCAATTTCATTCCACGCGATTCGTTTATGCACCTGCTGAGGGAACATGCGGAAGTAGCCATGCGTGTGGCCGAACAACTGAGCAGCAACTACTACACGGCCTACGAGGAGATTCGCACGCTGGGCTTGACGAATTCTCCGTCGGAAAAATTCGCCAAGCTGCTGCTCTCATGGTCGACCAAGCCCTCCCCCAATGATGGACTGACGCAGTTGAAAGTCACGCTGACGCACGAAGAGATCGCGGAGACGATCGGCACGACGCGGGAAACGGTGAGCCGGCTGTTTTCGGAATTCAAGAAGAAGCAACTGCTGCAACTAAAGGGAGCGACGCTGGTCATCCGCAACCGCAGCACGCTGGAGGAGATGGCGCAGATCTGAGAGAGTGAAAACCCGAGGACGTTGTTCTGGTCCGTGCAAAGCCCGGCTGCGAAAGTGGCCGGGCTTTTTTGCGGGGAGGCTCACAAAAGGTCCTGGAGCTTTTGAACCGTGTGTTCAACAAAGGGCTGCAGAATGCCCGCGGGGTGCGGGATTCCGAGGAAAATTCTGTTTCACAAGGCGCGATATGACCTGCGGGAGTGCAAGAATTTGCATGGTTGATCAATTTTTAGCGAATGTAGAGAAATAGTTGCCGGGAGGGTTTAAGTCCAGTGTAAGATGTCCCGCGCTGCAGTCGAGGGGGAATCCATCCACAGGAGTTGGTAATGAAGCGGGGCATACGTGTGCTCGTTGGGGTCGCAGGACTATTTGCATTTCTTAGTGTGGCATGGGCCGCACAAGTACCAATCACGGTGTTTCCTAATCCCATTCAGTTTGGAACGGTCGCACTTAACTCGAGTGGCTATCAGACCGTTTTCGTCAGCAATATTTCGACAACCGCGGTGAACGTGACGGGCATCACGATTTCGGGTGCGAACAGCTCCGATTTCGGATTTTTTGGGCAGACCTGTGTGGAGCAGATTTCTGGCGGCCAGAGTTGCACGATGGTGGTGAGTTTCACGCCATCGGGCATGAGCAGCTTTTCGGCGAGTCTGGTGATCTCGTTTACGGGCAGCGGCAGTCCAATTTCGATTCCGCTGTACGGCACGGGCGGGAATCCGCTTCCCACGCTCAACTCAATTTCTCCGGCAACGGTCTATGTGGGAAGTCCAAATTTGACTTTGACCGTGAATGGAACGGGATTTTTGCCGACTTCGATTGTGGAGTGGGATTACGCCAACACGCCATTGAAAACGACATACAAGAGCAGCACCCAACTGACGGCACAGGTTCCGGCTTCGTACTTGTCTAGCGAGCTCCAGAATCCTGTCTTTGTCACGAATCCAGCTCCAGGGGGAGGCAATTCGCAATCGTTGACCTTAAGTGTGATCGGGCAAGATCCGTTTCTGAATAGTATCTCGCCGGCAACAATGGTGGCGGGATCGGGAGCGACTCAGATTGTGCTGACGGGCAGCAATTTCATGACCGGGGCACAGGTTCTGTGGAATGGCCGGGCAATTCCCACGACGTATGTGAATTCCGGTGAGGTGGAAGGGCAATTAACGGCGGGGCAGGTAAGCAAGCCGCAGATGGCGCAGATTGCGGTGTCCAATCCGGGAATCGGTGGGGTGTCGGATGCGATGACGTTCAACATCACCTACGCGGCCAACATGCGCTCGCTGGACCTGCCGGCAAACGCATTGGTGTGGGATCCCTATGCGCAGAGCATTTACGCTTCTTTGCCGAGCAGTTACGGGGTGAATGGGAACAGCATCGCAGTGGTCAATCCGAAGAATGGCAAGATCACCGGGTACTATTTCGCAGGCAGCGAGCCGACGCAGATGGCGTTATCCAGCGACGGCAAGTACCTGTATGTCGGATTGAATGGCGATGGCTCGGTGCAGCGGTTCATGCTCCCCGGGTTTACGCCCGACATCAACATCAGCCTGGGGACCAGCGAGTATGGAGGCGTGTATACGGCGGGTGCGATCGAGGTATCGCCGGGCGACTCACATACGATCGCAGTGGTGCCGATCGGAGCGGGATGCTGTGGCGGATCAGCGCCGCTGGAGTTCTTCACGGATGCGAATCAACTGCCAAATACAGTTTCGAGTCCGGGCATCAGTTACATTCAGTTCGCCAGTGCCAGTACTTTGTATGGCTACAGCAACAGCGTCGTAAGCGAAGTGGCCGTGAATGCGAACGGAGGTACGCTCACGACGCAATGGGATTCGCTGCTCACCGGCTCCGGCGGCATCGTCTATGACGCGGGATTGATCTATGGCGAGAATGGCCAAGTCCTGGATCCGTCGACCGGGATGCTGGTAGGTACCTACGACGTGGGCAGTTCCTATTTCAACAATACGGTTGAGGTGTGGCCGGAATCCGCGATCAATTCCACCTTCGCTGTAGGCATCACGCCATTTTTTAACGGATTTGGCGTGACCAGCTACAACCTGTCGCACTTCACCCCGACAGCGGTAATCAACTTGTCGCAACTGAGTGGAACTGCCCAATCGCTAACGAGTTGGGGAAGCAACGGGCTGGCGTTTGTGTTGGAGCCGACTTGTTGCGGCACGGCGCAAACGGAAATTGTGCAGAGCTCGATGATGAATCCGCCGTCGACAACGAGCAATCCTGTGCCGGTGGCGAGTTCGCTGTCTCCGTCGAGTACGGTTCACGGCAGCGGGAACTTCCAACTGACGGTAAATGGATCGGGCTTCGTTCCCGGATCAAGCGTAAGTTGGAACGGAAGGCAGCTTACCGTGAGCTACGTCAGCGCAAACCAGTTGACGGCGTACGTTCCATACAGCGACGATGCGGCAGCGGGTACAGCGAGCGTTGTCGTGACCAATCCTGCTCCGGGGGGCGGAAAGTCGGGGGCACTGACGTTCACGATCAATTAGGCAATTTGTAATGCAAAGCCTGGCTGAGAAAGTGGCCGGGCTTTTTTCTTTGGAACCCATCGCAAGCACACAGGTTGTGTACTAACCCACTAACTTCAGAGTTTCCCGTATCGTTCGGCGATGAACTCCGCGATTCCAGCATAGGCCTTCGTCAAGTTTTTTTCGTCAGGCAGGAAGACGATGCGGAAGTGCTGCGTACCGGGCTTCTGGCCGAATCCGGAGCCGTGAACGACCATGACGTGCTTCTGGCGGATCAGTTCTTTCACGAAAGTTTCGTCACTTTCGGGGATGTCGATGCGCGGGTAGGCGTAGAAGGCGCCGCGGGGCGCGACACAGCTGACGCGCGGCGTGGACTGGCACCATTTCTGGGTGAGATCACGGCGGGAGCGCAGCTTGCGGCAGACGTCGACGAGATGATCCTGCGGGCCTTCGAGAGCCGCCTTGATGCCGTACTGCTCGGGATGATTGGCGCAGAGCCGGGCGCGCAGCAGGCGGTGAACGCCTTCCGTGTATGACTTCACGGCGGCAGCATCGCCGGAGACGATGCCCCAGCCGATGCGCCATCCGGGGACGAGGTAGTTCTTCGACATGCCGCCGAAGGTGACGCAAGGAACGTCGGGCGCGACGGAGGCGAAGGCGATATGAGGAGTGTCTTCGAGGATCAGCTTGTCGTAGATTTCGTCCGAGAAGACGATGAGATTGTGACGGCGGGCGAGGTCGGCGATGCGCTCGAGCATCTGGCGGGTGCAGAGCGAACCGGTCGGGTTGTTGGGATTAATGATGACAATGCCGCGGGTGCGTGAGGTGATCTTGCGTTCGATATCGGCGAGTTCGGGCTGCCAGCCGTCTTCTTCGTTCAGATCGTAGGTGTTCAGCTTGACACCAAGCTTGCAGAGCACAGCGGAATAGAGTGGATAGTCGGGGCTGGGGGTGAGGACGTTCTCGCCGTCATCGACGAGAGCCGCCAGGCAAAGATCGACGGTCTCACTGACACCGGAGGTGACAAAGACGTCGCGGACGGTCTTGATCCCTTTGCGGGCGGCCTCGCCGCGAATCGCTTCCAGAGCTTCCGGAATTCCAGGCGAAGGCGCGTAGCCATTTTTACCGTCGCGCATCGCTTTGTAGACGGCCTCGATGATGTGCGGGGGCGTCTGAAAGTCGAAGTTCAAGGGATCGCCGACATTGAGCGGCAGAACCTTGTGTCCTTGCTGGGTGACTTCGTCGGCGACACAGGCGAGGTCACGGATGGCATAGCGGACGTTGTTGAGGCGGGCAGCAGCGGCGATTTCGTGCGCTTGGGTGAGCAGCATAGTTAGATTTTAACCGCCGAGCGCACCAAGAGCGCACAGAAAATCGAGAGAATGCCTCGACCGTTTCGTTTTGGCAGAGCCGGGCAGGAACACCTGGAATATACGCGGATGCCTCGCTGCGCGAAGCATCCGCTGGTCAGAACAACAGAACGTTTTGGAGCATTACTGCTTAGTCCACCCGGTCGATCTGGGCTTTCTGCAGTTTGTCGGAGTAGTCGACGTAAACCGCTTTCCACTCGGTGTAGAACTCGATAGCGCCGATGCCGCCCTCGCGGTGCCCATTACCGGTGGCCTTGGTGCCGCCGAAGGGCAGATGCACTTCGGCTCCGATGGTCGGCGCGTTGATGTAAGTGATGCCGGCATAAAGGTCGCGAATCGCCGAGAATGCCTTGTTCACGTCCCTGGTATAGAGCGCGGAGGAGAGCCCGTACTCGATGCCGTTGGCGATCTGGATGGCGTCTTCGATGTTGTCGCAGGGAATGATCGAAACCACCGGCCCGAAGATTTCTTCCTGCGCGATGCGCATCTTGGGATCGACTTCGCTGAAGACTGTCGGTTCCATGAACCAGCCGTGAGCGAATTCGCCTTTGTCGAGGCGGTTGCCGCCGCAGACGAGCTTGGCGCCTTCGTCTTTTCCAATCTCGACGTACTTGAGATCGGTTTCAAGTTGCTTCTCATTGATGGCGGGTCCCATCTGCACGGTTTCGTCGAGGCCATTGCCCACCTTGAGTTTCCGGGCGCGCTCCACGAGCATCTCGACAAATTTGTGATAGACGCCCTTCTGCACGATGATGCGGCTAGTCGCGGTACAGCGCTGTCCGGTGGTGCCGAAGGCTCCCCAGAGGCCGCCTTCGATGGCGAGGTCGAGGTTGGCATCATCCAGGACGATCATCGGATTTTTTCCGCCGAGTTCGAGCGAGCAGTGCTTGAAGGTCTGCGCGGCGGTCTGGCCGACGATTTTTCCGACGGCGGAGGAACCGGTCAGAGAGATGGCACGTACATCAGGATGCTCCACCAGCGGCATGCCAACCTGCGGGCCGAATCCGCTGACGATGTTGATCACGCCTTTGGGCAGGCCGGCGTCGGTGAGGGCGCGGACGAGATTGAAGGTCGAGAGGGGCGTGTCCTGCGCGGGCTTGATGATGCAGGTGTTCCCGCAGACGATGGCAGGCAGCAGCTTCCACGACGAAATCGCCATGGGGAAGTTCCAGGGCGTGATCATGCCGCAGATGCCGATCGGTTGCCGGACCGCCATGGCGAATTTGTTCGGCAGTTCGGAGGGAACGGTGGGACCGAAGAGACGGCGTCCTTCGCCGGCCATGTAGTAGGCGCAGTCGATGGCTTCCTGCACGTCGCCGCGGGTTTCGGCGAGGACCTTGCCCATCTCGCGGGTCATGAAGCGGGCGTAATCTTCCTTGCGTTCGATCAGGATTTCGGCGGCGCGAAACACGATTTCGGCGCGGCGGGGCGCGGGTACCAGACGCCAGTGCTCGAAGGCGCGCTTGGCCGCGTTCACCGCGGCATCGACATCGGCCTTGGCGGATTTCTGGAAGATGCCGACCACTTCGCGAGTGTCGGCGGGGTTTCGGTTTTCGAAAGTTTCTCCGGTCGAGGCTTCGACCCATTCGCCATCAATGAAATTCTTGTACACGTGAACCTGGGTTTCGCTGAG
>DAIDGW010000011.1 GCA_027452245.1 Acidobacteriaceae bacterium
GCCAACGCTTCGCAACATCTCCGCGTTCTGCACGGTGCGCGCCTCGTGGAAGGTGAAAAGAACGGCCTGTTCGTGACGTATCGCCTGGCTGATCCGGCGGTGGGCGACTTCTTTCAAACGCTGAGGGCATTGGGAGAGAAGCGGCTGGCTGAGGTTGACGCGATCCTTCGCGAGTTCAGGGAGGCGCCGGAATCTCTGGAGGCCATTGAAAAGGAGACTTTGTTGAACCGCGTCAAGAAGGGCGAAATCATCCTCATTGATGTGCGCCCCGCAGAGGAGTACCGTGCCGGCCATATTCCATTCGCAATGTCGGTGCCGCTCAAAGAACTGAGATCGCACTTCCCAAAGCTGCGTCGGCGCCAGCCGATCGTGGCCTATTGCCGCGGCCCCTACTGTGTGCTCGCGGTCGAGGCGGTGAAACAGCTCCGGGCGAAGGGATTTCGCGCGGCCCGCATGGACGACGGGATTGCTGAATGGCGTGCACGCGGGCTCCCAGTCGCCGTTTCCGAGGTGTCAAAATGAACGCCACTCGCAAACAAATCGTCGTCGTTGGTGGATCGTTTGGGGGAATCAATGCAGCCTATGAACTTCGTAAGCAGCTAGGCCAAGAGGTTGACATCACAGTCATCTCCAAAGACAGGGAATTCACATTCCTTCCCTCTCTTCCCTGGGCAATCCTCGGTTGGCGCGATCCCGCCTCTTTACGGGTCGGAATTGAGAAGCCCCTGAAGCGAAGAGGCATTCGATTCGTGCATGCGGAAGTCGAGCAGCTCGATCCCGGCAAATGTGAAGTCGCGACACACACCGAGACCTTCCCGTACGACGCCGTGCTCATCGCAAGTGGAGCTGACCTGGATTACGACGCAGTACCGGGCCTCGGTCCAAAGTCCGGTTACGCGCATTCAACGTTCAGTGTAGATGAGGCCGTGCGAGCAAGAGATGCATTGTCGGGTGTTCTGGCTCGGGAGTCCGGACGAATCGTTATTGGGGCAGCAGCCGGTGCAAGCTGCATTGGGCCGGCATATGAACTGGTCATGATGATTGACACCGCACTTAAGCGCATGAAAAAGCGCCATCGCTTTTCGTTGACATTTCTGACTCCCGAACCGTATCTCGGCCACTTTGGAGTCGATGGGATCGGCGCATCGCCTCGAATGGTGCAGGACGAATTTGCCGAGCGCAGTATCGAATCCGTCGTCAATGCGCAGATCAGAGAAGCACAATCCGACAGAATTGTTCTCCATGACGGAAGCGAGCATCTTTTCGACTTTTCGTTGGTCATCCCTGCATTCCGTGGGAGCGCCTTTGTGCGCTCGGTAGGTGGTTTGGCAAATCCGAAGGGATTTATCACGATCAGCCCGCAGATGGTGAGCGAGAAATTCCCGAATATTTATGCGGCAGGAGTAGCAGTGGCGATTCCGCCGCCACGGCAGACCCCTGTTCCAGTTGCTGTGCCCAAAACTGGACACATGACTGAACTCATGGCCCGCGCCGCGGCTCGCAACATCGCCGCAGAGTTCCGAGGTGGAAGCAAGGTTGACGGCTTGTCGATTCCGTCCACCTGCATCGCCGATGC
>DAIDGW010000012.1 GCA_027452245.1 Acidobacteriaceae bacterium
TAGCTGTATCGATGTTGCCGCGCACAGCCGTGACGGGCGCGATCTCCGCCAGTTGATCGAGTATTTCGGGGGCTCCGACATCGCCGGCGTGAATGATGTAATTCGATCCGCGAAGGGCTTCGACGGCTTCTGGACGCAACAGCCCGTGAGTGTCAGAGATGACGCCAACTTCAATCGAGTTCAACGGCGATCCATCAAACGATTGATTTCGGCATGCGAAGGAGCGCCGAGCATTTGTTCGTAGGTGCCGCTGGTCTTCAGTTCATCGGCGATGCGGCTCAGCAATCCCATGCTGGCGCGCATTGGGCCTGAACCCAGGCTCACGCGTGCGACTCCCATTTTGTGCAGCTCACCAATCGACGGCGAACCCGGACCGCACAGAATGTTTACTGGGCAGCGCAGATCCGCGACCAGCCGGCCTATGGTCGCGGCATCGCGCAGGCCAGGGGCAAAGACGCAATCGGCGCCAGCGTCCCGGTAGGCCTGCAAGCGGCGCAGCGTGGCTTCGTAGCGAGTTTCAGGTTCACCGATCTGCAGCAGGTAGATGTCTGTGCGGGCGTTTAGGACAAGAGGAACGTTCAGTTGCTCGCAGACTTCACGGATGGCGCGAATTCTCTCCACTTGAAGAGATAGGTCGAACAAGGGAGTGGCGGGATCGTCAGCGGCGTCTTCGAAGTTCAAGCCGACGGCCCCCGATTCTATGACAGCGCGTGCCGTCCAGGCGGCGGCTTCAGGAGTAGTGCCATACGCTGCCTCGACATCGGCGGTCACGGGGACCTGTACCGCTTTTGCGATGCGTGTGACCGCCGCAATCATTTCTTGTTTGGGAATTTTCTGACCGTCCGGGTAGCCAAGTGCAAAGGCGACGCCGGCGCTGGTAGTGGCGATCGCGGGAAACCCGGACTGCTCAATGAGACGCGCACTGACCACGTCCCAGACGTTGGCCAGCAGCAGAATCGGATTTCCGGAGTGCATCTGCCGGAACGCTTGCGCTTTCTGTACCTGCGAGGCTTGCATGATGTATTAGACGCAGTTACCGGCGTCCGTTTTTCATTTTCTCGCGGAGCTTGCCGACGCTGACCACCGCACGTCCCACCGTGCCCCTGCCGATTTCCTGTGAATCGTCGCGAGCAGTGACGCGAAGGGTATAGAAGCGTCCGTCAAACGATTCCAGAACGGCTTCGGCCAGGATGTGAGCGCCCACACCACTGGCAGCGCGGTGCTCGATATTGATCGAGGTGCCGACGGTAATCTCGTCGCCGTCGCAGTAGGGCTGCATGGCGCAGAACGCCGCCGTTTCCATGAGGCGGATCATGTCGGGAGTGGAATAGACTGGCGGCAACTGAGGATGATGTGCCGTCAGCGTGTGCTTGAACTCGACGATTTCCTCAGCGTCGCCGCGAACACCCAGGGGGATCGCTTTGGGCATAAGATTCGATCCGAACAACAGGTTCGATCCGATTATTTCGAAACCGGAACGGGTGACAGAATTCGGCTTACATTCGAAGCATCTGGTGGATTGGGGTCCATCATAAAGGTATAAACCTTCTTTGGATCCAATCTATGATCGAGGAATTTCCTATCGAGTTGTTTGAGCTCGTGCCTGTTCATTTCTCCTCGTATCACACTGGCCTGAGCTTTTGCCTTCATCACTCCGCGACTCGCTGCCGAATACAGTAAGTAATAAGCCTCGGGTCGATCGACTTTACCGTCATTACTGTTTGAGTAGATGTCAGCAAGGGCAAGCATCGCACGAACGTCACCCTGGGCGCTGGCATCTTTGTAAGCTCGAACAGCTTCCTTTCGGTCAGTCTGCACCCCTAGCCCCTTATCGTACATGTATCCTATGCAATAGGAACCCTGTGGGAACTGTTGCTTGGCAGCCCGGCGGCAAAGATCTAGCGCTTGCGCGTAATCTCGTGTGATCTCTTTGCCGTCAATGAGGAGTGCCGCTAGCTTGACCTCGGCGGTTGGGCTGTGCAGGTCTACCGCTTTTCGATACCAGCCTACGACCTTGTTGTAGTCTTGTGGCACATCGCCCCGTTCGCAGATGGCGGCCGCTTCGAGGAGGGCTTGCTGCTGCTCAATTCTGTTCGCCACTGCCGTACTCCGGCGCACCGCATCGTTCGCGGCGGGATTTCCCGCTTCCTGGGCCAGCAGGAACCAGGCAAATGACTTTGTGGCATCGTCCGGGACTCCGTCTCCGTTGTAATAGGCGGCCCCTAGGTTGAACATTGCGAGCGCGTTCCCTCGCTTGGCGGCTTCAAGGTACCAGCGAACTGCCTCCGCCTTATCCTTCGCTACGCCTGCTCCCAGGCGGTACATCACCCCAAGGCTATTCTCCGCTTCTGCATCTCCTTGGTTAGCCGACTTTCGGTACCACGCGACCGCTTCCTGATCGTTGCGTGGAACGCCGTTTCCAGATTCGTAAGCTCTTCCAAGTTCAAACTGTGAGGAGGCGTCGCCAGACTCGGCCTTGCTCAGTAGCCCACGAATTTCTTGCGGTGTATGAGTGGCGTTTGCGACCGGAGACTGTGCGAATCCCAGAGCACAGCCGGAGGTAATTCCTGCGGCCAGAAGAACAATACTGAGCTTTGTTCTACACATGACTAAAAGACCTCTGGCGTCAGGAATGAGAGGCGTCGCGAGTTCAGGTTTAGGCGACCATGCTGCCGCGGTTCGCTTCGATCCCATCGAGCGCCTTCCACAACATGCGGGCGGCGTTCTCTGCGGCGTCAAGCGCCTTCTCCGCCGCAGCTGGATTGGCTTCAACTCGTTTCTCGAGTTGTTTTCGCCACACCTGCGAATGATAGACGTCGGCCTTGGCGTGCAGCGTGAAATATCCGCGAGTCTTGGGATCGGCGGAGTACATCTCCCGCAGTCCGCGATCCTTCTCTGTGGCTATCCGGGGGACCTGGGATTCGTAGGCGTAGAAGGCCGCCAGCGCTTCTTCCGGTGTTCCTTCACTGGCAACCTGGTGGAAGTGCTTCATCAGGGCACGAATTTCAGGCACCGTCTGATGCCAGCGGAGATCGCGGCTGGAGCCCATGCCCTCGGCGAAGTCGAGCCAGAGTTCGGAATGCGGGACGCTTTCTCGCGTGGAGCGGCCCTCGACTCCCTTTTCGTCGCACATGTTGGCCAATACCGCTTGCCGAAGATCACCCTCATCCAGGCGGATGCTAAAGGCGGCAAGATATGCCGGAAAGGCTTCCACGTGGGGGTAATAGTTTTGGGCATATTCCCGAAGGTCGTCACGGTTCAACTTGCCGGCCGACCAGGCTTGATAAAAGGGATGGCAGAGAAGATCGTACTTGGCGATGCGGGCGTCCAGGTTCTGCAGGAATTCAGCGGTAGTCATTCAGTCCCCCAAAATTCTGCGGCGATGAATAACTATACGGTTGCACCCGCGACTGGGCAAGTGATGAGAATCACTATTATCTGTAAGTTGTTAGAATAAAAGCCAAGATTGCGACACTAATCTGGGGTTCCCGGCGTAAGCAACCGGAATGCAGAATTTCACGGAACAATTCGATGTGGTTGTGGTCGGGGCCGGACACGCAGGGTGCGAGGCTGCGATGGCGGCTGCGCGCATGGGGTTGAAGACGGCCCTGTACACGCTGAATGTCGACCTGATTGCGCAAATGTCGTGTAATCCGGCAGTTGGAGGCATCGCCAAGGGCCACCTCGTGCGCGAAGTCGATGCCCTGGGCGGCATCATGGGTGAAGTCACCGACGCCGTTGGCATCCAGTTCCGATTGCTGAATACTTCACGGGGACCGGCCGTCTGGTCTCCGCGGGCGCAATGCGACAAGCAGGCCTATCGCCTCAAAATGCGCGAAGTACTGGAATCGCAAGCGAATCTCAAGATCAAGCAGGCGGAAGTGGCGGACCTGATTGTGGAAGGCGGTCGCGTGCTGGCTATCGCCCTGCGCGACGGCCGCACCGTAGGGGCACAAGCGGTCATCATCACAACTGGAACATTCCTGAATGGATTGATTCATTGTGGCGAGCAGCAATATCCAGCCGGCCGTTCGGGCGAGCCTCCTGCGGTTTTGCTGGGGGAGGCCTTGAAGAAACTGGGCTTGCGTGGCTGCCGTCTGAAGACGGGCACTCCGCCACGGCTGGATGGGCGCACCATCGACTGGTCAAGGTTTCCAGTACAGCCCGGAGATGACGATCCTACCCCTTTCAGCTTTCGGACGAAGCGTGTAGCCCACCACGATTCGCAAGTCCCCTGTTACATCGCTTGGACAACGCCGGAGACTCACCAGATCATTCGGGACAATGTACACCGGTCGCCTATGTATAGCGGGCAGATTCAATCGATTGGGCCACGATATTGCCCATCGATCGAAGACAAGATCGTGAAGTTTCCCGACAAGGCAATGCACCAGCTTTTCCTCGAGCCCGAGGGATTGAACACGCACGAGATCTACGTGAACGGCATGAGCACCTCGCTGCCGGTCGAGGTGCAACTGGCGATCCTGAAATCCATTCCGGGACTGGAAAATGCGGAGATGCTGCGCCCCGGATACGCCATTGAATATGACTCGATCGATCCGACCGAGCTGGAGCGAACACTGGAAACAAAGAAGATTGCCGGACTTTTTCTTGCCGGACAGATCAACGGCACTTCGGGCTATGAAGAGGCGGCATGCCAGGGACTAATGGCAGGAATTAATGCATCGTTGCAGGTGAAGCAGCTACCGGCGCTGATCCTCGACCGGACTGAGGCCTATACCGCGATCTTGATCGACGATCTGATTTCCAAGGGCACCAATGAGCCGTACCGGATGTTCACTTCGCGGGCCGAGTTCCGCCTGCATCTGCGGATCGACAATGCCGATCGGCGCCTCACTCCGCATGCGCGGCGTGTGGGCCTGATCTCGGATCACGCATGGGACGATTTCGTCAGCAAGCAAGAGCGGCTCGAAGCGATGAAGAAGCTGCTGGAAACAACGAGGCTCACGCCAGACATGCTGGAAGGCGTCGCGGCGGGTGTTGAGACGACGAATCTGAAGGGTGCAGCGGGACAAACCATTGCCCAGTTGCTGAAGCGGCCGGAAGTCGGGATTGAACAGATCGTGCCCCTGCTATCACAGCTTGCACCTGAGTTCTTCCACGACATCTCAACTAACTCGGCGGTGCATCTGCCGGCGCAACTCCGCAACGAGTTGAAGTCGGTGGAAACGGAAATCAAATATGAAGGCTATCTGCAGCAGCAGCAGAAAGCGATCGAACGCCTGAAGAAGTCGGAGCAGCGCAACATCCCGGAGTGGTTCGATTACCGCTCAGTGAGCGGGCTCTCGCGCGAAATGCAGGAAAAGCTTTCGCATGTGCAGCCGCGGACGCTAGGGCAGGCCTCGCGCATTCCGGGTGTGACTCCGGCAGCCGTTTCGCTGGTCAATGTCTATATAGAGATCCAGTCGCGGCGCCGGGAACAGGCGACGGCGATCTAAACTCGCCTCATCGTGAATAAAAAAAGCCGCCGAGATTCTCGGCGGCTTAAGGATTCCAGGAGGTAACTACATCCCCGGAGTTTCGGTTGGAACCGGTCCTCCGTGCAGAGTCATGCGAACACCCCGGCGTGCGTTGGCGCGCATGGTGGAATCCCAGTCGACGTCACTGGAGTTCAGGACGCCGCCGCCGCCTGTGGCCAGAGTGTAGATGATGCGTCCGTTGCTGTATGCGTAATTGCCCAGAACAATGACGGCTCCGGTTTTCAGGACAACAACCGGACATCCTGGGGAGGCGTTCATTGCGCTGGAGGCGAGTTGGACCGAGGCGGGATTGCGGGTGATCACGCTGGCATAGGTTGCTTGCGGAACAGATGACAGCTGTGGCCCCGGGCTAACCGCGTTCTGATATGGAGAATCACTGGCCGGCTGATGCAACTGCCCAGATTCCCTTTTGAAGAAGTGCCATCCTGGACCATAGGTTTGCGCAACCTGGGGAATTTCCACATCATCCATCAGACGAAGGCTGAGCGTCGCCTCGTTGGAAAGCTTGGGACGTGGTCCGCGGGCTGGAAGCATTAGCACCTTCCAGGGCCAAAGCGGAGGCAGCATCCATTCCACGACATCCCGCCGGGGGTGTCCATGTCCCACTATCTTTCCATCTTTGCTGACACGATAGCCGTTGGTGCCGATCACCTTGGCGTCGAGCGGCAGGTCCCCGGTCGGCAAACCGATGCGGTCGAACTGCAGCTTGAGATATCCCTTGCCGACAAAATGGCCGGGATCCTTAGCTTTTTCCAGATGGCCGACGAGGTAGCTTCCCCGCGGGAATGCCTGTTGGCCGAATTCGGTGACACCGCGCAAATGACATAGCACCGGATCCCCGACAGCTACAGTATTGGTCGAGAAGTTTGGTTCATTGATCGTGCACTGCAAAATCGTACCGGCGGGCAGGACAGAATCCCGTGCGCTGGCACTCAGGCACAACGACAACATAGTGACACCTAGGGTTGTAAACAGCAGACTGCACTTCATACAGCACCTCGATCGCACGCCCGTTCTTTGGACGACTATGGCGCGCTATGGTTGGGCGCATCTAATCACAGGTTTGTACCCCGGTCAATCCGGGTATTGCAGGATTGGCGAACTGTACATCAGGCCGATCGGCGCTCGAAATGCTGTCGATTGAATGCCTTGCGGCGATATAATGAGGGCCACCGAGACTTGCATCGAAACCCAACTTCCTGTCATCAGAAAGGCTTTGGAGGAAAATCATGGCACATGAACTACCACCGCTGCCGTATGACTATGCGGCGCTGGAACCGACCATCGATAAGCAGACCATGACTCTGCATCACGACATGCACCATGGCGCGTATGTGAAAAATCTGAACGCCGCCCTGGAAAAGCATTCCGAGCTGTTTAAGAAGACCGCCGAAGAATTGCTTCGCGACTTGAATGCCGTTCCCGAGGACATCCGTACGACAGTTCGCAACAACGGCGGCGGACACGTCAATCACACAATGTTCTGGAAGATCATGAAGCCGAAAGGCGGCGGCGAGCCGAACGGTCCAATCGCCGAGGTCATCAATAAGAAATTCGGCAATTTCAACGATTTCAAGGCAAAGTTCAACGACGCCGGAGCGAAACAGTTCGGCTCGGGATGGGTCTGGCTAGCTGGCAAGAGCGGAGAAGTGCAGATCATCACGACCGCAAACCAGGACAATCCGATTTCGCAAGGCATGTTCCCGATCTTCGGTAACGATGTCTGGGAGCACGCGTACTACCTGAAGTACAACAATCGGCGCCCGGAATATCTGGCGGCATGGTGGAACGTGGTCAACTGGGACGAGATCAATCACCGCTACGAAGCCTTCAAATCCGGCAAGTCCGTGCACGAACTCGAGATGGCTCACCGCTAAGAACCGCGCATCTTTATAGAATCAGGCAAGTTATGGAACCCGGCGAAAGCCGGGTTTTTTCGTTCCCAAAGATTAAAGTCGACATCTATGTAAGTAGGAGGAGCTTTCCCGCTGCTGGAGCGGATGAACATTCTTCGCCAACTGGAGTTGTCCGCACGTAACTAGCGGCACAGGATCGCTAAAGCTACTATCGAGCTTCACCTTGGGTCTTTTCGGGAGGAAGCTTTGCGCCATTCGTCCATTTTCGTTGTGGTTGCCTCGTCCTGCCTTCTGGTGGGAGCCGCCGCCTGGCAGATTACCTCCAGTTCTTCTTCTTTGGCGCATGCGGAAAGCTCGCCGCAAGCGAGGCTGCTGGCGTTGGGCGGGGATGGAGCCACGGTAAAGCCAGTGAGCGCGAGCATCCCTGGATCGGCCAGCGTTCCGCCCAAGTCTGTTGCCGCTCCGGGAACGGAACTCTATACGACGAAGCGCGGCGACACGATTCCCGGAATTGCGCATCGCTATCTTGGACGCACGTCTTATTTGACTTCGTCGGAACTTGCCGGCGCCATTCGTCAGGATAACGGCAACATTTCGGGAACCTTCCTCAAGGCCAATGAAACGATCACGATTCCAGGAATTCTGCCGGCGCCGATCGTGGAAAAGAACATTCCCGTGGCGAAAGATTTCGAAGTGCGCGCGATTTATCTCACCGGCATGATGGCGGGGAGCGACAAGGGCATTGAGATTATCCGTCACTGGCGGCAGGTTGGCGGGAATGCCGTTGTCTTCGACATCAAAGACTCCGATGGTAGCGTGAGCATTGCCTTCCAGCATCCGCTTTTGGATAAGCACAACATCTATATCCACGACCTGCCGAAATTCATCCATTTCCTGCACGAGCAGAATATGCACGCGATCGCGCGCCTTGCCATCTTCCGCGATGAGCGCCTGGTGACCGAGCATCCCGAACTGGCGGTCCGATCCCATCGCACGAATCAGCCATGGCGGGAGAACGGAAAGCTGGTCTGGACCGATCCCTCGAACCCGAAGGTGGAGGATTACAACATCGCGCTGGCAAAATATGCCGCGCAGCTCGGTGCCGACGAAATTCAGTTCGATTACGTGCGCTTTCCCGCCGAAGGCGACCAGAAGGATGCCAGTTTTGCTTTCCAAGCCGAGCATCCTGACTGGCAGCGCTCCGACGTAATCGTGGGATTTTTGAAGAAGGCGTATGCGGAGATCCATCCCACCGGTGCACTCTTCTCGCTCGATGTCTTTGGCGTGATGGCATGGCAACGACCGGTTGATCTCTCCCATACCGGACAAGATATAGTGGGCATGGCCAAGTATTGCGATGTGCTCTCGCCGATGATTTACCCCTCGCACTTCTTCGGCATGGATCACATCAGTGACCCGGGCGATGCGCCGGAGCACTTTATCGGCGAGTCAATGGACCGCTTCATTCTTATCACCAAAGGCAGCGGCGTGGTGATCCGGCCGTGGCTGCAAGCGTTCCACTGGCGGACCAAGACCTATTCTCCCGATTACATCAAGATCCAGGTCGAGACGGCTCGCAAGGAAGGCGGGATTGGGTTCCTCTTCTGGAATGCTGCCAACGACTATAGCAAGCCATACGTGGCCATGCCGGAAATGCGTACAGCAGATCTGAAGGATTCAGGCAAGGGTCCGCGCTACTTCCGTGGCGATGAATTGCCGGGAGCGGCGACCCGCGCGGCGCTCGATCACACTCCGATACTCGCGCCATCGCAATCCAATACGCACTAAGCCGGCGATCTCAGCGCGGCTTTTTCGGAATAGTGCGCTTTGAACTGTCTGCCGAAAGCAGCTTCAACGGCGGAACGAACGGCAATACCTCGCCGGGCTGGGCCGGTCGCAATGCAAGTCGCTCTGGCCTTTTCTCATTTGACAATTCTGGAGAGCTGAGTCGACCGGCACGCGCCCGGAAATATGCCTCGGACGCTCTCGCATAAGCCACCGCTAGTTCTGGCGCTTCAAACCTGACACGCAGAAATTCGTGATTGTGTCGAGCGTGTGCCGAAGGTCCCGAATCACGGCGCATGCTGATCCGCACCACTGCCTCATTGATGAGGTGGGCGAAGGCCTTCTGATCCTGAGCGCATCGTCCTTCCGCCAGCCGGAGCCTGGCCTCCGAGGCTGAAAACCAGGTGCGATTGCGTCCTGCTTCCTTGGGACGAGCGAGCCTACAAACCTCACACAAATACGCGTTGACGATCAGATCGCCACGATTGCGGTTCCCGGAAGCCCGCCGGCGGTACTGAAGAAACGCGTTTTCCTCAATCCGGCCATGCACGCCAGCTTCTTCCAACGATTCCAAGGCTGCCGTCTGGGCGAGCGTCAGCTTCGATTCCACTCCGCCCTTGGGAAAAGTCCAGCGTCGACGCGCACCGCGTGTTTGCACCAGAAGAAACTCGACCTGGTCATTTTGCATGCGGTAGCAGACGCTTGCCACCTCGTCAGGCTGGCGGACACTCTCCCGTTTGTTCGAGGCGCGATGCAGGTCGGTTCTAACCGTCTGGCCGAATCGGAGTCGAAACGAACGCGAGGCCGTACTCATGCTGCTAGAGTGCGAGACTTGCCACACCGCTGCCTAGAGCAAACTTGGTTCTGGTTTGCACTGTGGCGCTATTTGCCGGCAGGAATCTGTTTACTTACTTGTATTTGGGAACAGCCCGCGCCAGCATGACGCGAGCAGCACAGAAAGGAAGTCTTGCAGAATCTCTTTTGCCTTCGCTGTAACCGCGAACTGGGGTCCGGCTCGAAGTCAGTTGCGGTCTACCTGTTCGCACAAACGGTAGGCGTGCGGCCGCGGCAAAAGTCCTCGGCGCAGCGCATCTGCTTCTGCCCGCAATGCTCGGTATCGCTGGCCATGGGACCTCCTCCGGAGGGGGCATTGAATATTGCAGCGTGGAAGATGATTCGCGACATGGTGAGCGCCGATCCTGCCCTGAACGAGGCTGCCTGGGAAGATTTACGCGGAGTAGAAGGCCTGCTACCCGAAGCCGAAGAGCAAAACCTTCCGCGCGCCGCGGGATTTATCGAGTTCTGAGTCAGATCACAGCGGCGCAAGGGCCCGTTTCTACCTTTCATTCCCAAAACAGGAAAACCTGTCCCTTTCAAATCCGGCGTCCAGCATGGCATTTGCCCGATTTTCACAAGAGAGCACGATGCCGGCAAATAGGGACTGTTCGCAGTTGTTCTTCAGAAATTCGCGAAAAGCCGCACTGCGGATGGGCTTTGCAAAAAGATGAATCGCACTTTGCACAATTTCCGGTCAGCGGCCTGTGAACCAGCTGCACTCGATTGAAAATGCATGTAGTTGCAGGCTCGTATTTTTCGTTGACGAAAAAAATAGAAAGAGTAAAACCATAATCGTTCTTTGACATTTCCTTGGTTTTGCCGGTTGGTGCCGAGTCCGGGGCTCAAGCAAGATCACCTTTGATTGCGCAAATCGAAGGAGGGTCCGCAAGGGTCTATAGCAAAGCGCTGGTCGAGAGGAACGAGGAGACAAGTCAAAGGCAGGATAGAGTTCCGAGGCGTTGAGTCGGTTTATCCGGTTGGCGGTGAGCCCGGAGCCCAAGCAAAGATCGCGCGCTGAAATCCCGCAAGGGAAGAAGCGAGAGCAGGTCGAGCAAGGGTCTAACGCGAGCTACTGGCCGAGACGAATGGACACAACACCACCTCGGAACTCTTAATTTTTGGTGCGATCGTCAATCGCTGTCCTTTGCGTGTATTCTCCGCGTTTCCCATTCTCGCAATGATCCGCTTCGAACTAATGGGCCGCTGAAGTTGACTCGGCAGCTGATTTCTAGTCCACGTGCTCGCCTTCGGCAAAACCGGGTTCGGCGGGCGGTAACACGTCGCGCTCCCCGGCCACCCAGACATATAACGTAGGAAGCAGGAAAATACTGAGCACGAGCGCCGCGATGAGTCCGCCGACGATGACAATCGCGAAGGGACGTTGAGAATCCGATCCAATCGCATGCGAGAGCGCGGCGGGGAGAAGCCCGAGCGTCGCGACGAGCATCGTCATCATGATCGGACGGAGTCGCAGCACGGCTCCTTCCACCGCGGCGTCTTCAATGGAGAATCGCCGTACCCGCAGCTGATTGATGTATTCCAGCATGATGACGCCGGTCTGGACGGATACCCCGAAAAGGGCGAGAAAGCCTACGCCCGAGGACACGCTGAAGTTCGTCCCTGTAATCAGCAGCGCCCACTTAAACGATTTAAACATCGTGTAAAGAATGATGAAGATAATGAGAATCGTAATCGGAAGAACGATCAGCAAGCGGGCATCAGCGCGCTGTTTGCTCTGGTATTCGCCCTCCCACTTCAGGTGATAACCGCCCGGCAGCTTCACTTCGTCGTTCACCTTCTTCATCGCCTCTTCGACAGTGCTGCCGAGATCGCGGCCGCGTACGCTGTACTTGATGGCGATGTAACGCTGATTCCCCTCGCGATAAATCTCCGAACCGCCGTCCGCCGTTTCGATATTGCAGAGCTGCGCCAGGGAAACACGTTCGCCGGTCGGAGACAACAGCCGAATGTTTTCAATCGCCTCTTTGGTGTCGCGGTATTTTGGCAGATAGCGCAGCACCAGATCGTAGCGGGCTTCGCCTTGTAGAACCTGGGTTAACGCACTGCCGCCCACCGCCGTCTGGATCGCATCCTGCACGTCGGCCACGTTGATCTGATACCGCGCTGCAGCCTCGCGGTTGACGGTGACATTCAGGTTCGGCTGCCCGAGAACCCGGAACACTCCCAGATCCTCGATGCCGTTGACCTTGCTCATCACGTTGACGATTTCGTCTGCTTTGGCGTCGAGAACGCGGAGGTCGTCGCCGAACAGTTTCGTAGCAAGTTCTCCTTTGACGCCGCTGACTGCTTCTTCCATGTTGTCTTCGATAGGCTGCGAGAATCCCCAAACGACTCCGGGAATTTTGTCGAGTTCCCTCCCCATAGCGGCGATCAATTTGTCTTTATTCTGGTGGAACACCGGACGCCACTGACCTTTGGGTTTCAGATCGACGAAATACTCGGTATTAAAAAAGCCGGTCGTGTCGGTGCCGTCATCGGGACGCCCCACCTGGCTGGTACACTGCGGAACTTCGGGGAATGAGCACAGCACATGACGCGCCTCATTCGAGACACGGATGCCTTCATTCGGTCCGGTGCTCGGCGCCAATGTTCCGCGCACCCAGAGTGCGCCTTCATCGAGGTGTGGCAGAAACTCCGAGCCAATCGCACCGCTAAACGCTAGATACAGGGCAAGAGCGAGGAAGCAGCCGGTCACACCCACCGTTACCGCTCGATGACGGATCGCCCACCGCACCGCATGCCGATAGCGCTCGATCAGGTACGACATCACCGGGTTATGCCATTCCTTCGCGCCGTGCGCGAAAGCAAAACTGGCCAGCACCGGTGCGATCAGGATCGAGAAGATCAACGCGCCGAGCAAGGCAAAGGCCACCGTCCACGCCATCGGGTGGAATAAGCGGCCTTCGACGCGCTGCAGCGTGAAGATTGGTAAATAAGCCGTGATGATGATGGCGATGGCATAGAACACCGGGCGTTGTACTTCGTGCGAAGCCTCGGCAATCTTCTCTGTGGGTGTGTCCGTGCCGTTCGAGAAGCTCATGTGGCGCACGATGTTTTCGATCATGACCACCGCGCCGTCTACTACCATGCCGAAATCCAGCGCTCCTAGCGAGAGCAGGTTGGCAGGAACATGCTTCAGGTCAAGGCAAATCGAGGCAAACAGCAGCGAAAACGGAATCGTCGCCGCCACAATGATTGCGCCACGAATATTCCCGAGAAAAAGAAACAGGATGATCGAAACCAGAATCATTCCTTCAGTCAGATTGTGCAGAACAGTATGAGTCGTGAAATGCACCAGGTCGCTGCGGTCGATGAAGGGAACGATTTTCACTCCTTTGGGAAGGATGTGATCGTTCATTTCCTGGATCTTTTCGTGCAGGGCTCTCAGCGCGTTATCGGCGGGCGCTCCCTTGCGTAGCAGCACGATTCCGGAAACCACGTCGTCATTGTCGACAATCGTTCCGTCCTCGCGATGAATCGCGCGCGCGAATTGACCGAGACGAATCTTTGGACCTTGTTCCACGACGGCGATGTCTTTCACCCGCAAAGGGGTGCCGTTCTTGGTATAGATCACGGTCTCCTGGATGTCGTGGACGTGATCGACCAGTCCGACCTCGCGGACGTTGACCTGCTGCAGTCCCTCCTGAATGAAGCTTCCCCCGGCATTTGCATTGTTATTGGCAAGTTGCTGTTCAACCTGACTCAGGCTCAACCCGTAGGCAATTAACTTGTCGGGGTCAAGCCGCACCTGATATTCGCGCGTCGGTCCGCCGAAGCTGGAGACGTCCACGATGTCGGGAACGGATTTTAGGTTCTTCTCGACGACCCAATCTTCGAGCGACTTCAACTCCATTGGGTCGTATTTTGGGTTGTCGCTGTGCAGGGTGAAGAAATAAATCTGTCCCACGGGGCTCCAGTCCGTTCCCATCTGCGGACTGACGCCGGGCGGTAGGGTGACTTGGCTCAGGCGTTCCAGCACGCGCTCGCGATTCCAGGCATTATCGGTCTGGTCGTCGAAGATGAGTTTCAAGTCCGAAAGTCCGAACAGCGAAAACGAACGCAAATGCACAACGCCTGGAATCCCGTTCATCACGGTTTCGAGCGGAATCGTGACCTGCTGCTCGATCTGTTCGGCCGAGATGCCCGGCCATTGCGTGATGACTTCGACGTAGTTGTCGGCAACGTCGGGATAGGCTTCGATCGGCAAGTTGTGAAACGATACGACGCCCCAGGCAAACAGGACGAGTGCCAGCGCCAGCACCAGCAGGCGGTTTCCAAGGGCGAAATCGACGACGCGGCGAATCATTTATTGCTCCACCGTGCTCTGCAGGTCGAGGGCGTTGGCAACCACTTGATCGCCAGGCTTGATCCCCGAGCGGACCTCCTGCTGTCCATTCGGCAGCATCGGCCCGGAGACTACTTCCATCCTTTTGAAATGCCCATTGCCAAGCGGCGCGTAGATCCACTCGCGATCGTGCAGATGCAAGATCGCCGTAGAGGGAACAGAAGCATGTATCTCTGCCTGCTTGCCGTAGAAAGTGGCTGTGACAAACATCCCAATGCGCATCAGCCCGGGGTTGGGAACTTCCAGCCGTACTTTGGCCGTGTGGATATTCGGATCAAGCACGGGAAGAATATTGTCCACGCGTCCCTTGAACGTCTTGTTCGGATAGGCGTTCAGATGAATGTCGGCGTAGTCGCTCACGCGCACCGCGTCCAAATCATTTTCGTAAACGTCACAAACGATCCAGACATATTCAAGGTTTGAGATCGTGAACGGATTCGGCCCGGAAAGTCCCTGCACGCCCGAGGCGTTTGTCACTTGTTGGTCGGTGATGATGCCGGAAATTGGCGCGACTACGTCGACAATGCCGGAAGGATGATTCCTATCGATTCCCAGCAGATGCAGCTGTTCAGTAGCCGCATTCAGATCGGCTTGCGCATCCTGCTCGGTGGTCTGCGCCGCTTCCAGCGCGCTCTGTGCAATGGCGCCTTTGGAATACAGAAGCTGGGCGCGGTCCAACTGGATGTGCGCCAGCCGTTCATCGTTCTCAGCTTTGATGTAAGTCTGATACGCGCCGGAAACGTCGTTGCTCTGCACCTGCAGCAGCACTTGTCCCTTCTTTACTTCATCGCCCAGCCGCGCTTTGATTTCCACCACGCGGCCGGAGGCCAACGAGACCACGGGCACCGCGCGGGAAATATCCGGCTGCACGACGCCCGTGACATTCAGCGCGGGGACCGACTTATATGCCACCGCGGTGACCAGCGGAAACTGCTCTGGATGGTCGACTTTGAAATTGTTGGCATCCATTTCCGGTTCAACTTTGGCGGGCGGAGGAGCCTCCTGTTGCGGATCCGCTTTGCCCTCGCTGCAGGCAAACAGCGCCAGCATTAGCAAGGCGCAGGCGGCCAGAGACCAAATTCGCCAGGTTAGATGTTTCATTGGATTACCTCTCTTCCTACGGCCATGTTCAGCTGTGCGGCAGCGTTCAGATAAGCGCCGATGAGGTTCACGTAATTCAACTGCACGCTGCGGTAATCGCTTTCTGCGCTCATGAAATCCAGCAGCGAAGCGCCTCCGTGCTGATAGGAGAAAAACATCGTGTCGCGCACGCGCGTTGCCTGTTGCAGATACTTCTGCTTGTAAGGACGAAGCAGCGTCAGATTGCTCTCGACCATGGCGTAGCCCGAGTCCACATCACTCAGTACCGTGTTTGCCGCGGCAACTTGCAGTTTCTGATTGCGATGGATATCAATCTGCGTGCGCAGTTTTTCTCCCTGATTGCGATCGAAGAGGCGCAGCGGAATGCTGATGCTGCCGCCCACGGTTTCCGTGGCGTAGGGATTGTTGGTCGACGCGTTATGCGTGTACCACAAGCTGAATGTCGGATCGGTCGAGCCGTTTGCGATGGCCAATTTGTGATCTGTTTCGGCTTTAGTGACGGCCTCGACCGCCTCCTTCAGGTCTGGGCGCGTGTCCATGGCCATCGTGCGATATTCATCACGGCTGGCCATCGAGTCGTCGAAGTCGTAAACGTCCGTGACATCAAACTGTTCGACGGGCGTGTGGTCGTTCAGCATGGTAAGCAGTTGGATCTTCGCCGTACGCAGATTGACTTCTGCGGTCTGCACATCGGACTCATATTGCACGCGCTGCAGTTCCAGGCGGTCCAGATCTATCTGCGCCATGTCTCCAGCCGAGAAGCGGTCTCGGCTGATCTGCAAAACACGATCCCAGTAAGCGAGATCCGATTTCGCCAGCTCCAGAACTGCTTTGGCCTGCAGGATCGAAACAAACACGCTGCGCAGGTTGAACAGAAGCGTGCGGTCAAGATCCTGATGGGTAAACTCGGTGATCTGCGTTCCTTCCCGCGCGCTGTCCCGGCGCAACTCCCGTTTGTGCGCGCGTTCGTGCAGATAGCTGAAGCTCGGGGTGATAAACGTTCCCGCGAACGGTTTCCACACTCCCTGGTTGGGCGCGATCTGGTTACCATCGGCAGAGACCGTGAACTGCGGGTTTGGCCGCAGGAAAGCCGTGATCTCCTCGGCTCTCGATTCATCGATGTTCAGCTTGTCGGCCAGCAGCGTCGGATTGTCGAGCTCGAAATGATCCTTCACCTGCTGCCACGACCATACTTTTGGCGGACCCGCGGTCGCTTGTCCGTTCGGCTGAGCAGCCGCTGCCGCCGCGCTACCCAGCGCGATCAGCACAAGCGAACAGTGCCAGAATGTGTTGCGCATTGAATCTTCCTGACTCTCTGCAGTCCGGGTACGCGCGCGTCCAAATTGTCCCTAAGCGCAGGTGCTCCGGAGTATGCAGTCTTGGCTGTAACAATCAGGTAAATAGGACAATCGCGAACGTTCACAGGCTCGAAGCTATTTCGAGCGCATGTCACTCGGCTATTCGCGATAGAGAAAACTAGGCAAGGCAGGAAGTTGGCGGTGCGCGGCTCGGACGAAGAACCGTCCTCGCGCTTAACTCGACCACAGGGCGGTGGATAAATTGCAGCCAGCTTTGAGAATACCCAACAAAGGAAAAAATCCCCGTAAGCGAAGCCGGCGTATTTTGTGCGTGTCCCGCTGCAAGAGAAGACTTCGGCGCGGAGGCTTGCCGCACGCTGCGCTTGTTAATCCCTGGTTCTTCGATCTCCGCTCGCATCGCATGCAGGTCATCGGTGGCGGAAATTACCGGGAAGAGCAAAACCAGCAAACATCCGAGGGCAAGAATGGAATGAAACGAACCGAACCTGTGCTCACGTCCCGTGTTTGTGCGATTGCGCCAGAGCCAGAAGGCCGGCACAACCAAGAGTAGCCACAGGAGATTGAGTAACAGTTCCATTCAGCCAAACAGATTATTGGGATCACGGGACACAGCCCGTCCCGAACAGTTTTCCAGATTACGGAAGGTCGCGTCAATGTGACCAGGGTCATCTAATCCAAAAAATCCAGAACAGATGGTGCAGCACCTCACGGACCTACTGCCACGTTGAGCGGTTTTGGCATTACCAGGCGCTGGCGATAAATCACATTCCGACTGGTGATTTCGCCAATGCCGTCCACATTGATCAGATAGGCTCCGTGCGGAAGCGTCTCGCCAAACGGAAGCTCCATATCGCGCGTACCCCTGCGCAAGAGGAAGTGCTGGTAGCCGATCGCGGTCGCCCGTCCGTTTTCAGCGACAGCCTCCACGATGAAGGTCAGGTCAACATCGTGCCGGGTGGTATTTGACACGTCGACGCTTCCTTCGATCCTGTTGCCTGTGACATGGGCTGGGACCTTCCATTCCAGTACCAGGGCTTCAATTACCCGAATCACAAATTCCCGTTGTACCGCCTGAGCTGGTTTCCCAGTGTCGGTGGCAGACACAGTAAACCGAAACTCGCCGGTTCTTGTGGGTTCGCCATGGAGCAGGCCGTCATCCTCCAGCCGCAATCCCGGAGGCAGGGCTCCTCCGATTACACGCCAGCGCACTGGCGGAGCAAATTCCCCTCGAGCGGAGAAGCGGTATTCATAACGTGCTTGTAGATAAGTATTCGGCGGCAACTCTCCGTCGCTGATGATGAGCCCGCGACTGTCTGTTTGGCGGGACTCCCCATTTTTCGACGGTTTGGGGTTATTTGACTGCGCCGGTGCCTCGACCCGGCATCCAATCAACACCAGCATGCACAGTGTTGCGATCTTCAACAGGTTCGACTGTCGGGTTTCGCTTGCGGGCCTATGCATGGGGAAGATTAGTCTGTTACTGGAACGGGCTTAAATCAGGATATTGCGAATATCTCAGATTACCCCTGTTGGCTCCGAAACACTCCAGGCGCCCTGAATACCTCGTTCCCGCGATGGTAGGATACACATTCAGTACCACAGGGCTGCAGGCCGCCGGTCCTTGTTCCAACCGGCGTAAAGTTTTCTATCCAAAGAGGGTTGTGGACAAAATCGAAACTTTTTCCACAGAATTGGGTTTTTTTAGTGCTGCAACTTACATCTAATTAGTCTAAAGAGCCTAAGCTTCGCTTGCGTACATTTTGCGATGATTTCCCGGAGGGGTAGAGCCATGTCGTTGCGCCGTAGTGTCGCCGCTTTTCTTGCCGTCATCTCTCTTGAATTCCTGGTTGCCTGCGGAGGTAACTATGGCACAAGAGCCCCTGCCCCGGTCCCCCCTCCTAGTGGAGGGTTCACCAACAGCAACTTGAACGGTACCTATGTCTTCTCCGCTTCGGGTACGGACCAGTCCGGTTATCCCTACGCGATAGTCGGATCTTTTACCGCCAACGGCAATGGCGGCATTTCGGGAGGCACCGTCGATCTAAGCGACGCCAGTCTGGGTTCTATAACAAAGCAGCAGATCCAGAGCAGTAGCACATACAGCGTCTATGCCGACGGACGGGGAACGATTACGATGAATGCGCCAGGAGTTTCCCGCACCAGCTTGACCATCGGCATCGTCCTCCAGAACAAGTTCCATGGGCTTGTCTCGGAACTCGACACTCTGGGCAGCGGCAGTGGCACGATCGATCTCCAGACAGCTGGCGCAACCCCCACCGGAAGCTATGCATTTCTACTTTCGGGAGCGGCGGCGGGTAGCACCGCAACTACTGTTGCTGTTGGTGGCTTCACCGTAGGTTCAGGAGGATCAGCAACGGGGGTCGAAGATATCAATTCGGGCGGCATTGTGACTTCGGATACCGCCATCAGTGGGACCGTAGTGGCGGCGGCTAGTGGAGCCTCTACTCTGGCCAGCGTCGGCTACGACGTATATGTCGCGGATTCGAACCATCTGAAGTTCATCGAGACGGATGGAAAGGGAGTGCTCTCAGGTGATGCGTATTCCCAAACCAGTGCGACATTCCCGACGGGCACAATGAGCTTTACCCTTATTGGTACCAATACGGGCAACGCCGCGGCAGTTGGCGGATACATGACGGCCAATTCCTCCGGCACCATCACCAACGGGACTGAAGATGCTAATTTCAACGGACAAGTTCCTGCTACCCCGATCCCATTCACTGCAACGTATGCCGCTGGGGGAACAGGTCGGTTTACGATCACATTCGCTCCATCGACGTTTGTGGGCGGCTCTACATTCGCTGCCTACCCCTCCACCGGAGGTCTTCTTCTGCTGCAGCTGGACCAGAGTGTCGGCACATCCTTGGCGGGAGCAGCCTACTCGCAGGTGTCCAGTGCCGCCATTTCCGCCTCACAGGGATACGCTATGAATTTCAGCGGCACTAATCTGGCCGGAGCATCGTCATTCTCTGGTTCAAGCGGTCCGGTGGAAGTGGACGACCTGGCGGAGTTCACGGTGGCCAGCTCTGGTGCACTTACCGGCCTTATCGATGAAAATTACGCCCCTGGCGGGAGCGGTGCCGTTCCGGTCGGTATCAGCGGCAACGTTACAGGCCCAGATTCAACTGGCCGATACGGAATCTCCGCAACCAATGCAGCAAACGGAGCCGGTAGCACGCTGAATGGAGGGTTCACGGTTACAGTCTATACAGCGGATGGCAACAACTTTCCCTTCATCGAAGTCGACCCCGGACAGGTATCGGCTGGCGTCCTGATACTGCAGAACGCTGCCGCGACCTCACCGACGCAAGTACGGCCGAGTCTGTTTGTGATGCATCAGTTTGTGCCCTCTCGAATGCTACGCCAGCGCGCGAAGTAGATTCGTTATGGGATTGCAACAAGTCGGGCCATGGGGTTCTCTCACGGCCCTTCTTCTTTCTCTCCGCCTGATTCCCGCAAGTTGAGAGCTCGCTCAAACTGGCGGGAAATTAAAGTCAGGGATATGTTCCTGTCCCCTTGGTGCAAAGTATTTCTCTCGCCTTCTAATCCTGCCTTCCGGCAGCTCCGACCTCGGTCGGTCCAAGCGCTGTAAGTGTTTCATTTTCAATTGCTTCGAATAATTCCTAGAAAAGCAAATGCGGTGGCGAACAGTTTGCTCTCTACGAAGCTGCGGTACAGGACGGACCTGTTCCAGAAGGTTGTCGAGACTTCTGACCGCGGGGCAAGGAAGACGAAAATACCGGAAGAAAACCCGGTGTAACCGGAACAAATCTAAGAAGAAGCCCTCCAGGAAAGGAAATTCAGTCGGAAAATACCGGCATTGACCCTATGAGAACCAATCTCGCCACTGTCCTCGACCCGAATCGCCGCAGCAGCGATGCTGGAGAATTTGAATCAGCCCTGCGCCGCCGCATCGTCGGCCAAGATCAGGCAATCGAGAAGGTTGTTGAAATCTATCAGATGTTCTTGGCAGGCCTGAATCCTCCGGGACGTCCGGTGGGCAACCTGCTCTTCCTTGGACCTACTGGTTCTGGCAAGACGCGGGTGGTCGAGGCCATGGCGGAAGCTCTGTTCGGCGATGCCCGGGCCTGCATCAAAATCGATTGCGCCGAGTTCCAGCACTCGCACGAGATCGCGAAGCTGATCGGATCGCCTCCGGGATATCTAGGCCATCGCGAAACTCACCCGCTCCTCACGCAGGAAGCTTTGAACCAATGGTTTACGGAAAAACTCAAGCTGTCGATCCTGCTGTTCGATGAGATTGAAAAGGCGTCGGACTCGCTCTGGCAGCTTTTGCTCGGCATCCTCGACAAGGCGACCTTGACCCTTGGCGACAACCGCCGCGTGGATTTGTCGCAGTGCATCATCATCATGACCTCCAACCTGGGTGCGGGAGAGATGATGAACCTAGTCGATGGCGGCTTCGGATTCGCTCCCAAGGCGGTCGAAGTGGATGCTTCGTTCGACGACAAGATCCAGCGCACCGCGGTCGAAGCGGCGCGCCGCAAGTTCACGCCCGAGTTCATGAACCGCATCGACAAGACGGTCGTATTCAAGACTCTGCGCGACGAGCATCTCAAGCAGATCCTGGAAATCGAACTTGGCATGGTGCAGCAGCGCGTGCTCATGGCCGCCGGGGTGAATCAGTTTGTCTTCAACTGTACTTCGAGCGTGAAGGAGTACTTGCTGAAGGAAGGAACCGACCCGCGGTATGGTGCACGGCATCTCAAGCGCGCGATCGAGCGAAATCTAGTCTTCCCGCTGGCCAATCTCGTTGCCACCGGGCAGGTGAAGCTTGGAGATTTCGTTCGGGTCGATATGGCTTCCGAAAATCAGATGATCTTCGTCAAGGAAGCCGAAAACACCATGAGTCCCATGCTGCTCGAGCGCTACGGCGCAGCCGCAGCTTCGCAGCCGAATGCTCGCGCTGCTCGCACGGCCGCCAACAGCCGCCGCGACTTCGGAGCCAGTCCTTCGGTCGCGGAAAGCAAATAAGCTTCTGGATTTGTAGACTCTCGCCTGACCGCATCTCGCGAGATTTTCTCAGACGGCGCCGGAACGTTCCGGCGCCAATTTTTTGCTATCAGATTGCCACGAAAAAAACGACCCGGCCGAAGCCGGGCCGCAATGTGCCAGGGGGTTAGAAAGTTAGAGTTCCACGAAGCTGGAAAGCTCGCGGTGAAGCATCGGCACCCAGGAACGAACCGAAGATGCTGGTTGGACTTGCCACCGTGCGAACGCTGGTTCCGAACTGCGGATTGGCAATATCCGATATTGGTTGATCGAAGTTCGGATGGTTCAGCAGGTTGAACGCCTGCGCGCCGATTTGGAGTTCCGCTCCCTCCCAGTGAGGCAGGTGGAAGTTCTTCGAGATCATCATGTCCGTGTCGAAGAACCACGGGCCGTAGACCTGATTGCGCCGCTCGGCACCGAAGTGGGCGATGCCGGCAGCGTTAACCGGCGCGGTGAACTGCGAGGCCGTCATGCATGGCCGGGCCGTTCCCTCAATCGTGAACGCGTCGGTGGGATGGCATTGCAGCGTTCCCGGTACCAGATCGTTGGCGAATAGAGACGTCCCGGTAGCCGGCCCATAGTTGTACGCGCTAAGGCCCGAAGTTAACGCGCCATCGATCGGCGTGAATGGGAGTCCCGAGTTCACGAAGAAATCGCCGGCAATGCTCCAGTCGAGCAATGCGTTCAACAGGAAGCTGTGCATCTTGGGTGTCTGCCATACGTAATTCGCATTAAATGCCTTGCGGATGTCGTAGTCGGAGTTACCGTAGTTGTACAACTTCAAGTTGAAAGGATCCTGGGGGGCCAGAACGGCTGTATTCGTGCCAAAGTTGAATGGCAGGAAGCCGCCGTTCGAGATATCGTCCAGCGCGTGACTCCAGGTGAAATTTGCCTGCATCTGGAAGCTGGTCGAAACATGGCGCGTGAATGAGACGACCAGGCCGTTATAATTCGAGACGCCCGGGGTCGAAACGTCAGATACCGTACTGAAACGCGGGTCCGTTGGGGCCGCAGGAAGCCCGGCAAATCCTGCGACTCCCAAAGTGCCGGCGCAGCCGGCGCCGCAGTAGGCGTTCACCCCCGTATTAACCAGCGAGAGGTGCGTTCCGTGGTTTCCGACGTAATCGAGCGAAATTGAGTTTTTGGTTCCGAGCGCCTGCTCTACCTCAATGTTCCATTCGTAATAGGTCGGATATTTCAAGTTAGGTTCAGCCGCCGTAAACCCGGGGGGAGAGAACGCAGGAACCAGTGCTGTAATCTGGCTGAAGTTCAATCCTGAATTGAAGCCAGAGAGGAAGGCTGAGTTCGAAGCGATGGCCGCCGCTTGTGCACTTCCCGCAGAACCCGGAGCCAGCGAACCCGTTGTTACGAAGGTGTTTTTCAACGGAGAATTTGTATCCATGGCGGAAGCGATCGTGCCCGGGAAGATGTCAGCAAAGATGCCGATGCCGCCGCGTACCACCGTCTTTCCATTTCCGTAGGGTTGCCAGGCGAAACCGAGCCGCGGTTCCCAGGCGATGCTCTGCAAACCGGGCAGGGCCGAGTGCAGGCCTGTGCGAATCGCGGAATTATAAGGCTGCGACAGATTGTGGGAGATGCCGAAGAACGGTCCAGAAAGATTGGCGAAGCAGTTCGTCTGGCAGACCGGATTCGAGTTATGTTCGGCACGCAAGGAGAGCGTCAGGTTCAGGTTTGACCGAACTGTCCACGTGTCTTGCGCATACAGGTCGAAACTGTAGAGCGCAATCGGTTCTGTCGGGCGGGCCGCGAAACCTTGCACAAACGAATCCACCGTTCCAGCTTCAAAGGAAGCTTCTGTGCCAAAATTTGCAGTCGGGATCTGGGTGTTGAACCCTCCCGGAGTGTAGTCGGTGATGTCGTTCCGGCGGAAGTTTACACCGAACTTAAAATTGTGTGCTCCGTGCTCCCATGCCAGATCATCTTCAATTTGGTATTGGGTCACGTTGCGTCCTTGCGGCCACGTACTGTAAAACCCGCTGCCTGGGACAGTGAACTGTCCCGCCAGAAAGTTCAGTTCGTACGGCATCAACGCTTGTGCTGCCGACAGACTCGGTGGACCGAACACCGCACCGTAATATGATCCCGCCAGAATAAACTGGTTGATCATATCGTTTCCGATCTGATGGTTTTCCTGGATCTGACCTTCGTATTGGGGTTGGATGCTCTGCGCGTTCAAGACCGGCGACAGAGGATCGGTGATGGAGGCTTGCAGTCCGTGATCGGTGCGGAAGTGAACGAATGCGCGGTCGCGGCTGGAGAATATGTGATCAATGCGCGTGGTCAGCAGCCATTCGGTAGTCAGGTTGTTGATGTTCGAATTGTACGTAAGCGCACACGGTGCGCCTGGGGCAAGTCCTGTGACCGGAGAACCATCGCAGCCGCCGGCAGGGAGACTGTTGGTGGCGCGTGAGACTCCCGGGGCATGGTTGTAAATGCTGAAAATCCTGTTATAGAACGAAGTCTCATCGGCCGGTATGGTGGCTAACGTCGCCGCCTGAAATTGCGGACTGGGAACGTTTACTGGAATCGCCGTCGGAATCAACAGTCGCAGTCCTTCCGTATCCACAAAGAAGAATGTGTTGTTCTTGATGATCGGGCCACCGATTGACGCTGCCCATTGATTCGCATTATCAAACGGACGCGGCGTCCCTCGGTTGTTGTTGAACCAGTCGTTGGCGTTCAGAATGCTTCCATTCCAGAAATACTCCGCGTTCCCGTGGAACTTGTTACCGCCCGACTTGGTTACATAGTTGATATTAGCCCCGGCCATCTGGCCATACTCGCCCGAGTAGCCATTGGTTACAACTGTGGCCGTCGAGATATCGTTCGCCCCCAACATCAAGTTGGTCGCACCCGAATTGCTCAGATTCAGGAAGGGGTCGTTTTCATTCATCCCATCCACGGTAAACAGGTTCGATGTGCCAGAAATGCCGAAGAACGCTGTGTTGCCGTAGCCGGCCTGCGTATTCATCACCGCGCCTGGAGCGACCTGTGCATAGTATGTGAGATCGTTCCCGGGGTTCGGTTGATTAGCGATGATTTGCGGGCTGATCGCAGTGGAAACGTTGCCATTCTCCGTCTGGATCACGCCCGGCTCAGCGGTTACTTCCACTGTTGTCTGTGCTCCCTTGACCTGGAGTTGGACATTCAACATCGCCGTTTGTCCGACGGCTACAGTGACGGTTTGCGGAGAACTCGCCTGCAACCCGGTCGATGCTGCCGAGACATCGTAGTTGCCTGGATTCAGCAAGGAGAAGCGGTAAGCGCCAGTGCCGTTCGTTTGGGTTGTCAGGGTTTGGCCCGTATCCACATTTTTCAAAGTTACGGTCGCCTTGGCAACTGCTGCGCCACTGGGGTCAGTGATTGTGCCGGTAATTCCACCGCTGGTGACATTCTGCGCAGTTAGCAGGGTAGGGACCGCAAATAGCAGGGCAGTAATAAGACACAGCAACAGCAGGCGAATGGGGAGCACTCGCGACGTCATAAGAATCCGTCCTCCAAGAATTAGTTAACCGGGATTTAGCCAGCATTCATCGGCATCGGCGGACGAATCGTCCGACACGATTACCTGCATCGCCTCGTGACATTGATCAGTGAACGGAGAGTATTTTTTTATCTAATCAGTTCATGAAACTGTACGACGCAGAAGCGAGGAAGGAAGACGACGACGAACATCAATAACTTCGGTCTCGTTCAACTGCAGCGTGCAGCAAAGTCCGATTTCGGAACAGTGCTGTCCGAAATCATGCGGAATTCGATGCAATTGAGCAATGCGGGGATGGCCGTAGAGCGTTGCAGAATTAATACTAATCCGATCGCATTAATTATTTAAGAGTTAATATCCGTGAAACCAGTAAGAGTGTCGCTTGAATTTTTTTTGGCCTTGTATGTGGGGACTCTCACAACTCCTCTGCGAAAGCAGTGACCTTCGTAATCGCTCACGGCCGTTACTGGATTGCTGCGGGGGGGAGGCACTCCTAGAATCTCAAGAGGAACTGCTCCGCCCCCAATTCCATGCCTGAGATCACAAGACGAGTAGACCGAGCCGAGATCGCAAGGCGTGTCGAGCGCGCCGAAAAACTTCTGCAGAAGGGGAAAACCGCCGACGCTCTGCAGGAGTATCTGCACGTACTCAATGAAGATCCGGAAAACGATGTCGTTCGCCAGCTGGCTGCCGATCTTTGCCTGTCGTTGAGCCGTAACCGCGAGGCCGTAGATCTATTAGGAGATCTCTTCGAACGTCAGGTCACTGCCGGAGACGCCACTCGCGCCAGTCTTACCTACAAGAAACTCGCTCGTCACGGCAATCCGACCTGGCAGCAGAAGTTTCGTTTCGGTCAATTGCTCGAAGGTTCGAATAAGAAACTCGCGGTCGGAACCTATGAGTCGGCACTGGCCGACCTGGTGAAATCAGGCAGCAAGAATGACCTCGCTCCGGTTCTCGACCGCATCGTCGCCCTTGAACCCACGCGCGCCAACTATCTGCGCATGGCGGAACTGGCGGCGGAACTAGGAGATCGCAAGGTCGCGGCGCAATCCTTCCGCAAGGTCGCGGAATTGGCAGCCGCGGAAAGCACCGATCCCGCGCAATGGTACGAACGCGCCTACCATGAGGATCCTTCCGATCCGGAAATTGCGCTCGCCTACGGCAAGAGTCTGCTGGGGCAGGGGCAGGTTGGCGCCGCCATCTTTATTCTCGAGCCGCAGCTCAATGCCGGACCGGCGAGCCTGGAATTACGCGATACCTATGCCGAGGCTCTGCTGGCCGCAGGCCGCTACGGCGATGCTGAGCCGATTGTATGGCAATTGTTCGAACAGAACCCGTCGCGGGTGCAGCAAGTGATCGCACTGGTTGGCTATCTGGTCGACGGCGAACAGGATGCCACCGCCGTTGCCCTGGCGAAAAAGCTGGAAGAATTCCAGCGGCGCCGCGGCGAACGCCGCCAGTTTCTTGCCGTCATCCAGGACATTGTTTCCGGCCATCGCACCTCTGCGCCGATGCTGGAGTTTCTCTGCGAGCTGTATAACGGCGCCAACCGCGAGACTGATTACTGCGCGACGCTGATCAAGTTGTTCGATCTTTACTGTGCTACCGGAGAATTCAACAGAGCCGCCGAATGCCTGGATCGCGCTGCGGAAATCGATCCTTACGAGTCCGGCCATACCAAGCGCCTGGAGATGTTGAAAGGGAAGATCGACGAGAATCGATACAAAGTAATCGCAGCTCGATTCAGTCCCGTAAACAAAGCGCCCGAATTGCCCTCGCCTTCGGAAGCGCCCACGCTCGGCGCCTCCACTCTGCAGGACCTCATGTTGCAGGTGGAAATTCTGGTGCAGTACGGCATGCGCAATAAAGCCGTCGAGCGGCTGCAAAGGATTCAGGAACTCTTTCCCCGCGAAGAGGAACGGAATGAAGATTTGCAGCGGCTCTATCTGGCCGCAGGCGTAACCCCGAAATATTCGGGATCCGCGCCGCTGCCGCCTCCCTCCGCTCCGCAACCGCCGGTTGCCGTAGCTGCCGCTCCTCAAGCGGTTCCGGCTGCTCCGGTTGAGCCGATGCCTGACGTGCGCAGCTTTACCCGCGTTGCCGAAATCACACGTAAGCTCTATCACCAGAGCAGCGCCACCGCAGTGCTCTCCACCGCGGCGAAGGAAATCGGGTCGCATTGGGAAGCTACGCGCTGCATCGCCGCAACCGGCAAGCCCGGACTGCCTCCCACTTCGGTCGAGGAATATTGCGCAGAAGGGCTTAAACCTAGTTCCTCGGCTGCTTTGGCCGAACTGGTCTCCTGCGCGCAAGACGCCGCCGAAAGTTCCGAGCCGCTCGTGGTACAGGACGCGATGAAGGCGCCCCAGTTAAAATCCGCCGCGAAGGTTCTGTCACAATACGACGCCAGTTCGGTACTCATCCTTCCTCTCACTGACGGTGAGGAGCGCGTTGGCGTCCTCGTGCTCATTCACACAACATCGTATGTGTGGCGTCCGCCGGACGTGCTGGTTTTGAAGACGCTGGCCGATCAGATGGTGATCGCGCTGAATAACGTCGGCCTGCGGCGTCTGGTCAAGAATCTTTCCGTTACTGACGAAAAGTCAGGCCTGCTTAAACGCGCTTCCTACCTAGATCTTTTGTTGGCGGAGAGCAAGCGGGCCATCCAGAATGCGGCTCCGTTCTGCGTGATGCTGCTGCAGTTCGGCAAGAGCGCGGCCATGATCAAGGAACACGGCGAAGCTGAAGTGCAGGCCGCCATGGAACGCGTCGGACAGCTGTTCGGGACGAACATTCGCTCCAACGACCTCGCCTTCCGCTATGACACGACGACCATCGCAATCATTCTCGGCGACACCTCGGAAAAAGAAGCGACCCTTGCAGTCGAGAAGCTGCGCAAAGTGATTGCGGACGTCCGCCTGCCCGCCAAAGAAGCGGAGAGCCAAGCCCTGACCTTTTCCGCAGGAATAGCCGAAGCCGTGGTGCGATCCGAATATGACGCCGTCGATATCGTCACTGAAGTGATCAATCGCGCCGAGCACGCCTTAGGGACTTCGGCGTCGCAAGGACCGGGCAAAGTTGTGGCTCTTCCTCCGGCGCTTGTCGCCGCCGGAGCCGTTGCTTAATTCATCGCATTCCGCCCACCGCTTCATTTCCAAAACCACTCATCCCGCTGCTAAACTGGAAAGTTTGGTTCGAGGCCGCTCATTCCTCTTGAGAGGGCTGCCTCATTGAGAGAGACATGCTTAAAGCTGGGGATATTGCTATTGTCAGCGGGGCGCGCACGCCCTTCGGCCGCTACTGCGGAAAACTCAAAGACTACAGCGCGCAGGAACTCGGCGCCATTGCGGGCAAGGGCGCGATGGAGCGCGCGGGAGTCGATCCCAAAGAATTCGATCATGCCGTCTTCGGCAACGCGCAGCAGACCTCCGGAGACGCACTCTACGGCGCACGCCACGTCGGCCTTCGCGCCGGCTTGCCGATTGAAACTCCGGCATTGACGGTCAATCGCCTGTGCGGCAGCGGGATGCAATCCATCGTCAGCGCCGCGCAGATGATTCAGACCGACGAGGCCAGGATTGTTCTAGCCGGCGGCATGGAAGCGATGTCGCAGGCGCCATTTGTGATTCGCGGGCGCGACGGTTTTACGCTCGCTCCCGGAGGCAAGCTCGAAGATTCGCTCATGGTCGCGCTGCTCGACAGCTACTGCGGTTCCTACATGGCGAATACCGCCGAACTCTACGGATCGCAGCAGGGCATCACGCGCCAGATGCAGGACGAATTTGCACTGCGCTCGCAGAAATGCGCCGAGGATGCTTACCAAGCCGGGCGCCTTCAGGAAGAACTCGTTCCGGTTCCGCTGAGGAATCACAAAGGCGAACCCACCGGAGATTCGCTGACCGAAGATGATCATCGCCGTCCGCAGACTACGATGGAAGGTCTGACGAAGCTGAAACCCGCGTTTGGAAAGAACGGCACCGTCACCGCAGGGAATGCCAGCGGCATCGTTGACGGCGGCGCGGCCGTTGTAGTGATGTCGATCGAAAACGCGCTCAAGCGCAATCTCAAGCCGTTGGGACGAATAGTCAGCTGGGGCATCGCTGGAGTTGAGCCCAAGCTCATGGGACGGGGCCCTGTTCCCGCGACCAAGATCGCTTTGCAGAAAGCTGGGCTTTCGCTCGACTACATCGACCTGATCGAAGTGAACGAAGCCTTTGCCGCGCAATACCTGGCGGTTGAAAAGGAGCTCGGCCTCGATCGCGAAAAAGTAAATGTGAATGGCGGCGCTATCGCCATTGGACATCCGTTGGGTGCGACGGGCACCCGGCTGGTAATCACGCTGCTCTACGAATTGCGTCGCCGCAAAAAGAAATACGGACTGGCCACGGCTTGTATTGGCGGCGGACAGGGCATCGCGATGGTCGTAGAAAGTATGAACTGACTTGATGTGGGCATGTGACCCGGAGCGCAGCGAGGGATGTATCACTCGGCTTCGCGTCACCCAGAACGAACAAACTTTCTTAAAGCAAGGACGCAATTATGGAGATCAGGAAAGTAGGCGTACTCGGTTGTGGTTTGATGGGATCCGGCATCGCCCAAACCTGCGCTACCGCCGGGTTTGACGTCACCGTGCTCGAAGTCGAGCAAAAGTATCTGGATAAGGGATTTGCAGGAATTGAGAAGTCGCTGGCGAAATTTGCCGAGCGTCCCCCGGAGAAAGGCGGCATCACGGCGCAGCAGAAAGATGCGATCCGCGCCCGCCTGAAAGGGACGACGAACAAGTCCGATCTTGCGGATTGTGACATCGTCGTCGAAGCGATCATCGAGAATGTTCCGCAGAAAAAAGAAATGTATGCCGCGCTCGACGCGATCGTGAAAAAAGACGCGATCTTCGCCTCGAACACCTCATCAATCTCCATCACCGAACTGATGACGGCTACGAAGCGTCCCCAGCGTTTCATCGGCTTGCATTTCTTCAATCCCGTGCCGCTGATGAAGCTGGTCGAAGTTGTGCGCACCATCGCTACGGCTGACGACGTCTACGAAACGGCCTATCAGTTTGGAAAGAAGTTGGGTAAAGTTCCGGTGCGCACGTCCGACAAGACGGGATTCATCGTCAACCGCCTGCTTGTTCCCTATTTGCTCGATGCCATTCGCGCGTATGAGGAAGGCGTCGGCTCCGTTGAAGATATCGACAATGCCATGAAGCTGGGCTGCGGATATCCCATGGGCCCGTTCACGCTGCTCGACTTCGTTGGTCTCGACACCACGTACTACATCACGCACGTGATGTATGACGAATTCAAGGAGCGTCGCTTCGCGTCCCCGGCTTTGCTGAAGCGCTTGGTCATGGCAGGATGGTACGGGCGCAAGTCCGGCAAGGGTTTCTATGACTACAGCGACGTGAATAATCCTAAGGCAAACAAGCTGTAAGACACTACAATTGCCGCGGATTAGGTACTAGAAAAAGTCTCGCCGCCGCTAATGGCGTGCGCATTGCTGCGCGGAGGGTGGCGATGAAGAGGGTTTCCGGATTTCTGGTTATCATTTTGCTGGCTCCGAAAACACGGCACTCGTTGTGGCCGTAACTAATTCCTGGAAAGCGTCCTGATATGAACTTCGAAAACATTCTGCTCGAAAAGAAAAACTCCATTGCCTACGTTACCGTGAACCGTCCAAAAGTTCTTAACGCGCTGAATATGGCGACGATGGAAGAGTTGCGGGCGGCGTTCCATGACATCAAGAACGATGCCTCGATCCGCGTTGTCATCATGACCGGATCGGGTGAAAAAGCCTTCATCGCCGGAGCCGATATTGGCGAGCTGTCCAAGAACGATGCGGTCGCCGCGAAGGAATATACCCACCGCGGTCAAAACGTGCTTAACCTGATGGAGAATCTTGGCAAGCCCGTCATCGCGTGCATCAATGGGTTTGCTCTTGGCGGCGGATGTGAAATCGCCATGGCCTGCACCATGCGCCTGGCCAGCGAAAATGCCAAATTCGGCCAGCCGGAAGTGAAGCTGGGGATCATCCCGGGCTATGGGGGCACGCAGCGATTGCCGCGCCTGGTCGGCAAAGGCATCGCCATGCAGTTAGTGCTCGCCGGAGAGATGATTACGGCGCAGGAAGCGCATCGCATCGGACTGGTCAACGAAGTCACGGCGCCTGCCGATCTGATTCCGCGCGCCGAAGCCATTGCCGTGAAGATCATCGCCAACGCGCCGCTGGCTGTCCAGTACGCGATGGAGGCGGTTAACAAAGGCATGGAGATGACGCTGGCCGAAGGCCTTTATCTGGAAGCCGTGCTATTCGGTGTGGCCTGCGCGACGGAAGACAAGAAAGAAGGTACGACGGCATTTCTGGAGAAGCGTCCGGCGCAATTCAAAGGACGTTAATCTTGCCGCGGAATTGTTGATTCCTTCGGCCTGCCGTTTATGATTGTCATCCTGGCGCGGTGCTGTTCGTCCAGGAATCCATGTAGCTCCCAGCAACATGCATAGGTTCTCCGTTGCACTCAGAGTGACAAACTGAAAACCGTGAACATCAAAAACCTGAAAATAGAATTACCGGCCGAGCCAAAACTTCCAGCGGCACAGGGCCTCTTGGATGCTACTGGGCGTCGATTTGCCATCGTAGTTTCGCGCTTCAACTCATTCATCACGGAGCGCTTGTTGATCAGTGCTTGCGATGGCCTGCAACAACTAAAAGCGAAACGCGGGGACATCGCCGTCGTTCGTGTGCCCGGAGCCTTCGAAATTCCTTCCGCGGCGAGGACGCTCGCGCTCACGAGGAAATACGACGCGATCATCTGTATCGGCTGCCTGCTCCGCGGAGACACCGCCCACTACGACGTAATCGTTAACGAAGTCACACGCGGCATCGGCCAGTCCTCGCAGGAAACTGGCATTCCGCATGCCTTCGGAGTTCTCACCTGCGACACTCTCGAACAGGCCATTGATCGTGCCGGATTGAAATTGGGCAATAAGGGATTCGAGGCGGCGCTGGCGGCGGTGGAAATGGTTTCGCTGACCGAAGGCATACGGAACTCGGCCAGTCCGCGGAAGAACCGGAAGCAATCCTCAGCTAACGCCAGGCGGTCGGCCGCAAAGGCAAACGCCAGCCGGAAAAAGAAGTGATTCCAGCCTTTTCTTAGCTCCGCAAAACTTCTTCATCTGTCCTGTACACTGAACAATCTGGCACCTACGTACAGTCGCTTATTCTCCATGGGCTCACGCCGCAAATCCCGCGAACTGGTTCTGCAGATGCTGTTTCAGTCCGACATGGGCAAACAGGATGCCGAACAGGTCTGCCGCACCTTCTGGAAAGAAAACGCGTCCGCCAGTCCCGAAGTGCGCGGATTCGCCGACGACTTGTTTCGCGCGGCCATGGATCGTACGGCCGAGATCGACGCGTTAATCGAGAGGCATGCTGAGCACTGGCGGATGGGACGTATGGCCGCCGTCGATCGCAACCTGCTTCGCGCCGCGGTTGCTGAGTTCCTGGCTTACCCCGAAACTCCGCGGGCCGTGGTTATCAACGAATCGATCGAGATCGCGCGCAAATTCTCCTCCCCTGAATCGGCGCAATTCGTCAACGGCGTGCTCGACAGCGTGGGAAAAGAGCTGGAAAAGTCTCCAGCGCCCTAACCCTCCCTGATCAGACCCCAATTTCGTTTGCAGGTATCCCTGTCTTGGGAATACGTGCCTTCGGAGATCCCTTCGGCGGCTAAGGTTTCACAGCGATCAGATTGAGATTGCAGCTGGGACTGCTGGCGCCGTTCGAACAGAATGGATTGGTGACATTGGGCAGGCTGGGGAAGGGTATCTGTGCAATGTCTGCCCCTGCAGGGATACTGATCTGGTGCAGCATCTGATCATTGCCTGCGATGTATATCAGAAGCCCGTCACTCGTCATCGACGCGGCAACCGGGGTGACGTTGTTGGCGATGGGAATGCCCGTCACGCTACTCGTGATGAAGTTGTAGACAAGAACCAGGCTCAAATCTTTGGAGACGATATAGGCCAGTGATCCGTCAGGTGAAGTAAACAAGGCGATGGGCTGCAGAACTCCTTGGCCGACAGTGTACTTCTGCACGGTGTGCGTGATGTTCTGAGGGCAAGAGGGCAGGGGAATTGGCGGGTTCGCCGGGATTGTTGAAGTCGTGGTGACCTTCGCCGTGACGATATCCAGGACGGTCCCAGCAGCGTCCATGGTCACAAAGCGCGGCTCATCAACTTGGTTCGGAGTCTGCAGCGCTGGCAGAGGAGCCGTAAAGGCAGGCACCGCATCCACCGTGATTACCTGTGGAGTCACCACGCCGCTGGTTGGATCCGTGTAGGTAGCGACCTGGTTGTTGCAGACGTTCATGGCGGTCAGAGTCGGAACCGTGGTGTTGCTCCCGTAATACATAAAGGCGCCGTTGGGCGAGAAGTTGATTGTCGTCGCCGGCGCGGACAGCGGTACAGTTTGCACATACTGCAGGGGCGAATTGATGTACAAGGTGTTGCCCGCGGGAGTCCCCGTGGTGGTTCTGCAAGGTATAGCGCTGTTCGGCGTGCAACCCAAAATGTAGGACTTCAGGCCATCTGGAGTGAAACCTGCCGCGACCGCTGCTGTGATATTTAAAGCTGTGCTGCTGGGTGTGGTTCCGGTCAAGGTCGTGACATACACCTGGTTCGGTATCTGGAATGAATCCGCAAAAATCGCATTATTGCCATTATTGGAGACCGCCAATACGGTTCCGGTCACGCTGGGAAGGGTGGTGAAGGGGCTGGTAGAGCCGCCGATATTCGCCGGGTTGATTGCATAGGCTCCAAACTCGCTACCCGCATAGGCCTTGTCTCCCGGAGGGTCAAACAGGAGAGAGTTCGGCGCCGTTGGGAGAGTCACGGGCGCATTGGTGGCATTCTTTATGGTTGGAACCACATAGAGAGACACCGTGCAATCTTGCGAAGGTTGATTCTGGCAATCGGCACTGGTGGCCAGTACTGAAGTGGAAACAGGGATGCCCTTGCCAATTACTTCGCCGGAGAGCGCCGTGGTGGCATAGACCGGGAGCGGGATGAAATACGACCCGTTAGGCACTTGTCCTCCCGTCTGCAGGGCAGTGGGCACAAAGGGAAAGCCCACGTTACACGTGGGAGGAGTGCAGCTGGCCGTGACACTCCCGTAACCAGCTGCAGGGGCGCCCAGCGAACAGGTCTGGGCGCTGCAGGTGGTAGCGGCCGAAACGGCACCGGGATTTGAAGCTGACCAGGTCAATGGAGCTTTTGTCAGCTGATTGCCAAGAACATCGAAAACGATGGCGGTGGCGGGCTGTGCTTTCCCCGCACTGGTCGCGAAACTGGTGATTCCCGTCTGCTGGATATTCGACCCGCCCACCTGAAGAAGGATGTTCTGCACGGGGCAACTGAGGAAATAATTGAGATTGTTATACGGGGCGGCCTGCACGAATGCCGTACTGGTCACGCCACTGGCGGACGCGTAGATTTGAGTCATGCCCGGAGTTCCAGCAGTCGCTGTCACCTGATTCAGCGGCAGATTCAAAGAAGGGTCGATGATGGGAGTCAATGTGACTACATTCGCGACTGAGGAGCTCCAGGTGAATGGTCCCACGCTGGCAGTGATGTTGTTGTTCTGACTCCAGGCTGTCGCCTGCAAGGTCTCGCTTTGTCCCATGGAAAGGCAGGGCTCGGGCGTCGGCTGCGGAACCACGGGAATGGCGGTCACGCTGACGTTGTCGATGGGAGCGTGCACGAAGACGTAAGTGGGCGCGCTGATCGCTCCCAGAGCGCTCGCGGTGACTTGGACAAGTCCAACGTTCTGGGGAACGCACACCGTGTAATTCTGCTGCCAGATACCGGCGCAGGCCGCACCTTGTGGCGAAATAGTCAAAACTCCGGTGTTGGTGGACTGGTAGTAGAACGATGGATTCAGGTTCGAATTCCGGCTGTTTTGAGCGGTGGCGATGAAATTAAGTACGCTGCCCAATTGCATTGAAACGCTGTTGGACGGCGTCAAAATAATTTTGGCGGGAGCGAAGGAAGTCGATCCGGACGAGTGACCTCCGCAACCAACGAATCCAGATACCATGATGACAGCCGCCGATACGAAGGCGAGCCGACCAGAACACAACCTGCCCATGCACCCTCCTCGCCCCGGATTGCGGGACGAGCCTACTTCTGATTTGGAATAGCTGACGGAGTTGAGAAACGTGTAGTTTAGAAGCTGAACGCAGATTCAGCAAGTCGGTGCGCCCTGCGCCCGGGCCAGATCCCGCACTCTCTAGCTTTTTATAGTCTGCAAGTGGCAGTTCGCAACCGAAATCTTGGCGTAGGGCGTTTGAGATGTGTTGGGAGTATTTTCAGCCTCTCCCTTCCGTCGATCATGGTACGTCAGCATAAGGTTGACGATGTTTGCACAGGCTTGTTATATTTATTTGGTTCCGCGAGTTCATCTAGGCTTGCTGTAATGCTTCGACCTTTTCCCGGATTGGTGTACGTGGACGGGCTGGAAGCAAGAGCTACTGAAATACTTTTCTGGTAGGCTGTAGTTGCCGGAAAAAATTCCTCGCTGAAACGTTCCTGCGGCGCCTGTCACCCTTTCGTGACGGGATATGCAGGGCAAGGCTGACGAAACGGAGTGCCCCCGAAATTTGGGCCGGGCGCCACCGTCGCCAGCGTGGGTCTGACAGGAATCCAGAATCTCCTGCGTACGTGCGCGGTGAGAGGCATGACTGAGCAGTCCGTCATGCGTCCGGATGTGCGTCGAGAACAAGTTTTCCGCTGGGCGCTGATCTGCTGAGGTGGATGAGTGCGCGGCAAGGAGCGGCAAAGAGTGCCTACGTTTAATCAATTGGTGCGTGCCGGCCGCAAAAGGCCACGATATAAGACGGCGAGTCCTGCGCTGCAGGCTTGTCCGCAGAAGCGCGGTGTCTGCACCCGCGTGTATACCCAGACGCCGAAGAAGCCGAACTCGGCGCTGCGCAAAGTAGCTCGCGTCCGCCTGACCAATGGCATTGAAGTCACGACCTACATCCCCGGTGTTGGCCACAACCTGCAGGAGCACTCGATCGTGCTGATCCGCGGCGGCCGCGTAAAAGATCTGCCGGGTGTGCGCTATCACGTGATTCGCGGCACGCTGGACGCAGTTGGCGTCGCCAATCGCCAGCAGGGTCGTTCCAAGTACGGCGCGAAGCGGGCGAAGAAAGGTTAGCGAGGTCGGGAATGCCAAGAAAAGGACATATCGCAAAGCGGACCGTTCCGGCCGATGCCGTCTATGGCTCGGACCTGGTAACGAAGTTCATCAATTCGATGATGTGGCAAGGCAAGCGCTCGACCGCCGAAGGAATTTTCTACGAAGCGCTGACGAAGTTGGAGTCGAAGGGTGGCGATGAGGCCCTGAAGTTGTTCAAGAAGGCCGTCGAGAACACCAAGCCGCTGCTCGAAGTCAAGACCCGCCGCGTCGGTGGCGCAAACTATCAGGTTCCGGTGGAAGTGAATGCCGACCGGCGCACGTCGCTGGCGATCCGCTGGATCATCACCTACGCCCGTGGCCGTGGCGAAAAGGGAATGGTCGACAAGCTGAGCAACGAGTTGCTCGATGCTGCCAACAGCCGAGGCGCGGCCATCAAAAAGAAAGAAGACGTGCACCGCATGGCGGAAGCCAATAAGGCCTTCGCGCACTACCGGTGGTAGGGAATTTGTAATTTTTGGAGCCCAGAAAGAGTTATAGCGTCGTGTCTAGACTAGTCCCATTAGAGCGTTGCAGAAATATCGGCATCATGGCGCACATCGACGCCGGCAAGACCACTACGACGGAGCGCATCCTGTTCTATACCGGCCGGACGCACCGCATCGGAGAGGTTCATGAAGGCACTGCGACCATGGACTGGATGGAGCAGGAGCAGGAGCGCGGCATCACCATCACTTCCGCGGCCACTACCTGTACCTGGCGCGATATTCGGATCAACATCATTGACACCCCGGGTCACGTCGATTTCACCGCAGAAGTCGAGCGCTCACTCCGCGTGCTCGATGGCGCCGTCGCTGTGTTCGACGCCGTTCACGGCGTGCAGCCGCAGTCGGAAAAAGTCTGGCGCCAGGCCGATAAATACGGCGTCCCGCGCATTTGCTTTATCAACAAGATTGACAAGATGGGTGCCGATTTCGAGCATGCCATCGATACCATCCGCAAGCGCCTCAGTGCCAAGCCCGTCGCGATTCAGATTCCCATCGGCCAGGAAGATAAGTTCAAGGGTGTCGTCGATCTGCTTTCGATGAAGGCCATCCTCTGGAAAGACGAGACCATGGGCGCGGAGTATGTCACCGAGGAAATTCCTGCGGAACTGAAAAAGAAGGCGGAAGCCTTTCACGCGCAACTGGTCGAAACTGTTGCCGAGAACGATGACGACATCCTGCACAAGTTCCTCGAAGGTGAAGAGATCACGCCTGGTGAACTGCGGGCGTCGCTGCGCAAATCGACGATCGCGCTGAAGGTATTCCCGGTTGTGGTCGGAACGGCCTTTAAGAACAAAGGCGTGCAGCCCCTGCTGGATGCGGTTGTCGACTATCTGCCTTCGCCAATTGATATCGGCGAAACGCATGGAAAAGATCCCAACAACGGACAGCCGATTTCGCGCAAGCCGGCCGACAACGAGCCGTTTTCGGCTCTGGCATTCAAGATCATGGCTGATCCCTTTGTTGGTCAGCTAACCTTCATTCGCGTGTACTCCGGCCATCTGAAGTCTGGAGAGTCGGTGCTGAACGTGCGCACAGGAAAGACCGAGCGCATCGGACGCCTGCTGAAGATGCACGCCAACAAGCGCGAAGAAATCAGCGAGATTCTTGCTGGCGATATTTGCGCGGTGGTTGGACTGAAGAACGTTTCGACTGGCGACACGATCGCGAACGACGCGCATCCGATCATGCTGGAGTCAATCGAGTTTGCGGTTCCCGTGATCTCCGTTGCCGTCGAACCGAAGACCAAAGCCGATCAGGAAAAAATGGGAATGGCGCTCAGCCGCCTGGCTCAGGAAGACCCCACCTTCAAGGTACACACCGATCCTGACAGCGGGCAGACCATCATCAGCGGCATGGGCGAGTTGCACCTGGAAATCATCGTCGACCGCATGATGCGTGAGTACAAGGTTGAAGCCAACGTCGGCAAGCCGCAGGTGGCTTATCGCGAGACGATTCGCAAGCACTCCGAAGCGGAAGGTAAATACATCCGTCAGACCGGTGGCCGCGGGCAATACGGTCACGCCAAGATTTATCTCGATCCCCAACCACCCGGCACCGGTTACGAGTTTGTGAACGAAATTGTCGGCGGGTCGGTGCCGAAAGAATTCATTAAGCCGATCGATCAAGGTATTCAGGAAGCGCTCGAAGGCGGAGTGCTGGCCGGTTATCCCATGGTCGATGTGAAAGCGACATTGTTCGACGGCAGCTATCACGATGTCGATTCGAACGAAATGGCGTTCAAGATTGCCGGATCAATGGCGTTCAAGGAAGCGGCGAGAAAGGCTTCGCCGGTCTTGCTGGAGCCCGTCATGGCAGTTGAGGTAGTCACGCCTGAGGATTATGCCGGTGTGATCATGGGCGACCTGAGCTCGCGGCGCGGGCGCATCGAAGGCATGGAGCACCGTGCCGGATCGCAGGTGATTAAGGCGATCGTTCCGCTGGCAGAAATGTTCGGATATGCGACCCACATGCGTTCGTCGACGCAGGGACGCGCGGAATACTCCATGCATTTTGCGCGCTACGAAGAAGCTCCGCGCTCGGTGGCGGAAGAAATCATCGCGAAGGTGCAAGGAACGACGAAATGATGGTGATTTGCGAGCGTGGGCGGGAATCGGTAGCGATCATCCTGCGCGAATTGCAGAATCCGGTTTGACAGGGCATGCCTTTAGGTGTGCCGATAAGCGAATTTAGAGATTCGGGGCTTTAGCTCCTGAGGAAAAGCAATCATGGCGAAAGAAAAATTTGATCGGACAAAGCCGCATTGCAACGTGGGGACGATTGGTCACATTGATCATGGCAAGACGACGTTGACGGCGGCGATCACGAAGGTGTTGTCCAAGCACAATCCGAACATCAAGTTCCGGTCG
>DAIDGW010000013.1 GCA_027452245.1 Acidobacteriaceae bacterium
GTCTCCTGGGCAACAAAGTTCTGAGCTCTCTGGTCTTCGCCTACCGGGAAACCAGGCACGCTGGCACCGCCAGGCGATAACGGATCATTCTGCGAGAGCTGGTAGAACATGTAACGGAAGTTCATCGTATCGCGAGGATCGAGGTATTCGTCGACCTTGATACCAAACTGATCGTAATTGTTACTGAGTGTCTGCGTCGTAGAGAAGAGATTGGGGCCAGCATTCGGAAGCGGGAAGAAGCTAAGCAGGTTCTCCGAAACCTGATTGAATTGTGACTGCGGCAGCTGGTTGTTCGGGTATGGCTCATTGGCCAGGATGTTGAAGAGCTGGTGTGCCGGGTTATTGCAGAAGCCCTGCGTGAAGCCTTCGGGGCACAGTTGCGAAAAGTCGCCGGTACGCTCGTTTGCGGACGGAACAGTGGTAAGCGCCGTCTCTCCCTGGCGATTACGGAAGCCTTCATAGTAGACAAAATAGAATGTCTTATCCTTCCGGATTGGCCCGCCGATAGTGCCTCCGAACTGGTTTTGCTTCAGCGGCTCCTTTGTCAGCGCGAAATAATTGTTAGCATCGAGCGCGTCGTTCCGCAAAAACTCCCACAATGTCCCATGAACATGATTGGTGCCCGATCGAGTGATGATGTTCGTTGTCGAGCCGAGTGCGTTTCCAAACTCGGCATTCGCGCTATGCGTGATGATGCGGAACTCGCTTATCGCGTCCACCGGAGGTTTGAGGACAAATCCGCCGTCGATGCCGTTGAAGTTGTTCGCGCCATCTATAAGGAAGTTGTTTGATTCAGGTCGCTGTCCGTTAACGGAGTACGCTTGTCCACTTCGCAGCGATCCACCTGCTTCGGCGATTCCAGGCGTCAAGGGAACGACGCCGGGTTGCAGCAGTCCCAGTTGTGCAAAATCGCGTCCGTTCAGCGGCAGGTCTAAGAGCTCGCGCTCTCGCACCACCTTGCCCATGCTGGTGACGGTTGGCTCAATCAGCTCCGCATTGGCCTTAACCACCACCCGCTGATTTTCCGACCCGACGACCAGGCGCGGTGAGACAGAAGCCGTTGCATTCACGTTGAGCGTGATGCCATTCTGCACATAGGTACGGAAACCCTTGGCCGCAGCCTGCAGGCGGTAGTGTCCAACCGGGAGTTCCAGAAGAACGTAGTTGCCGTTGTGGTCGGTGGTGGTTGTGCGCGACAGGCCCGTTTCCGCATGCCGTGCTGTAACCGCAGCGCCCCGGATGACAGCACCGCTCGGGTCAGTAACGGTACCGCGAATGTTTCCCGTGATCTGCTGGGCAGACAAGCTGAGGCAAGAAAGTGCTACAAATGCCAGCACATTGCGAACCATGTTCATGTTGTTTTCGACCTCTCCCGGAAGATGTTGCATTACAAACAGAGTGCCTTCGTGGTTCGCGTGACACCCTGTAGACATCAATGGCCATGACGCATGCGCGCACAATCGCGCCCAATCGTCGAACGCTCCATAACTTAGAGAATGCTGGCGGGGATCACCAGGAGCAGGGCTCTGCCCACCTCAGGGGAAGAAATCGTGTGGCAGGCTGCACGGAGGAACAGTAGTGGGTAAGTCGATGCACTGTCTTGCATCGGTCGATGGGTAGCTAACTCAATCGTTCGGTGGACCTTATTCCTAATTAGCCAACGCACGATTGCGCAAGACTCTCAGCGAACTAACCTTGGCGTTAGAGGAGGCATTGCCTATGGCTCAGGAAAAAAAAGCTGATGCTCACTATCTTTGGGACGATTTCAGATACCCATGCTCGGCCAGGTGCTGTCCCATCTGGACATACATGCCGGCATCGCGCGGTTGCCACGTGTCGAGGCCGTCTACATAGCGGTTGTACATGCAGAACGCTGCGGCGATGAGCACTGTATCGTGAATCTCCACATCGGAGGCACCTTCGCGCCGCGCCCGCTCCACGTCTTCAGAGGTGACAAGCTTCCCATCGCGCTGCACCTTTCCCGCAATAGCCAGCAGGGCTTTCAGCTTCGGTGAGACGGGTGCGTTTTCGAAATCCGTCTTCACTCGCCTCACCACGTCCTCGCCGCCCAGATGACATGCTGCGGCCGCGCCGTGGCTGGTTTGGCAAAAATAGCAATCGTTCTGCGACGAAACGTACGCAGCGATTAATTCGCGCTCGCCAGGCGTGAGGCTGTTGGGCTCGTGCAGCAGCACATGCGCCAGCTCGCGCATCGGCTTGGCCGTCTCCGGACGAAAGGCAAATCCGCCGCTAATGCCGGGCAGACCTGCAGGAAGTTCGATATGCGCCATAGTGCTCCCTCAGCGTTCCACCGGCTCGGCCGGCAGATACGTTTTGCTGATTCTGACATACCCGTCGCGCGCCACCATCTTGCCGCGCTCCCGATACATAGCCTCGTCGCGCGGTTGCACGGTTGCCAGCCCATCCACGTAGCGGTTGTACATGCAAAACGCCGCCGCAATCAGAACGGCGTCGTGGATTTCAATGTCGGTCGCGCCCTGGCTGCGCGCCTTCCCCACATCTTCAGCTGTTACCAGCTTGCCATCCCGCTGCACTTTGCTGGCGATTACGAGCAAAGCTTTCAGCTTTTCCGAAATGTCGGCATATTGAAAATCTGCCTTGACCCGGAGCACCAGTTCTTCGTCACCATCCAGATGGGCCGCGGCAATGGCCCCGTGAATCGACTGGCAGTAATGACAATCGTTCAGATAAGAGACGTAGGTTGCGATCAGTTCGCGCTCACCTGGCGAGAGGCTGTTCTGACCTCGCAAAAGGACTTCAACAAGATCGTTCAGGGGCTTGGCAGTTTCTGGACGAAATGCCATCGCACCGCGAATTCCAGGCTGGTTTTCCGGTAGGGCTATATGGGGCATAGATTTGGAGTTCTCCTCGAAATGCTTGTGGACTTGCTGGTCCAGGTCCCCTGTGGGCCTCCATCGAAAAATGAGGGCCGCTCCGCAATGGTGGGAATCACAGTTCGTGGACGGGGAGTGCTCTCAATCGGCTCCGTCTTCATAGCGGGAGTCTTGCCTGAGCCGGATTGTGTCGCGGCAACCGAGATCGAGCCGGCCGCGTCAATACGGATCTCCGAAAGAATTCGCTTGTTGACGGGAGAGTCAACCACCATTTTCGTGCCGCGCGAATCGAAGTGCGCCAGTAGTTTCAGGGATACGTCAGTGGCTCGCTCGATTGGAATGAAGTGACCCGAATCCAATTCGATCAATTCCGAGTCTTTGATCATATCTGCCGCGCGAAGTGCGAACGAACTCGGCAGGATGTCCCGAGAGCCATGGATGACCAACGTCGGTCGATTGAGGCCTTGAAGGACCGAAGCGGAATCCCGGAAAAGAATGTCTGGCCTACCCCAACGCACCACACGCATGAGCTTCCAGGGACCAGTCGCGCCCGAAAACGTCTTATGGAACTCAAATCTGTGCCCAGTGTGGGGGAGGGCTCGGCGCATGGCTACTTTCCAAAAGAGAGCGTGAACGAGTGGAGCGGTAATCTCCCCAACAATAGGCTTGCGCAACAGATCGAGAAGAAAGAACGGCTTTAGATCAGGGAATATTGCAGGCGAAAGCAGCGCCATGCAATTGACACGCATTGGAAACAGGTGTGCGTATTGGATCGCGATTGCGCACCCGCCATCATGGCCGACGACATGCCAGTGTCGCACGCGATTGCGTATTCTCACTTGTTCAATCTGCGCTGCAACCTGTGCGAAGTAGGCAGGGCTATAGGGCAAGAAAGGGGTTCCCCCCATGCCAGGTAGATCGACGACGAAGCATCGGAAATGAGGCGCGAGATCGCGCACAACATCATCCCAAAGATACCCGTTGGTAGGCATGCCGTGAATGAACAGAATCGATTCGCCTTTGCCGCGCGAATTACATCGCATAGATCTGTCCCTCCACTGGATTCGCCTGTTGGCGCGATGCACTCATTCCAAAGAAGAACGCACCGATGTGATATGCGCCCCACGTCATCACGCGAACCGCAGCCATCAGCGAACAAATGATCAACGTCCTCAAGAGAGAGCGACTAGGCCGGATGCGCGTATAGAAGAGGTTCGTCAGCCAAGCCGGGACTGTGTAGACTCGTGCTGTGCCAAACAGACCCAGCCGGTCACGCAATACGGGTTGATAGAAAAGCTTTTCGATCAGGCTGTTAAAGTAAAGACCAACCGCTTTGACACGCAGGTTGTAAATTGCTCGTGCTGCAAATGAGATGGTGCCGCGATTCCGATAGTGACGGATTAGAGCGATCGCTTCCTCCGCGTGCCGAAGGGCAGCTGTCACGCCGTTACCGGTGATTGGATCGGACTGGGAAGCAGCTTCTCCGATGATGACCCAGTTAGTTCCGCAAACACCTTCGTAGGTGCGACAAAGAAATGAGGCCGTCGCAACCTCCTGCATCGGATCTTGATCAAAGGCCTTCTGCAAGCGCGGAAAACTCCTGCATTGACGCACGAAGATGTCCTGGGTTCCTAGTCCCATCGCGCGTTGTGCCTTCACACTCGACCCAGGAGCGACGTATCCAATGCTGCTTACACCAGGCCGGATTGGAATTTCCCAGATCCACTCCATATATACCCCGGGCGAAGAGACCATATGGAGATTGGTTCCTTCCACCCATTCCTGGGTGGGCAGGTGCGACCAGATTGCAACCTTGCGGGGTCCATACTCGAACGATTTGAGGCCGAACCGCTTGCCAAGCAAGCTCGCATCGCTGCCCGACGCATCGACGAACCACGAAGCTCGAATGAATGTACCTTCTTGAGTGCGCAGACCAAGGATGCGCCGAGCCCGCGGGTTCTGCTCATCAAGAACGGCAAAGTCAGCCACCCGTTCATTAAGAATCGACACGCCGAGTCGGTGTGCCAACTCACGCAGACGAGCATCCGTCCGATCCCGGTCAAGATGCAGGGTGCGGATCTCTACATTCCATGGCGGGTCAGCGAGCCATGCTCCAGGAAGAAACTCCTTCCTGGAGCCGTCACTGCGCGTGACCGTAAGATGGCGCTTCCACGTTGCAGCCTCAGTCGAGATCAACTCTTCCATGGGAAGGCCCAGATGGGAGAAAAGTTCGGGGGCAGACCAATCTAGGGATTCACCGACGACTCTGCCGAATTCCTTTCGCTGCTCGACGCAAATGACCCGAAAACCGTTGCGCACGAGATGGGTGGCCGCAGCAAGCCCTGAAAGACCTGCTCCGATCACAACAGCATCGGTTTCGATTACGAGAGGTTCTCTCAGCAGCGACCCTGGCATGGCGTCCCGTCAGAATGAATTGAACAGCAGAAGGAGGAAGTGATTTAGGCCAAGCCACAGAGCAGGTCCCAAACGTATTCGAAACTCTACCGAAAGCAGAGGAAACGAGCATCGATCAAAAGTTGGAGAACCAACAGATGCGGTACTCTTTCTTAACCAGCACCCGCAATTTCAGAATCATTGTGGAGTCATGGCGGCGAGAGACTCCTTGACCCTAGGTGTCGCACCGGCCGCGACGTCCTGACAGCGTCGCTTATGGAACTGGGACAGGACAGAATTGGCGGAAGCGAGTGCGACAATGCGCTCGACGTAAGCTGCGAGATTCGCTCCGGGCAGTGCACATAGAACGACGTCGGCGGTGAACGCATCCATATATGCGCGTGCCCCGCAGCATCCGAGGCTTAGCGCAGCAAAGCCGGAGTTGGCGACTTGTGGAATTACCGCGCAGGCGGGACGACCAAGAGCAGGAGGATGACGAAACTCTACCTGCTGCACGGCTTCGCTGATGATCAAGGCCTGGCTCGCATCACAGAAGAGAAGAATGACCTCCGGAGGAAGCGGCGGCTGAGCCAGAGGTGCATAAACAACGTGCTTAGGACGCTTGTTGAGGACGGGGATCAGCGGCAGATCCTGCTGGGTTACGTAGCCGAGGCTGCCAAAGACCGCAAGCGACTCCTGAAGTTCACCCTGCACTGCCACTGACAATTCGAGGTTATGGGTGTAGACACCCACAGCACAACACGAATGGTCGCCCGATGCAGTTGACACCGGAGCTGTAGCTGCCTGCCGCCAGAAGCTGCATCCGGCAGGTACACGACCTTTGTGCGCGGGGACTGTCGTGGGGACCGAGTCAGGAAAGCAGACAGCCACTGGCGCCTGGGCAAGCCGGAGATTGCGAGTTAGGGCCTCTGCCAGCTGAGGGTAAGGCTGATCCATATGTGGAATTCCTTATCGAGTGATTGGGGATCGAGAACAAATGGCGCCAACCGGGTGATCAGCAGGTTACTGTCGCCGGTTCAGCTCTTCTTATTTTCAGCAGTGAAGCCGAGGTCGGCGATAGCCAAATGAAGCGCATTCTGATTCACAAGATCCGGAAGATATTGGATGGTGACCACCCCCTGCGGATAAGTTGCACTTGCGGCGACCACGCCCTTTTCCTGGCGGAGCATCGTTTCCAAACCGACGGCACATGTGATGCAGGTGAATCCTTTGACGTGCCATGTGACAGTCTCGATGTCTTTCGGGTGCGCAGTGTTGGTTGCCGAGTCTCCGCGCAGGGCTCCAATCGCGCCGAAAGACGCGACGCCTGTGGCTCCGGTAAGGGTGGCGAGTTTAATAAATTGGCGACGAATCATACGTCCTCCTCAGCACGACTGGCGCTATTTGGCGACGGCGTCGCCGGGTTCGTATTTCCAGGAAGTTTCAATCGTGGCATGATCAGCGAACCTGAGGTCTGTGTAGGCACTGAACGGGATCTTCACGTTCAGTACCCCAGTCTGGATCATCATGTCTCGCACTTCGTCGAAGTCTTTCTTCTGCGGCTCGAGCAGGTTGTATCGGATGCGCGACATCGGCTTGGTCAGCGCCCAGCGCAATAACTCTGGTTTTTGGTTGTAATAAAAGCGGCCAACAAAATCAGCGGCATCGACACGGTGGGGCCGGCTAGCATCGAGCCACAGCCCGGAACGCGCGATGCCATCTACCAGAAGCTGTACCACTTCCGGCCGATTTTGAATGAGATCTTCCCGGGCTACCAGAATGCAGGACATATAGTTAGGCCAGTACTTATCGGCGTAAAACAGGATACGGCCGTAGCCTCCCATTTCGGCCTGCGAAGGAAACGGTTCTCCCATTACGAATGCGTCGATGGCCTTGGCCTGGAGAGCGCCGGCGACATCAGGCGGCGCCATCTCGACCATCTTCAAAGAATCGGGCTTCATTCCATAAGCCTGCATGGCCCGAAAAAGCAGAAGCCGCTCGTCGGAGAATCGACTGGGAATGGCAATGATCTTGCCTCGCAACTGACCAAAGTTGGTGATCGGGCCACCTTCGCGCACAACGACCGCGCTTCCATTGCGATGTCCGAGATAGACAACCTTGATGGGTACGCCCTGCGCGGCTAGCGCGACAGCCATGGGAGCCACAATGAACGCTGCCTGGATTTTGTTGGCGATGAGCGCTTCCTTCAGCTCCGGGAATCCCTGAAACATTCGCGGAAGAAACATCTCGCCGCTTTCCGAATACTTGGAGATGTAGTCAGTGACCGGGCAGGTAAGCTGACACGTAACAGGGATGTAACCGACGATAATCTTCCGTTCGGCAGGCGGTCGATAACTGTTAAGAACGGCCGCCCAGTTCACGTTTAGCCAGCAATGCAGGGTTGAGACAACGACAAGCCATGCGACCGCGCCAGCGGTCACTTTGGCGCCTAGATTCCAGCTCTTTATGCTTACGATGTTCTTAAGGCTCATTGCGGAACCCCCAGCGAATGCGCTTGATTGTCTCCAACCGGCGGAACAGGACATCGAGGATCAGACCAATCACTCCGATCAGGAGCATCGCTCCGACCACAAGGTCATAACGCTTGCCGGAGTTGCGCGAATCGATGATGAGAAAGCCCAGTCCCGAGTCGACGGCGATCATTTCGCCGGCGACTACAACGAGCCAGCCAATCCCCAAGGCTATGCGGAGGCCGACAAGGATTTGGGGCAAGGCGGCTGGAAAAACAACGCGGGCAAGCAGCTGCGGACCTGTGAGTCCGAAATTGCTACCAGCGCGCCGATAAATCAGTGGGACATTTGACACGGAATCCACACACGTCACGACGATGGGGAAAAATGCTCCAAGAAAAACAAGAAAAACGGCCGCATGGTCGCCCACTCCGAAGAGAATGATCGCAACCGGGATCCAAGCGATCGGACTGATGGGGCGGAGAATCTGGACGACCGGATTCACAATCTGATTCAGCGACGGATACCAGCCTAAAAGCAGGCCAAGCGGAATGCCGAAACCCACTGCAGCAAAGTAGCCGATTGCAACGCGCCGAATGGAATCGACAATGTCGCGCCACAGGACTCCGCCTTCAACCAGTTGAGCAAGGCCTAGCCTGACCTCAAACGGAGACGGAAAGACACGCGTGCCTGTCCAGATCACCGCGTATCGCCAAAATAAAAGAAAGAGCGCCGTGGCGAAGAGTGGCCAGAGCCAGCGTTCTGTTTCCTGTGCGCCGCTGAAATCACTCATAGCCGATGTGCCAGTCCAATCTGGCTGAGAATGCCATCACGCAATTCGAGGTATCGCGGAGAACTGATATCGCGAGGATGCGGAATATCAATCGAGACAATCTGTTGGATACGGCCAGGGCGAGCGCTCATTACCACAACGCGGTCAGCCAACTGAACGGCCTCATCGATATCGTGGGTAACGAATAGTATCGTCTTGCGCTCGGCTTGCCAGATGCGCAGCAATTCGATGCGCATGACCATACGCGTAATGGAATCCAGTGCTCCGAACGGCTCGTCAAGAAACATTACGTCAGGGTTGACTGCCAATGCACGCGCTACTTCGACCCGCTGTTTCATGCCTCCGGAGAGCTCGTGGGGATATGATTTCTCGAAGCCCTCGAGCCCGACCATCTGGATATAATGGCCCACACGTTCCGCGCGTTCCTTAGCGGGCAGCTTTCGCAGGCCGAAGCCGATGTTTCCCTCGACCGTCAGCCACGGAAAGACGCCGCGCTCCTGGAAGACGAAGATGCGGCGCGGGTCGGCGCCGCGAACGATTTCTCCATCGATCAGGATCGCCCCGCTGGTTGGCCTCAGAAAGCCCGCCATAGCGCTGAGCAGCGTCGACTTGCCGCAACCCGATGGTCCAAGCAGGCACACAAACTCACCGTTGCCAACCTCGAGATTGATGTTCTCCAGCACTGGGAGGGTCTTGTCGTCGCGCAGGAAAGCCATGCCCACGTTTTCGGTCCGCAGCTTGATTGGAAGACCCGGCATGGGCGGCTCGGCCGCCGTTACCGCTCTTGCAGATGCAGATGAAGACATCACTGTTTCTCCTCAAAACCCCAGCACAGCGCATGGGATCGCTCCAGCGAACGAACCCAATTGTCGAGCAAAAGTCCAACCACGCCGATAATCACCATGCCGGCGACCACAAGGTCGTAGCGGTTGCCCGCGTTGCGAGCGTCCACAATCAAGAAGCCCAGGCCGGAGTTGACCGCAATCATTTCGGCAGCCACAACGACTAGCCAGGCAATGCCAAGCGTGATGCGAAGACCTGTCATCAAACGCGGAATGATTGCTGGGAAAAGGATCTTGCGCATCAGTGGAACCGGGCCCAGTCCAAAGTTGCGCCCGGCATTGATGTACACGGCAGGAACACTCTGCACCGCGTTGATAACCGTGAGCAGCATCGGCAGGAAGCAGCCAACAAAGATTAAGAAGATTGCAGCCAGGTCGCCCACGCCGAACCAGAGAATTGCGATGGGAATCCACGCCAGCGGCGAGATGGGGCGAAGGATTTGCAGAATTGGATTCAGTGCCATTTCCGCGCGACGGTACCAGCCGACCACGAGCCCGAGCGGCACGGCCACGAGAACCGCAAGAGAGAATCCCCATGTGACACGAAATACGGATGCCACAATGTATTTGACGATCAGTCCCCGCGGAAACAGATCGACAATTCCGAGCGCCGTCTTCCAGGGGCCTGGGAGCAGCTGTTGCGGATGCAGGAAGACCACCAGCTGCCACACTCCCAGCAGCACGAGAATGAAGATAGCGGGTTTCAACCACGTGTGTGATTTCAAGACGCTTTATCCGTCGGTGGGGTCCATTGGCCCAGGGGAAGAACCGCTCGAACACCGTAGAGATCACCGCAAGTCTAGACAGGCCTGACCAAGTGCGCCTCATCCTAAAGGTGGAGTGTTCTTCCTATCCAGGTGGCTGGTGTCGATTCAGAGGACCACGCCAAACCAGGGCGAACAGGATTGCATGAGGCGGCGATCCTGGCTGACGAACAGGAGAAAGGGTGAATCGCTGCTCTCCGGCTCATTTAGAGATGGACCGCGATCTCCGCCTTTGGGTCGAGGACGAAATTCATTCTGCTACGTAAAGTTTGCCTTGTGGCGGTAGACTGGTTTTCGCAATGCTGAGAATCCCTCTACGCTTCCCCGGTCGTGAGAAAAACCACAGCTCCCATTGATGGGCCGGACCGCATTCCTCCGCTGCCGGTTGAAGCCCCAGGATTCTGCCACGCTCTGCGATGTTTTCGTGCCAGTTGGCCATATGCCATATGAAGAGTAGCCCCCGCAGTCCGATGCAACGAGTCGCAACGACAGCGATCTTCCTTCTTGCAAGTGCAGGTCTGCTGCTTACCGGATGCCATTCGGGCGGCGACCTTCCCTCTCCGTCTTCACAAATGTACGCGCAGTTTGTTTCGGCTTTTTATGTAGGGCTTTCGGCGCTCCAGGTCGGCAACGATGTCCTCGCGGATACCAGCCTTCAGCAAGCCACTCAGATTGCACCCGGTGAACCCGCAGCATGGGCTGACTGGGGAATCCTAGCCTTGCGTCAGCGCAACTTCGACCCGGCGGCCGCGCGCTTCAATCGGGCCCTCAAGCTCGTTCCGCAGAATAGCAGGATTTACTTCCTGTTTGGCATTCTCAACAGCGCCCGCGGTGACTCGCAGACCGCCATCGATTCCTATCGAAAAGCTGTCAGCCTCGACCCAAAGGATCCGCGCGCAATCTACGCCCTCGCGCTTGCCATCGAGCGCCAGGGCGGTGCGGAGAGCACGAATGAATTCCAGAAGCTCATCGAGCAGATTCTTGCGACGCGCCCGAACAATGTCGCAGTGCTCGTCGAGTTAAGCCGTATCTCTGCCAAGCGTGGGGACGCCCCTACGCTTCGTTCTGCCATCCAGCGCATTGCTGCCCAGAGTTCGACCTGGCCACCAGACGTGAGGCAGGAACTCGCCGCTCTTCAAACTGCAGCTTCCGGCAGCGACACCAGAGCAGCAGCACTGCGCAGCGTCTTTCTGCGCAACGTGCTCATGCGCGTGCCTGCCTTTCGCAACAGCCTCGCTGAAATCAGACCCGCAGAAGGCGAAGAAGCTGAACCTTTCACTCAATTTCTACGGCTCCCCTTGCCGCAATCGACACCAGCGCCTCCGGACATTGGGATCACATTTAACGGGCAACCGATACCGCTCTTCGCAGGCGAACATTGGGACTGGATTGGTTCGCTCTCGCTTTCCGGCGAAGGCGCGCCGGTCGTTGCTGTCGCAAATGCCAAGCAAGTGCGGCTCACAACCGGCGCAAGCTTTCCCTTTCCCGGTGGGGCTTCTGCCGTTCCCCCCACGCCTGAGGGAATTTTGGCCGCCGACATCAACTACGACTTTAAAAGCGATCTCGTGCTCGCTGGGGCCGGCGGCGTCCGCATGATGGAGCAGAACAGCCCGACGTCTTTCACTGACGTGACGACAAAAACCAGGCTGCCCAAATCTGTTCTCCATGCTGCATACACCGGGGCATGGGCCGTCGATATTGAACCCGATGGCGATCTTGATATCGTGCTTGGCCAGCGTGAAGGGCTTCCGACGGTTCTGCGCAACAACGGGGACGGGACGTTCACTGCGACTCAACCATTCGCGGGAATCTCTGGGATTCGCCAGTTTGTCTGGGCCGACCTCAATAGAGACGGCCTGCCCGATGCTTCTCTCCTAGATGGCGCGGGACATCTGCATGTATTTTTGAACCGGCGCGCAGGCAGGTTTGTTGAAACGTCCGTGCCCGCTGAGTTCGCTTCGGCCAAAGCGATTGCCGTGGCAGACGTGAACAGCGATGGGCTCCTGGATCTACTTGCGGTTCTACCGGACGGCACTCTAGCGCGCCTCTCGTACAGGGTCAACGAGCAGGGATGGAGTTCGGCAACGCTTGCCAAAGTTCCGAATCCGTCTGCCAATCTCTCTGGCGAGGTCCGCATTCACGCGGCGGACCTCGATAACAACGGGGCCATCGATCTTGTACTGGGTCAAGTTTCGTCTTCTGCAAGCCGCGCAGTTGGCGCTCTGGTGTGGCTCGCCGACTCTTCCGGAAACTTCACTCTGCTGAATCAGCCGGTTAATGAATCTGAAGTCTTCGATTGTGCTGACGTACATGACGATGGGCGTCTCGCACTGCTCGGCCTCACCGCCGACGGGCAGCCGCAGCAGGACTTAGATCGGGGTACAAAGAATTACCACTGGCAAACCATCCGCCCACGAGCAAAGCAGGCAACTGGTGATCAGCGTGTCAATTCGTTCGGCATCGGAGGCGAAGTCGAGATTCGTTCTGTGCTTCTCACGCAGAAGCTGCCCATCACTGGCCCGCAGCTGCATTTTGGCTTGGGTACACATGCGCAAACAGATGTGGCCCGCATCGTCTGGCCCAACGGGACGGTGAGTGCCGAGTTTGCGCTTCATGCGGATCAGGAGATATTGACCGAGCAGCGCCTGAAAGGATCCTGCCCGTTCCTCTTTGCGTGGAATGGCAAGCAGATGAAATTCGTCATGGACACGGTTCCGTGGGGTTCGGCCATTGGATTGCGAATCAATAACATCGGTACCTCTGCGATCGGTGCCACTTCGGAGTGGTACAAGATTCCCGGGGATCATCTTGCTCCGCGCAACGGCTACTATGATCTGCGCATCACCGGTGAGCTATGGGAAACCTACTACTACGATTCTCTCTCGTTGATGGTCGTCGATCATCCGAAGGACACCTCAGTTTTCGCCGACGAGCGCTTCGTCGTTCCGCCCGTCAGGCTCGCCGTGACGGCAACCGGTGCGCCGCACTCCATCGCTCGCGCTATAGATGACGACGGCAACGATGTGACGGCTACGCTGCGCATGCTCGATGGCAGGTACCTGGACAACTTTGGCCTCGGGCAGTATCAGGGCGTCACCCGTGATCACTATGTTGAAGTTGATCTTGGGCCTCATGTCCCGACTTCAGGCCCGCTTTACCTGATCGTCAAAGGCTGGCTGCATCCCTCTGACTCGACCATCAATGTCGCCATCGGGCAAGGACATCGCGAACCGCCGAGGCCGCTCAGCCTCTCCGTCCAGGATGGTCGCGGAACGTGGCATGTTGTAAAGCCGAACCTCGGATTTCCGGCCGGACGAAACAAGACTTGCCTCATCGATCTGACGGGCCTCTTCCAGCCCGGCCAGCCGTACAGAATTCGACTCAGCACGAATCTCGAAGTCTATTGGGATCAAATTGAGTGGGCGCAAGGCCTGCCGAACACGCCCCTGAAAATCACACACCTGGCGCCGACTTATGCGGACCTGCATTACCGCGGCTACTCGATGATTCATCAGGCGAACGCCTCGTCGCCCGAGATTCCCGACTACAACCACCTGATGGCCACGACGCAGATTTGGCGCGATCTCACGGGTTATTACACGCGTTTTGGGAATGTCCGGCCGCTGCTGAGCAAAGTCGATGATCGCTACGTCATCATGAACGCAGGAGACGAGCTTGCGTTGCGCTTCACAGCGCTTAAGCCGCCGCCCTCTGGCTGGGTGCGCGATTACGTTTTCGCTGGCGACGGCTGGGTGAAAGACGGTGACTACAACTCCCTGGATTCGGCGACAGTTCGTCCACTCCCCTACCACGCACGCCACGTGTACAACACCCCCCCCGCGCCTTTGGAAGACGAGTGGGTCTATCGTCATCATCCAGAGGACTGGCAAAACTATCAGACGCGTTATGTAACGCCTGACCAGTTTGAAGATGCATTGCGGAGCGCAATTAAACGATGAAGCCCGGGCCCATTGCACGAATCGTTCTCTATCTGTTCTTTGTCGGACTGATTGCGGTCCCTTTTATCCTGACGCATAGAACTTCACGGCCTGACATGTCCGGAACGCAGATTGACCTGCGAGTTGCGCTGCGGCGCTACGGCTTTTATTTGACGGAAGACTCTGCCCAGGCGGGTGTCCACTTCACACATCAGGCGCCAGTGCTCGATGCACAGCTTGCAGGGATCATGCCCGAGGTCGCGTCCATGGGCGCATCGGTTTCGATCGTCGACTACAACCACGACGGCTGGCCCGACTTCTATGTGACGAATAGCCGACAGGGCAGTAAGAACGCACTCTTCCAAAACAATCACGATGGAACGTTCACCGACGTAGCGCCACAGCTTGGCATTGCCGACGTGAATCAAGCCGGCACCGGCGTGTCCATGGGTGCAGTGTGGGGAGACTACGACAACGATGGCTATCCTGATCTGTTCCTGATTAAGTGGGGCAAGCCGATGCTCTTCCACAACGACCATGGGCACGGCTTTACTGATGTCTCTGCGCATGCGGGCCTTCCCGCGTGGATGAACGCCAACACTGCGCTGTGGTTCGATTACGACAGCGACGGTAAGCTCGATCTCTTTGTCGGCGGCTATTACAACGAGAACATCGATCTGTGGCACTTGAAGACTACTAAGATTATGCCCGAAAGCTTCGAGTACGCGCAGAACGGCGGCCGCAAATATCTCTTCCACAATCTCGGTAACGGCAAGTTCGAAGAAGTAAGCGCGACGCTTGGCATCAAGAGCCGCCGGTGGGCGCTTGCCTGCGGCGCTGCCGATTTCACCGGTACTGGCCATCCTGACTTGTTTATCGCGAATGATTATGGTGTTTCCGAGCTTTACCTGAATGACGGCAAACGATTCCGTGAAGTCGGAAGGGATGTTGGCGTTGGCTTCTCTCCTAAAAGCGGTATGAATGTTGCCTTCGGTGATATCTTCAACCAGTCCGAATACTCTATCTATGTGTCCAACATTTCCGAGGCCGGGGTTCTTATCCAAGGCAACAATCTGTGGGTGCCGCAGGAGGGCGGGAGGGGCTCTGGACTTCACTATGCCAATATGGCCAACTCGATCGGCGTTGAGTTGGGCGGCTGGAGCTTTGGCGCGCAGTTCGGCGACTTGAATAATGATGGCAATCTCGATCTCTTTCTCACCAACGGCTATATCTCGGCGGATCGCAATCGTAGCTACTGGTACGATTTCGCCAAAGTTACGGCAGGAAACAGCACCATCATCCAGGATGCGAAAAATTGGCCGGCGTTCGATGGACGCAGCCTGTCTGGCTACCAGCAGAAGCGCGTGTGGATCAACGATGGAGTCGGTCAGTTCGAAGACATTGCGCACAGTGTGGGCGTGACCGACACCCACGATGGAAGGGCTGTGGCAGTGGGCGACCTGTGGAACAACGGGGCACTCGATGTGATTGTCGCGAATCAGGGCGGTCCGCTATTGATCTACAGGAACCATGTTGATCCGGGGGAGAAGTGGATCGAGTTCCATCTCGAAGGCACAAAGAGCAACCGCGATGCGATCGGCGCGGAGGTCACACTCTATTGGAATGGGAAAGAGCAACTCCAGCAGGTGGCGGCGGGCACAGGATTTGCCGCGCAAAACGACCTTAGTGTGCATTTCGGTCTCGGTAAAGCCCCGGGGCTTGAGAAGGCTGTGATCCGGTGGCCGTCGGGGATTGTTCAGACGCTGGAGCACCTCTCACCCGATCAGCTTTATCAAGTGAAGGAGGCACAATGAGCCAGCATGTCGCCATCACTGCACCGAAAGCACCGCAGACGACGCAATGGAAGAAGTGGCTCTCGCTCGACAACCGCTATATGCCGCCGGTGTTTATCACTCTCATTCTGCTGGTCGGTCAGCTCTCATTCGGAATCCTCGAGAGCTATGAGCGCACGCTGCTGGCCATTTGCACATCGATTGCCACAGAAATGATCATGGGGCGCATCTTTTTGGGCAAGTGGCTTAACATGGCCAGCGCTTATATCACCGGGATCAGCGTCGGCATTCTCGTGCGCTCGCCTGCCTTCTGGCCGTATGCGGTTGCTGCCGCGCTCGCCATCACATCAAAATATGTGATTCGCTGCAGGGGCCGCCACTTGTTCAATCCCTCTAATTTCGGCATTAGTCTGGTTCTTTTCTTGTTGCCCGCAAGCGCGGCGATGCTCAGTATCCAGTGGGGCAACAACATGGCGTCAATGGTGGTGATCTGGGTGCTCGGCTCGGTGATTGTCTGGCGTCTGCGTCGCTTCCACATCAGCTTTACCTACGTGATCTCATTCCTGGTCCTGGCGATCGTGCGCTCGTGGATCATTCACGAGCCATGGCTCTCTGAGGTTTCACCCATCACGGGACCGGAGTACCAGCTCTTCATCTTCTTCATGATTACCGATCCGAAAACCACCGTGAGGTCGAAGAAGGGGCAGTGCATCGTGGTCTTCTTCGTGGCGCTCCTCGAGATGTTCTTCCGCTTCGATCAAAGCATCTATGCGGAGTTGTATGCTCTCTTCTGGGTTGGGCCGATCGCAATGCTGATCGAGATGTGGCGTGATTCCCGCCATGCAGCGTCTCGCTCGATTGAAGCTCCGGCTCTTCCTACTGTATCCGGCTCATCGCCGCAAACTCTGCCCTGAAGGAATGCTCTTGATCTCTCGGCTCCAAAAAGCTGCGCTGTGTCTTCTGCTCGCAACCGCCTTACTGACCGCCGGCTGCAAATCGGCACATGTTCCCAGTGACCAACCAGCACCCCGGCAGAAGCCGGCACGATCTATGCAGGAGGCGGTGTCCACTGTTGTTGCAGCCCGGCCCTCTGGGCCAATTCACTTCACCGACGTCACGGCACAGGCAGGAATCCGCTTTGCGCGGAATAGCGGAGCCTTTGGCAAGAAATATCTCCCCGAGACAATGGGGAGCGGTGTGTGCTTCATCGACTACAACAATGACGGATGGCAGGACATTCTCTTCGTCAACTCCATGGACTGGCCCGGCCACGGCAATCACAAGTCCTACCCCGCTCTCTATCGCAACAACCACGACGGAAGCTTTACGGACGTCACCAAGGAAGCTGGCCTTGACGTTGAGATGTACGGTCTGGGCTGCTCTGTCGGCGATTATGACAACGACGGTAACGACGATATCTACATTACAGCCCTCGACCACAACCATCTTTTCCGGAACCTCGGGGATGGCCAGTTCAAAGAGATGACTGCGCAGGCAGGAGTTGGTTCTTCAGGATTCTCGACAAGCGCGGCGTGGTTCGACTATGACAACGATGGCAAGCTTGACCTCATTGTGGATCATTACGTCGACTGGTCACCTGCCAATGACAAGTTTTGCACACTTGATGAAATTCACAAATCCTATTGCACACCCGAGCTCTACAAAGGCGAAAGCGTCACGCTCTATCACAACCTGGGGCACGGGCGTTTCAAAGACGTCACTGCCGCATCGGGGTTAAATGACTCCACAGACAAGGCCCTCGGCATTGCTCTCCTCGACTACGACAATGACGGCTGGCTCGATCTGCTCATCACGAATGACACCCAGCCCGACAAGCTGTACCATAACGATCACCACGGAACGTTTACCGAGTCCGGCGTTAGTGCCGGCGTGGCGTATAGTGATGCTGGCAAGACGCGCGCGGGTATGGGCACAGATGCCGCCGACTATGACAACTCCGGAAATCAAAGCCTCGTGATTGGCAACTTCACGAATGAAAGCATTGCGCTTTACCACAACGACGGGCAGGGGTTGTTCACGAATGTAGCGCCAGATGCCGGCGTTGCTCTACCTTCGGCAAGGTCGCTAACGTTCGGCGTGTTCTTCTTCGACTACAATCTCGACGGACTACCGGACATCTTCGCGGTCAACGGCCATGTCGCAGACGATGTCCGGGTGGTGCAGCCATCAATCTCTTATGCCGAAACGCCGCTCCTGTTCCGCAACGTCGGCCATGGAACATTCGATGATGTTTCGAATATGGTGGGCGCGTCCTTGCGTGAACCGATTGTCGGTCGTGGCGCAGCCTACGGAGATATCGATAATGACGGCGACCTGGACCTGGTAATCACCACGAGTAACGGCCCCGCTCGCCTGTTGCGCAATGATGGCGCTAACCAGAACGACATGTTGCGGGTAAAGTTGATCGGCACACGATCCAATCGCGATGCTATCGGAGCACGGGTCCTGGTCGGCACATCAACGGGCCAACGCATCAGTGAAATGGTGAAGAGCGGATCCAGTTATCTCTCGCAGAGTGAACTGCCGCTTACGTTCGGCCTCGGCACGCCGGACCCATCCAGGCGAGTGAGTCTCAATATCCGCTGGCCGAGCGGGCGAAAGGAAACCGTTACTGACATTCACCCCGATCAGTTTCTTGTCGTCAAGGAAGGGTCGGGTGTCGTTGCTGCCCAGCGGATTCAGTTCACGCCTGCGAAGAAGTCAATGCATTGAATCCACAGTGCTTCAGCATCTGTAAGACTTCACCGCGGCTCGCATGCATTTTGTGAGCCGCCTTCAGCAGGTCCTGCGCGTCCACCGGATACCAGCCATGCCGCGCACGGTTTGATAGCCCAGCCACGTCAATCGGCTCAATCACCTTAAAAGCCTCTTCGATGATCGCTTCGGAATCGGCGTCTCCCCGTGCCAAGCGCGCCTGTTCCAGCACGCGCGCGCAATGAGGGCCAAAGTTCGGGTGATCGTGCAACAGGAAAGAGGACGCGAGTTCCGGTCTTCCCAGGCGCCGGGCGCTCTCCGCATAACTTGCCGCCGCAAAGTAGAGCAATGACAGCGCCGAGAAAACCGGGAAGTTTCCTAAGTTCGCATAGAGTGCGCCGATCAGTCGGGCCGTTGCCGTCAGTTCTGCGTCAGTCCGTGCCGCGTACTCCTCAAGCCCGTTCGCGAAATCGGGAGATTCCCAGTTGCGCTCAAGGATCTCAGCGAGGCGCATGACGCCCAGTAGTGTGAGTGGAAACCCCGTGGAAAGAAGCGGATCCACAAAGCCGGAGGCAGAAGGCAACAGCGCCCACCTTTCTCCAGTAATCCTTGAAGATCGAAACCCAAGTTGAGGTATGTACCGGAAAGGCAGCACCGGCGTTGCGTGCGCAAACTGGTCGCGCAGCAGCGGGAGACGCTGGAGAACGCGTTGCCACCCCTGCTCGCCTTCCGCTAAGCGCAGTTCCTGCGCAAGCGCATTTGTGGCGGCGATACCTGCGCTGGTAAGACCATTTGAAAAATGCAGAACCCAGATCCATCCTCCCTCGAAAACGTGATGCACCGCAGCGTCGTCGATCGGATAAGGGGGCGCCTCTTCGAGCACAATGCCGCCCAGGTCTTCGAGCCTTTGCGCGCCGGAGAAGTGGCTGTAGAGCGCTGCATTGGACGGCATCTGCGGCAAATCGCGCCGGCCCAATCCCAAGGCGCGATGCAGAAACCCGTGCGGCCCCGACGCATCCACCACAAAGCGCGCCGCAATCTCGATCGCTCGTCCCTTGCGCGAGCCAATCAACCGCAGGCCATGCTTGCCTTCGATGGCAGTAGACAGTTCGATCTCGTCCAGGTACACGACACCCAATCCTTGCGCTTCACCAACCAGATAGGCATCAAAATCCGCGCGATACCAGTGCGTATCGGCAATCGCATCCTGTGGGCTCGCCGCCACCAGTAACTGATTCTCATGCGCGATAGGACCGGCTCCTCCCACTGAATGATGGAAGAAGCTGAAGCCGCGCTTCAGTCCGCATGCGAGATCTGGACGACTCCTTCTCCAGGTTCCCCATTTGCTCAGGGGTCGAATCCCTGGAAAGCTGTAACGATCCGACAGTTCTTCCAGCAGAAGATTCGATAGCGGAGTAGAGGATTCTCCGATAGCCATGCGTGGGTGCCGGCCGCGCTCCAACAAGATGGCGCGCAATCCAACTCGCCTGGCAATCATAGCCATCAGCGATCCAGCGAAGCCCGAGCCAACCACCGCAATATCGAAGCGCTCCATCAACTCGCCTCCAGGCTTTGGCGGTTACAGGTATCACAGTGTAACGCAGGTGGAAGTGTTTGCCGGAGATTCATCTCGCGCAGCCGCTGCACTCGTACGTCGAAGCAATGCACACATTCGCCGTCCTGCTTAACATCCCACAAATCAGCGAAAACACGTCCGCGGCGCAGCCCCACACCATATTCCGCGGCAGCTTCGAGCTTTCTCAAGTCCGGTGCAACGAACAATCCGGCTTCGGCGAGAGCTTCCATCGCGCCGTTCCCGCCACGGGTTGGAATCAGAGTGGCCGCCTTCGCCCCGCACTCAAATGCAATATCCAGCGACCGCTTCGCCCAGTGCAGTGATTCTTCCGCTTTCATGAAGGGCGGCTGCACCAGGATGAAGGCGCGCAGGTCGATGTCGTTTCCGCGCAAGAAATCCGCGGCCGCGGCGAACTGGTCGAGCGTCATGTGTTTGTTCAACTTCTCCAGAACGTCCGGATGTGCGGTCTCCAGTCCCATAGCCACTTCGAGTCGCCCCGCGAGCAGATCGCGAAACGCAACGCATCGCTCGCCCAGAAATGCGGGGTGACATTCCACAATTACGCGGTCATATTTGCGCACGAGCGCTGCGATCGCTGCGTAATCCGCGGGGGGAAGCGCGTGAGGATCGAAGAAGCTTCCGCCGTTATACAGCTTCACTGTGCGCGCGGCCTCAAGCCGCCGCAATCCAAAGTCAATCTGCGCCGGAATTGCTCCGGTCGGGACCGTCTTCGTGAGGGTATTGCGCCACAGATCGCACATCGTACAGTGAAAAGGGCATTCCCGATTGCTCAAAAAAATCGTGCCCACAGGCGCAATCTGCCCATCCGCCCCGCATTCATCTTCGACAAAGTATGCGTATGGCTCGCGGTCGCTCACGGCCGTGCGTTCCGGCCGCTGGGCCAGAATCCACCTGTCCCTCTCTACCGCGCTTTCTGGATACACGAACGTCACATTAGCTAGCCTCAGAGATACATCGACAAGAACTGTCGCCGATACTCCGCTTCCCGCCACGGCAAACGGCTTTTCAGAGCATCTTTTGTAATGGCTCCATGCTGGAAGCGCCGCTTCGGAAACACTGGCATTTTTATTCCTGTGACCGTTGCGATTCCGCGAGCAACGATATCGCCTTTGAGCGCATAGAGCTTCTCCACGCTGTAATCGGTGAGCCTGACGAACGGAATCGCTTCTCCGACCGCGACCACATCCGGCCGCGTGTAAGGGCTGAAACCTGAAAAGCCAAAGAAATGCGCCGGTGCATAGGTGCGTGTGTAAGAGCGGCTCAAGCCGCCGCTGTAGGTCAGCGAATGCTTGATCTTCCCGACACCCCATCCCTCCTGGTAGAGCATCACGTTATTGACCACGCTGCGAATCGTCAGTTCCGGATTTTCTTCAATCGGATAGTCCTTCAGGTTCTCGTCGCCGCCATCTCCGTCGAGCAGATACTTCCATTCCGGGTACCGCTCGCGGATACCGCGGCAAAGCGCCACCGCCATCGTCGCAGATTCCACGTCGAGCAACTTGTAATCTTCCACGATGCGGATGGTTTCATCTGTGTTCAAGCGCGCTGGGTCCATCTCAATCGGCTCCAGGAACAACCCCATCCCGAGCGCATCGAGAAACGCCCGCGCCTGCCCCACATCCGGTCCGCGACCCAGATCGAGCACGAAAGCTTTGAGCCGGCTCAGACTCATGCCCAACCGCTGCATCACGAAATAGGTCGTCAAAAAGACACTGCCGCTGTCGATGCCGCCCGAAAAGCAGACGCCGATCGGCTCCTGTGCAGGCACGCGCTGCAGCCACTGCGAAGTTTCGTCTGCAAGCGCGCCGATATAGGCCTTTCCAATCTCGTCCAATTCGGTCGAGAGCGAGCCAGAGACCGGCGTAAAAAATCGCGTGTAAGTTGGATCGGGATCCGGGCAGCCAATCAGTTGAAGCTCCACAATGTAGTGAGCTGGCACCATGCGCGTATAGCTGGGATGAAACTGCCCCTCCAGGCCTTCGCCTTTGAGCCAGTTGTAAATTGCGTCAATGCGTGGCGCCACAATCAGAACGGGGCCTTCCTGGCGCTTCGCCAGAAAGTACCGCAAAGGCCGGTCGAGCGAACGGGCCATTTTCACAGTCTTGCCCTCGCGCGCAACTAGCGCAAACGATCCGTGGATCGTCCGCACAGCATCGGCATTTCCCGAATGCAGACGCGCTCGCGCTTCCTGCACCGTAATGTTGAAGATCTGATTTGCTTCTGGGTCGGTGAGGTCAACCACGCGCTCTACGTAGTGGTCCATTCTTAGCGCCTCCAGGGGATCTGTTTGTCATTCAGTGTACGCGCCAAAAGCGTAACGACGCGTACGGCCGATCATACTGCCTCTGTAGTACACGCACGTGCGTCTATAGATGGAGGCGTTGCCCGCGTCTCCACCTTTCGGAGGAATCCAGACTCCACCGAAGCTCTCATGCCGACCGTGCTTCTGCGTCTCTACCTGAAGGCGCTGTCTCAAGATCAGACTCCAGGCAGGCGAAGACGTCGCAATCCCGGCAGCCGAACCCAGTGGTGGGCGGGCGGCTACGGAGTGCTCGACGATTGCGACCCTGCCCTTGTGGACTTCCTCGTTGAGCGCGGCGCGGTAATCGACGCACATGCCGCAGCCCGCCTGGGGAAGCTTCCTGAACCAACTGATTTGGTAGCGGCGGATCCGGAAGCCGTGCATGCGCGAGGCGGAGACGGACAGACGCCGCTGCATTTCGCGTCCACCGTTGACATTGCGGCATTCCTCCTCGCACATGGCGCCGAGATTGACGCGCTCGACGTGCATCACGAATCCACGCCGGCACAGTACATGCTGCGCGTCGAGCAGAAGCGGCATTATCCCCGTGATCGTCAGGATGTGGCCCGCTACCGTTGCTCATTCGAACTGGCCCTGTGCACGTGCAGTTTGAGACCATTCACCCATTTCTGGACGGCAACGGAAGACTCGGGCGGCTCCTGATTACGTTCTTGCTTTGCGCAGAGAGCGCACTACGAGAGCCGATCCTCTACCTCAGCCTCTATTTCAAAACCAATCGAGCGGCATACTACGAATTGCTCGATCGGGTACGAACCAAGGGCGATTGGGAAGCCTGGCTCGATTTCTTCCTGATAGGCGTGCACGACACCGCCGACCTAGCTGCCAAAGCAGCCCAAGAGATTTTAGACCTTTTCAACCGAGATCAGAAAAAGATCGAGACACTCGGCAGACGCGCCGCTTCCGTGCTGCGCGTCTTCCAGCACATGCAGCGAAACCCGATCATTGCAATCCCATCCACGGCAAAGCGGATTGGCATCTCCGCTCCAACGGTTGCGAAGTCGCTGGGCACATGATCGACCTCGGAATAGTCGAAGAGACCACTGGCCGCGAGCGACACCGCCTCTTCGTCTACCGCCGCTATCTCGAAGTCCTTAACGAAGGGACTGAGCCATTACGGTGAACTCCAGCAACTTGCCCGCTACGGGAACGGAAGACTGGGTAGAGGGCGTCGCAGCATTCCTGGCATGCGCGTTGCGTCCCGCCGAAGACGTGTCAGTCACAAAAACTTTTGATGGTATCCGTGATGGCATTTTGATCGGATGCGCTTTTAAATTATTGATTTTAAATATAGATTGGCTCCTCAGGTAGGACTCGAACCTACAACCCTTCGGTTAACAGCCGAATGCTCTGCCATTGAGCTACTCAGGATCGCCTGATGGAGCACGTTTTGAGGGACGCGCTTCGTTAACCCTTTATAGCAAAGACAGTTGAATCGGTCAATTAAACGCTGAAAAATGAAGGACTTTTGGCATCGCCCACGATCTGCTCGGTTGCTGTTCCCTCTCCACCTCCCATTCGCGGATTGCTATCGGTACATCCCCGATTATGACCGATTTTGAAATGGGCTGACGACAGAATTGACTACATTTTTAGGAGGCGGATCTTAAGGCGAAAACCGGCTGATCCTGTCGCCCATCTGACAGCGATTCTGCTTTTCGCTCATGCAGTTGCCTTGCCAGCAGTCGCAGCACCTCAACCAGCCTGCCCTCCCGAACCCACTGCTGAAAACGGCGATGGCAGGTCTGGTAAGGCGGATACTTGGCCGGCATCTCAGCCCGCTGCACGCCACTGCCGAGAATCCACAGCACGCCGTTCAGCACTGCCCGCGTGTCGTGCCAAGGACGGCCGCGGTTGTCCTCACGCCGCCGAGGGCGAAGGATCGGCTCTACCAACTCCCACTGTTCATCTGTCAGTTCCCAACGGCCTGCCATCCAAGTCCGCGGAGACGCCTTGAGCAAATCCAGTTTCGCAGAAATCTCCACTGGAAATGTTTGGAGAGTCGAGATGTGGCGCGGTGGTTTAGAAGCCGCCTAGCCGTTTCCGGCCCTTTCGTCTGCCGGTGCCTCATTAGCCCGCTCCGTGCTCCGTTTCCACATCCCGCTCGTCGAACCTGGACATGCGGATTTCCCGCATCCGGCTCACGGAGGAAGCGTCACGACTTCGCCCACGAAAAGCTGGCTGTCCGCCGTGAGAGCCGGACCAGACCAAGTTGGTGGTCGATGTAGCGATCCGGAAAACGGTGGATCGCCGGCCACTTAAGTTGGTGCTTTCTGCACAGCCACTGACGAAGCCTCCGGCGGGCATGGTGTTCTATTGCCCGATAGGCTTTGCTGACTGGGCCGAGACAGAAGTAGTTAGCCCAACCGATCATGATCCGATTGAGCGTTTCCACAACCTTCTCCAGTTCCAGCGGGAGCTTGGTCTGTCCGGTCTCGGTGCTGATCGCCGCACAGATACGCATGACGCGCTTCTTTGACGGCACCGTGCCCAGGTAGGCTCGTCCCGTCTTCGGCGAATAGCATCGGCCAAACGTGTATCCCAGAAAATCGAACCTCTCTTCCGGCAGCTTGGCGACCCGCGTCTTGGTTTCGTTCACCGTCAGCTTCAGCTTCGTCATGATGACTCGCATCGCGGCCAGAGCTTCTTCACCCCGGCCCCGGCAGCAGATCACCAGATCATCAGCGTAGTTGACTATGGACGCCCCAAGACGTCGCTCGTGCCCGAGTTTCTTCCACCCCAACACGAACCGGCGCATGTAGAGATTGCTGAGCAGCGGGCTGATCGGAGAGCCCTGAGGTGATCCCCGACCTTCTTCCCGATTGCGCGTATTCCAATGCTTTCTTCCCTTCTCATCCGTTTCCTCGACCGGCGCTGTCAGCCACATCTTGATCAGATGAAGCATGGCGCCATCGACAACCCGGCGAGCCACCGACTTTAGAAGCTCGGCATGCGGAAGAGAATCGAAATACGAGGCAAGATCTGCATCAACGATTTCGACATGTCCGGTGTTGATCAGCTTATGGACGTGGCGTACCGCGTCCAGTGCGCTGCGGTCGCGCCGATAGGCATACTGTTCGGGCTGGAGATCGGCCTCGAAAATGGGGTCGAGAACCAGAACCGCCGCCATCATCGGGACACGGTCCCGGATAGCGGGCACACCTAACGGCCGCTGCGTCTTCCCGTCCGGCTTCGGTATCCAGACCCGCCGCACGGGGAGTGGTCGATAAGTTTGACTCTTCAGTTCTTGCGTCAGTTCGTCCAACCACCGTTCCATGCCGTATGCCTCGATATCCTCGAACGTTTGTCCATCCACCCCGGCTGCTCCGCCATTGGCTTTCGAGCATGCATAGGCAAATGTCAGCACGTCGCTTCGGTACACCTTGTCATACAGCGCATAGAAACGAAAATCAGGCGATTTCTTCGCTCTGTCATGCAACGCCGCCTGTAACTTCTGAACGCTTTCCGGGGTTGTTAGGCTCACAAGCCAATCCCTCCGTCTTCGTCACTTCTTGCGTTTACTTCCAACTGAGACTCCTTCCCTCCCCCGGCATTACCCGGCTTCTTCGGTACTATGAGCCTCCCCGAGACCCCAAACGGCCCGGCCTGTCTCTCACGAGATTCCGGTTGATCCATACGGCAATCACCGCTGGGGCTTCCCGTGTTGCGTCTGGTCCCCTTTGCCTGCATGCCGTCGCCAATACCCCGGCAGGACGGAAAGGGCTGATCGCTCGTATCCCCTTGTCCGCTTCGGCTTTCCCACGACTCATGACGTGTCAGCTCCTGCATCGAACGTTTCGAGGCCTGCACAGCGTTTAGGTCCTTACGGCCTACAGACTCGCCAAGTCGCCTACGCGACCCTCTACACCGAAGGCTCCGACGGCTTCGTTGCCTTCACCGCCGCTTCGATTGCTACCGGGTGGAGCGATCCAGTTCCCGGGTGGGACTTGCACCCACTGTTGACCAGCGCCTTTCACGGCGCACATGAGATGGGTTCTAGGCAACTTGGGGAACCAAGTCCTCGCGCGTGAGTTTCAATTGGCGTTGCCCAGCGAAGAACAACTTGCTAAGAGACTGGAAGCGACGCGTCGTCAACTCGATCACTAAATCACACGCAACCTAGGTCTATGACCGTATAAAGATGTACCTTATCAGTCACTGTTATAGCGACGGGAATGGCCGCATAGTAGGGACATGCAAAGCTACCATCGGGTGCATGTTCAGTTGAAGAAGAAGGACCGGCAGCAGCTTTCCGGGAT